>PMMG01000048.1:22278-76135 GCA_003162335.1 Dehalococcoidia bacterium
TGCTTGATCATCTGTCTGGCAGCAGCTCTGCTGACGGCAAAGTGCCCACCCAGATGAACAGCCATGATGGCATCCCACTGTTCCTGCGTGGTATCTACGGTGGCCGCCGGGAGGAAATTACCGGCGCAGTTGACGACGATATCGACTCTGCCGAAATTCTTGACAGCCGTGTCGATGATCTTTTCCGCACTGATAATGGTGGTGACGCTATCGTAACTGGAGACGGCCTGACCGCCCAACTTTTTTACTTCAGCTACTACTACATCGGCAGCTTTGGTACCGTCGGNNCTAGCCCCTTCGGCGGACATTGCCAGGACTACGCCCCGCCCAATTCCACCGCCGCCGCCCGTGATGACTGCTACTTTACCGATTAATTTTTGACCCATTTTCTGAAAGACCTCCCTTTACATTTTTGATTCATTTTTCGACAATAAAACTATTGTTAAATCAATTTTTCCAGTGTTCGAAAGATAAAAATATCTGAATAGTATTTTCGATAACGATTATTGTTAATTGATTTTCAACATTATGTCAAATGCAGCATTCAAACAATTAGTAGCTGGATTATAGTAAAAGTAAAAGTGAATGTCAAGGTTGACAAAANNTGCAGCTGTGAATGGCACAGCGACTCTCCCCTGACCACTAAATAACCAAGAAGGGCTCAATGCCCTTCTTGAACTTCGTTAGATCCTCGAATTTCGTTTCGAAATAATTCTCAATTTTCAGTAATCAGTTTTGAGTTGTGAGAAAAAGACACTATAAATTAAAAAGTGAAAGATTTATACTGGATGTATATTTTTGTCCAGGATAATCGAAGACGCTAAAAATCCGGATTATCAATAATATTGCAGTCCTGAAAAAGGACTTTTCTTTTTTGTTTTACAATTTATGATAAGTCTTCGCTGAAATGTGAGAACTGATGAAATTAAAAATAGATTATAAATGGGTGGCATTATCCGTCACCACCATCGGACTGTTCATGGGCTCGTTGGACAGTAGTATCGTGGTGATCGGACTGCCGACAATTCTGCAGAGTCTGCACGCCACGATCGTGCACGGCATCTGGATAATCACCGGCTACACGTTGATGACAACGATCTTCCTGGTGATATTGGGACGGCTGGCAGATCTATACGGCAGGGTGCGGCTGTACAATATGGGATTTGCGATATTCACAGTTGGCTCGTTGCTATGTGCCTTGTCCAGAAACGGCGAGCAGCTGGTTATTTTCCGTTTTCTACAGGGCAGCGGCGCGGCTTTATTGACCGCAAACAGCGCGGCGATCATTACCGATGCTTTCCCGAAAAAAGAACTGGGGATGGGGGTAGGAACCGGCATCATGGCGATGAACCTGGGCGCGATCGTGGGATATACGCTGGGTGGCGTGATGATCTCGGCTTTCGGCTGGCAATCGATATTCCTGATCAATATTCCGATCGGGATTTTCGGGACGATCTGGGGCTACCTGCAATTAAAGGAAATCAGGATGAAACCGGTGGGACAAAAATTTGATTACGCCGGTTCGATATTATACAGTATCGCCTTGACGACGGTGCTGCTGGCGCTGGCCGTCGGCGACCCGCTTTCCACGCGAAATCTGTGGATACTGGGCGGGGGGATAGCATTATTTATCGCGGTAATATTTGTGGAATTGAAGCAAAAATTCCCCACGCTGGATATAACGCTGTTCAAAATCAGGTTATTCGCGGCGGGTAATTTAGCGGCTTTACTAAACTCGATCGCCTTCGGCTGCGGTCCGTTTCTGCGGTCTTTATATCTGCAATTGATCCTTGGCTACAGTGCAGCGAAAGCCGGCATTATGCTAATCCCAATGGAAATTATCATATTTTTCCTGAGCCCGATCAGCGGCAGACTGGCAGACAGGTACGGCAGCCGGATCCTGAGTACGATCGGGTTATGCATGACGGCATCAGCGCTTTTCTGGTTTTCGACACTCAATCAACATTCTCCATATGGAGCAGTGCTGATCAGCCTGGCTTTATTCGGCCTGGGCGCGGCATTTTTTGCTTCACCTAATGTCAGTTCCATCATGGGTTCGGTGCCCGCAGAGAAACGGGGCGTGGCGAACGGGATCAGAATGACAGTGACAATGACCAGCAGTGTGCTCAGCGTGCCTTTTTCATTAATGCTAATGACGCTGGTAATGCCCTATAACAAGCTCTCACAGATCGTGGGCAGCACGCAACTGAATAACACGAATGAAATCCCGCAATTTCTGAAAGCCATTAATCACGCAAGTCTGATCATCGGGATAATCGTACTGGTTGCTGTCATTCCATCGATCCTGCGGGGTCCGCGCATAATTCAGCCCACAACACCATCGGCTGACAACAAAGAGTAATCAGCGGCGGAACAGGATCAGTCGCTAACGACCTCATGTGGATCCAGTTCAATATCGCCGAATCTGGCCTGCAGCGCTTCCAAAATAATCGATTCGCATTTTTCCAGACCGATAGCAGACGTATCGAGGCACAAATGATAGAGGCTGGCATCACTGCCGTCCGCGCCGGTAAGAGCTTTAAGGTAACGAGCCCTTTCCTGGTCAATGGAATTGAGCAATTTCAGCGCTTGCTGCTGGTTGACATGATATAATTCCTCAACGCGCTTCTGGCGGAAGCTGATAGGGGCATGTAAAAACACACTTAATACTCTATGGTGATGACGCAGCACCCAGTAGCCGCCGCGCCCGACGATGATAGCGTTGCGTTGACTGGCAACGCGATTAATGATGTCCGATTCGCATTTATACAGATCCGCATCATTGAGAATATCCAATGGCGGCGGAGCGTACGACCAGGAATTGGAATAGGCAATGGATTGCAATACGGATTGCCAGCGGGAAGTCACTTTTTCGTCGCGGCTGTGCAGATATTCTTCCGAGATTTTCAGTTCCTGCGCGGCCTGGCGGACAATATCGTGGTCCAAATAAGACGCGTTCAAGCGAATGGCCAATCGCTGTCCGAGGTAGGCTCCGCCGCTGCCCATCTGGCGGCTGATGGTTAAGATATATGGCGAGGCTTTGTTCATTTCTTACTCCTCCTTTTAATAAAAGAGTCCTGGTATTTCCCTTCCTCCATTCTCCTTCCCCCTCTGCCAATTCCCCTCTATTCAGGTATATTTTAAGAAACCAAGCTTCGTTCGTTGTTGGTCATCAACCACGCGGTAACTACTCTTTTGCACAAGTATACAATATATTGAGGCAAAGATGTTGCTTTGTCAAGAGGGGGAAGAAAATTACCGGCATTCAGTGGTCAGCAATCAGCTTTCAGCTACGAGATGAAGATAATTAATAATGAGTTGTGGTTTGCCAGAACCTCAACCACCCCTCTTGTAACCAAAGAGGTGGGAAGCGGCTTCAGAAGACGGCAAGTATTTGTAAATAATAAAGTGAAAGGCCTATACTGAAAATAGGTTTTAAATCATTCTCCAGAAAAGCCAACCGGAGACAACACCGGACGAATAAGAAGGCCTTTTCAATATTTATGCAGTCCTTCAAAGGACTGTTTTAATTTTGTCTGAGCGGTAAAGAAATAACGTTGTGTAAATGTGAGATTGCATGAAATTAAAATTAGATTATAAATGGACGGTATTGTCCGTGACCACGGTCGGCAGTTTTATGGCTGCGCTCGATTCAAGCATCGTCGTGATTGGGTTACCCACAATTTTGCAAAGTTTGCATGCCAGCATTGTACACGGCATCTGGATCATTACCGGGTATTCCCTGATGATGACAATACTGGCCGTGGTATTGGGGCGGATGGCGGATCTGCTCGGTAGAGTCCGGTTGTACAACCTGGGTTTCGCGATATTCACAGTTGGTTCGTTGCTGTGTGCCTTATCCAAAAACGGTGAACAATTGGTCATTTTCCGTCTGATTCAGGGCTCAGGCGCGGCCTTACTCTCGGTCAACAGCATAGCGATTATTACCGACGCATTTCCCAAGGAAAAACTCGGAATGGGGCTCGGAACTAACATCATGGCGATGAATCTGGGCGCAATTTCCGGCTACACGCTGGGCGGCGTTATGATCACGACTCTGGGATGGCAATCGATATTCCTGATCAACGTCCCCATTGGCATCTTCGGAACAATCTGGGGTTATGTGCGGTTAAAAGAGGTCCGAGCCAAACCAGCCGGACAAAAATTCGATTTTGCCGGTTCAATATTATATTGCGTCGCTTTAACAACGGTATTGATAGCACTGGCGATCGGTGATCCGCTTTCAATCCGGAACCTGATTATCCTGGGCTGCGGTATATTGTTATTCGGTGCAGTGATACTGGTGGAGTTAAAGCAGAAATTTCCGACTCTCGATCTGACACTTTTTAAAATCAGGGCATTTGGTGCGGGCACATTTACAGCCTTCCTGGGTTTTCTTGCCTTCGGCTGCGGGCCGTTCCTGCGGTCGTTATATCTGCAGTTGATACTGGGTTACAGCGCATTGAAAGCAGGTTTACTCCTGATACCACTGGAAGTCGTCATCTTTGTCTTGAGCCCGATCAGCGGTAGAATTGCGGACAGGTACGGCAGCCGGATATTAACATCAGCCGGTTTAGCTTTGAATGCTGCCGCTTTGATCTGGTTTTCTACACTCACGGATAAATCTTCGTACAGTGCTGTGTTAATCAGCCTGGTGTTATTCGGTTCCGGTATGGCCTTATTCGGACCGCCGAACATGAGCGCAATCATGGGATCTGTGCCAGCGGAGAAACGGGGAGTGGCCAACGGAATCAGAATGACGCTGACGATGACCGGCGGTTTACTCAGTGTGCCGTTTTCTTTGCTGTTAATGTCGCTGGTAATGCCATACAAACAACTTTCGCAAATCGTCGGGAGCACACAGATGAACAATGCGAACGAGATGCCGATATTCCTGCATGCCGTTAATCACGCTTGTCTGATTCTGGGGATAATTGTTCTGTTTGCAATTATTCCGTCGTTGATGAGAGGCAAGGGCGGAACCAAGTCAACGGAATTACCGAAGATGATCGAGCATATGTAGAGGGGCGAAAATACAAATTCCAAATGACAAATCCCAAACAAATTCTAAATGACAAAGAACCTAACCCATCAGCGCCTCTCCGTACCTTTGGGGCGAGGGGAAATCAATTTATTGAATGCAGAAAGTCACCCCCTCCCTGAGATTGCTTCGTTGCGACTCGCAATAACCATGTAAGCAAAACTTGTTTAGAATTACTTTACGGGTTTTTCCATAAAAACCACGGCGTGGTCGTGTTCTGGCTGTTGGCGGAAAATGTGATAGCCTAAACTTTTATATAAGCAGATGGTCCGCTCACTTTTATCGCCGGTAAAAAGTTCGAACCGCAGTGCGCCTGCGGATTTTAATTTGTCCTCAATTGCCTGCATTAATCGGGACCCGATACTTTGATGCTGAAATTCCGGTTGCACGATCAGGCGTCCGATATAACCGGTGCTGTCTTTGACATATCCACGGACAGAGCCGATGATGACGCCGTCTTTGGTAATTTTCAGAACAGTCCTGGTTTTGATATCCTCTATCATGTCTCCAATGGTTTGAACCATAGTCGGAATAGTGAAATCGTTGTAAAAAACAGCTTCGCTATGGAAGGCCAGTTTTTGCAATTCCAGGATTTCCTGAGCATCATGTATCGCGGCTGATTCAATTAGCATAATAAACAAATATAAAATAATGCGGGGTGAAGGTCAAACCGGGGAGATAACGGTGAACGCCTGACATTCCGTGGTAGAATAGAAACAAATTAATCCCGATTATATTAATGCGGCGAAAGAAAACGGCCGGGAAGTACAGGAGGGAAATGAGATGAGATTAGCCAATAAAGTAGCGATAATCACCGGCTCAAGCTCCGGAATCGGGAGAGCGGCTGCTTACCTGTTTGCTAAAGAGGGAGCCAAAATAGTGGTCGTCGCTAATATTAACGAAAACGGCGGAAAGGAGACAGCGTCTAATATCACGAAAGCAGGCGGCACATCTGTTTTTATCCATGCCGATGTAACAAAGGCTGCGGACGTACAGATCCTTGTCAAATCTGCGATAGCTAATTTTGGGAAAATCGACATACTTTTTAATAATGCAGGCATCGGTTTCCAACGCACACCGGTGGAAAACATCGATGAAGCCCGCTGGGATCAGATTTACGCGACGAACGTGAAAAGCATTTTTCTCTGCACAAAATATGTCGTGCCGGAAATGCGGAAAAACGGCGGAGGAGTAATAATTAATACCGGCTCGATGTCCGCAATCCGGCCCAGAATGCAAGATACGCCGTACGGCAGCGCTAAGAGTGCGGTGAATCTGCTGACCAAATCACTGGCTTTAGAGCTGGCGCCGACAATCAGAGTAAACTGCATCAATCCCGGCCCCATTCTAACGGACATGATCCAAAAAGGGCCTGGGATAAAGCAGTTTGAACGGGACATCGCAGAACTTCCGTTGAAACGCGCAGGCACGCCTGACGATATCGCCTTCGCCGCACTATATTTAGCATCCGACGAGTCCGCATTCGTGACGGGAACAACCATCAATGTCGATGGCGGACGGGGTATTTGAAAGCCGCGCGGATTTGAGTCAATCCCGCGAAAAAAATGCAGCCAGGTATCAGGTTTTAAGCAGGATTTCGGTGATTTTCCGGGCGAAATCCGCGCCCTCGGGGTCTGCAGTGACAAATTCAATTTGATCCGGGGATTGCACACCCAGGTTCAGAGCAGCAGCCCGCGCAATCTGTTCCTGTTGAAAAACAGTTCCCTGACTAACCGCAGGTGTGGTTCCGAATAAACGCAGGATTGCTACTCCCACGGCATCAATCGCAACGCGGTCTTTACCGGCCAGGATAACGTTCGTTTCGGCCAGTTTGCCTCTGGCCGGACCGCCGTCAACAAAAGCTTCGACGCCGTCAAGGACAACCAGGTCGGGAGAATAGGCGGTATTGATTTCGGCGATCATCTGCCGCTGAAACGGCGAACTGTGCAGTTCCTGCATGTAAGAATGCCCGGCCCTGGGCACCATACCCACCGCATTCTTTAACGAGAGGGTAAAATGACCGCCGTAGGCATGCGTCTTGAGGCAGCAGGTCTGGACGATGGATTCCGCTTCACGGTAAATGCGGGGAAATAAAAAACCGTCGCGCCAATGGCTATCTTGAGGACGAACCAGTACCCAGCTATCCGGCGCCATTTCATCCATGGCCAGGATATAAAAATCCAGTTCTGCAGCAAGTTTAAGTATGCCTTTCTTTTCCATGACAACGCGGGTGGGGTCGCCGGGGCCGCTGCGTTCAGCAACGGTAATTTGTCTGGCACCCATTGCTTTTAAGGTTAAAACAAGGCTGCGTAAGGTATCGATATGGGTTGAGCCTGGAGTGGTATCGGCGGAATTCAAGTTAGGCTTGAGAACAACGGCTTTGCCCTGAAAAGGGTTGGATTTCAGCAAATCAACTGCCTGTTTAACCCCTTCGATACGGTTGCGAGTCCTGACGATACTGATTTTGGTTTTCATGTTTTATCCTCCATAGTTCTAGAGCTATACTAAAGTGCCAAAATACGATTGTCAACCACATAAATAACAATTACTTTTAGTCATCATGTCCCGATCAAATTAAACTCCAAATTCCAAAAACCATATCCCAAATAAATTCAAAATCCGAAATCAAACTTGTCCCTCGGCTAAAGAGGAATGTATTGTCAACTCCCTCACACAACCGGCATCGGATAATTGACATTCGTGCCGTTCATATGTTATCTTGTGTTTTACAGAGTATAGATATGAACACAACAGTGGTCGTCGTTACAAAGTAAAGCCGGTCAGTGGGCTTGTCTCAGAATGATTAGAGGCCGTCCACCAGGACGGCTTTTTTGTTAATAAGAGCTTACAGTTGTGAGAAAAGTACTGAAATGATTGCAAAAAGAACACAAAGCCTTCACGTTCACCTTAATCGAGGGCGTCCGAAAATAGAGTGCGGAAATAGAAAATCCCCCTCAGTCCCCCTTTCGCGAAAGGGGGGAATTGGGGTTAGCTCTCCAATCCAAGAGATTTCGGACGACCTCAAACTAAACTGAAAGCAACTAAGGAGAATAATATGACAGACGCACCTTTAATCGAACAGGAAATACCGAAAGCCTACGACCCAAAGATGGTCGAGGACAAGTGGTATAAATACTGGATGGAGAAGGATTATTTCAAGCCGGTGATCAACCCGAAGAAGAAACCTTTTACCATTATCATGCCACCGCCGAACGTGACGGGGGAATTGCACATGGGGCACGCGCTAACCGCTGCCGTCGAGGATGCGATGACGCGCTGGCACCGGATGAAAGGAGACCCCACGCTGTGGCTGCCGGGCGTCGACCATGCCAGTATCGCCGCGCAGGTGGTAGTGGAAAGACTGCTGGCCAAGGAAGGCACCAACCGCTACCAGGTAGGCCGGGAAAAGTTCCTGGAACGGATGTGGCAATGGACAAATGAATGCCGCTCCCGCATCACCCAGCAGCATCGGCGTTTAGGCACTTCCTGCGACTGGTCGCGGGAGAAATTTACGCTGGATGCAGGACCGTCTTTAGCGGTACGGCACACCTTCGTCAATCTATATAACAAAGGCTTGATCTACCGGGGAGAACGCATCATTAACTGGTGCCCGCGCTGCTCGACGGCGCTCTCCGACCTTGAAGTGGACCATAAAGACCTGAACGGCCACCTGTGGCATTTGAAATATCCGCTGGCAGACTCCGACGGTTATCTGATCGTTGCTACCACCCGTCCGGAAACAATGCTCGGCGATACTGCAGTAGCCGTCAATCCGGAAGACGAACGCTATACCAACCTGATCGGGAAATATGTCATGCTACCGATCATGAACAGGCGCATTCCGATCGTGGCAGATGCTATAGTAGACAAGGCATTCGGAACCGGCGCGGTAAAAGTCACGCCGTCGCACGACCCGGTGGACTTCGAGATCGCCCAACGGCATGATCTGAAATTGATCACGATCCTGAATAAGGACGCAACAATGAACGACAACGCCGGCCCATGTAAAGGGATGGACAGATTCGCCTGCCGGAAATGGGTAGTGGAGGAACTGGAACGGCTGGGGCTTTTGATCAAAATTGAGGATTACAGCCACGCCGTCGGTCATTGCCAGCGCTGCGCGACCGTAATCGAACCGCTAGCCAGCCTGCAGTGGTTCGTAAAGATGGAACCGCTGGCAAAACCGGCGATCGATGTCGTTAACAACGGGCAGATCCAGATCATCCCGGAACATTTTAACAAGGTATATCTGAACTGGATGGAGAATATCCGCGACTGGTGCATTTCCCGTCAATTGTGGTGGGGACACCGCATCCCGGCCTATTACTGCAAAGACTGCGGCGAGATGATCGTAGCGGTGGACACGCCGAAGACATGCCCGAAATGCCATGGGACGAACATCGAGCAGGACCCCGATGTGCTGGACACATGGTTTTCCTCCGGTTTGTGGCCGCATTCCACGCTGGGCTGGCCGAACGACACGGAAGATTTCCGCTATTTCTATCCCACTAATGTAATGGAGACAGCCTACGACATTTTGTTCTTCTGGGTTGCCCGGATGATCATGATGGGTATCGAAAATACCGGCAAAGTGCCATTTAAATATGTTTACTTGCACGGCCTGATCCGCGATGAAAAAGGCGAGAAGATGAGCAAGACCAAGGGAAACGTGACCGACCCGCTGCAGATCATCGACAAGATCGGGGCGGATGCGCTGCGCTACGCCGTGGTGACCGGCAATGCCGCGGGCAACGACAGCAAGATGTCGCCGATCAAGCTGGAAGCCGGACGGAATTTCGCAAACAAACTGTGGAACGCCACCCGCTTTGTGATCAAGAGCATTCCGACCGAGGGGAAAATCGACCTGAAGATTCATAAAGAATCGCTGACAGTGGAAGACCGCTGGATACTGAGCAGGCTGAGCCACACGGAAGCCAACGTAAATAAAATGATGACGGATTTCCAGTTTGGGGAAGCGCTGAGCACGATCTACGATTTCTTGTGGAGCGAATACTGCGACTGGTACATCGAACTGGCCAAAGTCCGTCTGAATCCGGAGAATAAAGATGCAGCATCACCATTACCAGTGCTGGTGAACGTACTGGAAACTGCTTTGCGCTTGCTGCATCCATTCATGCCGTTCGTGACCGAAGAGCTGTGGCAAAACCTGAAGAGCCACCTGCCTGCCAAATGGCAGAAAACAGACTCGATCATGATCGCGAAGTACCCGAAGTCGGACAAGGATGCCATCGATATTGAAGCGGAGAATATTGTGGAGACGGTGATCGATATCACGCGTGCATTGCGCAATATCCGCGCCGAGAATAAAGTAGAATCGACAAAATGGATCGCGGCTGAGATTTACAGCGGCAAGATGACTGCGGCAATCACCCCGTACGCAGCGGCAATACAGTCGCTGGCGAAGGTAAAACCGCTGGAATTCAAGGACGAACGGGTCACCGGAGCACAGGGTGAGAAGTTCGCGGTGGCGGTATTGAAAGAAGCAGATGTGATCGTGCCGATGGCCAGTATGATTGACCTAGCGGTGGAAAGAGAAAAAATCCTGAAAGAGATCGCGCAGATAGACGCAGATATAATCAGATTGGATGCCAGGCTGAAAGATGCGGCATTCCTGAGCAAGGCGCCTGCTGCGGTAGTTGCTAAGGAGCAGGAAAGGCTGATAGAGAGAAAAGAAAGGGCGACGAGACTGAGGCAGCAGGTGGGGTAGCAATCAGCTGTCAGCCTTCAGCTTTGTTTTTTAAAAGTCATGAATAAATGATTAACAATTGCAATGTCTGCCACAACGACTCACTCCCTTCCCTCTCTCTGAAAAGAGAGGGAACTTTTTTTATCAAAGAAGGGCTTAACGCCCTTCTTGAACTTCCTCAGTTAGAGTAGGGTCTTTCAGGGTTTGAAAATATCTCATTACCACGATTCATCCAACGACAGGCCTGTTCTTTTCTATCTGAAGTAACGAATTGGTTACATTTTAGGGGTTACGCGTTTATATCTGGTTTAAGACGAGTGCAGGATGGCCAAATTCGAGGCTGATATTGACAAATTTGACAATAAAAAAATACAGTGCTAGTATCTAGGTGAAGATAGGTGGAAGCCATCTTACACAGGGCGGAAGCCCACATAACAACTGAATACATCCTGGATGGTCGCTTGGATCGGAAGACCGAGACGGCAAGAAAAAAGTTATTTAATGCCCTCTCTGTCTATTTCGAGAGGGCATTTATTTTTGGACAGGTGTAGTGAAATGTTAAAGATCGGCATCATTGGCGCAGGGACAGTCGGCAGCGCGCTGGCGATCAAACTCGCAAAGAGCGGTTATACCATTACTGTTGTCTCCAGCCGCACATATGCCTCCGCTGAAAAACTGGCCAAAGCGATCAAAGGCTGTAAAGCCGCCGAGACAAACCAGACAGTTGCCGATACCGCCGACATTATCTTCATCACCACACCGGATGCCGCCATCCCCCAAATCGCCGCCGGACTGAAATGGCACAAAGGCCAGAGCGTAGTACACTGCAGCGGCGCCGATTCCACCGATTCATTACTTCCCGCCCGGCAAATGGGCGCAATCACCGGGGTTTTTCATCCTTTACAGACCATGGCTAACGTTAAGCAGGCAATCGATAATCTGCCCGGCTCGACCTTCGCCATTGAAGCGGAAGAGCCGCTTTTAAGCACCCTCAAAGAAATGGCCGCAGCCCTGAACTGCCGCTGGATCGAACTGAAAGCCGAAGACAAAGTTGTTTATCATGCCGCCGCCGTCATCGCCAGCAATTATCTGGTGACACTGGTTAAACTGGCCGACGATCTGTGGGAAACCTTCGGTATCCCCCGCGAGCAGGCAACGCAGGCCTTACTGCCGCTACTAAAGGGCACTCTCAATAATATCGAAAACGCCGGGATTCCCCAAGCTTTGACCGGACCGATCGCCCGCGGCGACGTAGAGACCGTGAAAAAGCACCTGGCAGCGCTGCAAAAAGAAGCGCCGGACGCACTTTCCACCTACTGCGAACTGGGGCTGCAAACAATCCCTATCGCCCAGGCCAAAGGTAAGATCGACGAAGAAAAAGCCGCGGAATTACGCACCTTGCTGAAAGCCGGCTTCAAACGTAAAAACATTGAAAATCAATTTAACAAGATGATAAAAAGTTAACGAATTAACCTGATTCCTGTTTAGGAGGACTGAAATGAGAGTAATGCTAAAGAGTAAAATCCACCGCGCGACAGTGACCGACGCCAATCTGAACTACGAAGGAAGCATTACCATCGACCGTAACTTGATGAAAGCGGCCGACATACTCCCTTACGAACAGGTGCACGTCGTCGACGTGAACAACGGCAGCCGCCTGGTGACCTACGCCATAGAAGGTGAGTCCGGCGAGATCTGTCTGAACGGCGCCGCTGCCCGTCTGGTCAACAAAGGCGACATCGTGATCATTCTTTCTTACACCAATGTCATGGAAAGCGAATTGCATGACTTTCATCCCACACTGGTCTATGTCGACGCCAAGAACCAAATTACCGCCAAGAAGAGCGCCATCGAAAAAATCCTTTTCTGAAGGAGGCTCGATATGGCTACACAGGTCAAACGCGTCACGATCAACGACATCCGCGCAATGAAGCAAACCGGTGAGAAAATTACGGTGCTCACCGCTTACGATTATTCCACCGCCAAAATCATCGATAACTGCAATATCCCGATTATTCTAGTTGGTGATAGTCTAGGCATGGTAGTACTGGGGTATGAAAACGCCCTGCCGGTGACCATGGATATAATGATTCACCACTGTAAAGCCGTTGTCCGCGGCGCCACGCACGCCCTGATCGTGGGCGATATGCCTTTCATGACTTACCATGTTTCCGTGGAAGATGCCTTGAGGAACGCCGCCCGCTTTATTCAGGAAGCCGGAGTACAAGCAGTGAAGCTGGAAGGCGGTGTGGTGGTCGAAGAAAAAATCAAACGGATCGTCGATTGCGGTATCCCGGTTATGGGACACATCGGTATGACTCCGCAATCTATTAATCAATTTGGCGGGCATCTCGTGCAAGGGAAAAAACTTGAAGCCGCCCAAAAACTGATGGACGATGCCAAAGCAGTCGAACAAGCCGGGGCATTTTCCGTGGTACTGGAATGTATTCCGCTGCGTCTGGCTGCACTGATCACACAGAATATAAATATTCCCACAATTAGTATCGGCGCAGGACCTGCCTGCGATGGACAGGTGCTCGTAACGAACGATATGTTGGGACTTTCCGATTTTTCACCAAAACACTCAAAACAGTATGCTAAATTAACGGATATAATGACCCAGGCGGTCAATGCCTACAGAGATGATGTAAAAGCAGGAGTTTTTCCCACCAAAGAAAACAGCTTTATCATCGATAACGACGTGCTGGAACAGGTCAAAGCTAAACTACATTGAAATCCTTTGTAAATGCTAAGTTGTGGCTTTCCATGTTACGAGCAAGAGCAGGTTAAATGATCGTAATTGAAAATATCCCCGATATGGTATACCTCAGGCTTAATCTGAAAGAGCCAGTGGGTTTTGTGCCGACGATGGGTTATCTGCACGAAGGGCATATGTCGCTGGTTAAAAAAGCCCGCGCAGAGAACAGAACCGTCATCGCCAGCATCTATGTCAATCCGACTCAGTTTGGGCCGAACGAAGACCTAGCCAAATACCCCCGCAACCTCGAACGCGACCTGGCAATGCTGGACAAAGAAGGAACGGATGCGGTGTTTTTCCCCGAGGATAAAGACATGTATCCAGCCGGTTATGACACATGGGTGACCGTCGACAACCTGACCAAACCGCTGGAAGGTAATGTCCGCCCGACACATTTCCGCGGCGTAACCACAGTTGTCACCAAGCTCTTTAATATTGTAAGGCCGACCAATGCCTATTTCGGGCAAAAGGACGCCCAGCAGGCGCTGGTGATAAAAAAGATGGCCGCCGATCTCAACATGAACCTGAAGGTCGTGGTATGCCCGACTATCCGCGAACCGGACGGGCTGGCTATGAGCAGTCGGAATGTCTATCTGAACCCGGAACAGCGGAAAGCAGCGCCGGTATTGTACAAATCACTGCAAATGGCGCAGGAATTATTTGCTAACGGCGAGAAAAACGCAGACGTGATCCTGGGACAAATGACTACATTGATCCAAAAAGAGCCACTGGGAAAAATCGACTATATCAGCATCTCCGATACGGAAACACTGGCCGAACTTAAAATAATTAAAAAAACGGCACTGGTTTCGATGGCAGTAAAGTTCGGAAATACACGGTTGATCGATAATGTGATACTGGGGATGTAGAGAATAAATTCCAAAAACCAACTCCCAAATTCCAAACAATATCAAATATTCAAATTCAAATTATTTATGCAAAAATGAAGAAAAACTTCCACAGCGAATTGGAGCAAATACCGGGTGTCGGGAAAAGCATTGCGCGGGATCTGGAGAATATCGGGATCCACGCAATTGCTGACTTGAAAGGCAAAAATCCGGAAGCTCTTTATGAACAATCAAATCGCTTTGCCGGTGTGACACAGGATAGATGTTTATTATATGTCTTCCGCTGTGCTGTCTATTTCGCGGAGACGGAAAATCCGGAACCGGAAAAACTGAAGTGGTGGAACTGGAAGGAAAGCACTAAATCCGAAGTACAAAATGCTATATAAGCTATCAGCGGTCAGCCGTCAGCTTAGAACCTCACCCCCTGACCCCCTCTTCATAAACAGCGAGGGGGAGACAAGCGTCAATAACCTGAATTTTTTGCAAAATCCCAATTTCTCTGCTACGATATTAATTCTCATATCAGCTTGATTAAATTTGGAGAACAATATGATGGAACAGACTCCCCAAACAGTCAATGAACCAGTTAATTCCACCGGCTGCTGCCCGCCTTTCGACCCGGCGCAATGGGACGAAAAGGAGATCGTCTGGCATGATAAAAAGTTTGTGACCGACCATATTTTGAGTCTGTTCCACATGCCGCTCACTTTAAACGGTAGAGTGAAGAAGAACGGCAAACTGATCATTAATGCAGGCGCGGATATCCCCGATTATTTGATGCTGATCGATGAGAATTCCAAGTGGGGCGCGGAGATGTACATCGAAGTATTAAAAGATGTGCCGCGGGCGAAAATGACCACAATGTCCGGAACATTCCTGACGAAAGTGTTCGAAGGGCGGTACAAGTTCATCGGCATATGGGCCGCGCAAATGGATGATTATGTAAAGTCTAAAGGTAAAACGGTAGAGCAGTTGTTTTATTTCTATACAACCTGTCCAAAGTGCGCCAAAGTATACGGGAAAAACTACGTAGTGCTGTTTGCGAAGGTGGCGTAGAAAGGAAAGAAAATGCGCACATTAATTAAAACCGTTTATAAAATTTTTCTGATATTTGTTTTTATTAATGCGATAAGTTACGCGATAAACTTCATCTCTACGGTGGACGTAAATAAAAATATCTATGTTGACGTTCAGGGCAAGATTAATGTGCTTCCTGATATCATCGGAATGTCCATTGCATTTATTATTGTAAGTCTTCTTTTACTTTTATTATGGTGGAAAGTAGATAAAGTGATTAAATTCATTGCTGGAGATATCAAAGATAACGAAATAACCATAAGCACTTCGAATAATGATCTGCACAGGGTAATAATGCGTGTTCTGGGTATATTTATTGTTGTTTCAAATGTTCCTTACCTGATTGTGACGGCAGGTTACTACTTCTTTTATTCGCACTTGCCGGATCAGATACGAGTAGATTTTTCTACAAATGAGATACGACAAATGGCAATACATGGGGTTACTATTTTATTGGGTATCTGGCTTGCCGTAGGGAACAAAGCGATTCAGCAATTTTTTAAAACTTTCATTAAAGACGAAGAGCCCGTTATTGAGAATAGTGAAACGCAATCTCCTGAGAGTGAGGAGAAAAAAGAATAATAATTCCATAGCTTACAAGCATCGAACCTTCCGATTGAGAAAACATAGCCCAATTCCCTAAACCTCAAGACTTGGTATTCAATAATATGACGAAAAAGCGCCATTCGCAGTGAGATTGCCGCGCTTCGTCCGATATGATAATATCCAGGTTCTGGATACCGGCTTTCGCCGGTATGGACAGTGGGCTTTGTCTACGATTACACCCACCCTGTTTTATTAATGATGCCGTATTTGGAAAAACCCCCGGGGGCAAAATCTGCTAGAATTACGTTTAATGTGCAAATTGGTAGTCCATTGTTTTAACCAAAACCACTGTGTTAGAATTACTATGCTTTAAACATGAATAATAAAGATTTGAAATTTTGCATAGGGTTCAGTTTTATTCCCGGCATCGGGCGGGTCAGGCTGGCGCAGCTGGAAAATCATTTCGGCACGCTGGAGAAAGCGTGGGAAGCGCCGATTACGGAATTGAAGAAAGCGCGGCTGGATGATACCGTGGCGCAGGCGGTGATTGCATGGCGTCCCCGTCTTGATCTAGATGAAGAGCTGGGAAAAATGAAACGGCAGAGTGTGCAGGCGTTGACCTGGCACGATGACAAGTATCCTGCGCGGCTGAAAGAAATTTACGATTATCCGCCAATTCTCTATATGAAGGGCGAAATATTACCAGAAGACGATTGGTGTCTGGCGGTAGTGGGCACACGGCAAGTGACAGCTTACGGACGGCAAATCACAGAAGAAATTACCACCGATCTGGCACGTAATAAAATTACGGTGGTCAGCGGACTGGCGCGCGGTGTGGATACAATTGCGCACCACGCAACGCTGGAAGCCGGAGGACGGACGATCGCGGTGGCCGCGTGCGGGCTGGATACGATCTATCCGCCGGAAAATGCCAATCTAGCCAGGCAAATCATTGAACACGGCGCTTTAATCAGCGAATATCCGCTGGGAACCAAGCCAAAACCGGAATACTTTCCCCGCCGCAACCGCATTTTGAGTGGGATGAGCCTGGGGGTGCTGGTGACGGAAGCCGGGGAAGGGAGCGGCGCGTTAATTACCGCCGACCTGGCGCTGGAGCAAAACCGCGATGTGCTGGCAGTACCCGGTAGTGTGCTTTCGCCGGCCAGCCAAGGCACAAATCGTCTCATACAGCAGGGAGCCAAGCTGGTACAGAATTGCCAGGACATTTTAGAGGAATTAAACCTGCGGGCAGTGGCGCAGCAACTGGAATTCAAAGAAATAATTCCTACATCAGATACGGAATCATTGTTGCTGGGGAAATTATCGGCGGAACCGGCGCACATCGATGAGATCTGCGCAGGCAGCGGCTTGCCAGTATCGACAGTAAGCAGTACACTAGCTATGATGGAGTTGAAAGGTTTGATCAAATCCATCGGCAGTATGAAATATGTGCTGGCACGTGAGTCCAGAGAAATATATGGAGTGAAAGTTGAGTAACAGTAAAAATTTAGTCATCGTGGAATCTCCCGCCAAAGCGAAAACGCTGGCGCGGATATTAGGCAGTAAATACAATTTAAAAGCGTCGATGGGACATATCAGGGATTTGCCGAAAAGCCGGTTAGGCGTGGACATCGAACATGATTTCGAACCGAAATACGTGGTACCACGCGCCAAAGCGAAAACCGTTAAGGAACTGAAAGACGCCGGCAAGAAAGTGGGTACCATCTATCTGGCAACAGATCCGGATAGAGAGGGAGAAGCGATCGCCTGGCACCTGGCCACGCAGGTCGGGCAAGAGGGAGTGCCGTTCAAACGGGTGGTCTTCCATGAAATCACAGAGGAAGCCGTGCAGGAAGCATTCAAACACCCGCGCGCAGTGGACATGCACCTGGTAGACGCACAGCAGGCACGCCGGGTGCTGGACCGACTGGTGGGCTACAAACTCAGTCCGCTGCTCTGGCAAAAGGTCAGGCGCGGTCTTTCCGCAGGCCGAGTGCAATCAGTGGCGTTAAGGATTATCGTCGACCGTGAGCGTGAAATTGAAAAATTCGTAGCCGAAGAATACTGGACGATGGAAGCGGAATTGGCCGCCAAAGATTCGCCGAAAGCAGCTAATTTCCGCGCATCGCTGGTAAGTTTCACCGACGGCACAAAACTGAACATCAACAACCAGGAAAAATCAGAGGCTCTAAAGAACAAGCTGAAAGATGCGAAATGGGCTGTCCACGCAGTAAAAGTGAAGAAAGTGCTGCGCCAGCCGGCGCCGCCGTTCATTACCAGCACGTTGCAGCAGGAAGCCTGGTACAAATTACGTTATTCGGCGGAACAGACAATGATGCTGGCTCAACAGCTTTATGAGGGTCTGCCTATTGGCAAAGAAGAAGCCGTCGGTCTGATCACGTACATGCGTACCGATTCCACGAACGTGGCACACAGCGCAGTAACAGAAACGAGGGAATTCATCAGCGAGAAATACGGGGCGGACTATGTGCCGCCGCATGCGCGTGTTTTTACAAGGGCAGTACGGGGTGCGCAGGAAGCCCACGAAGCAATCCGTCCGACCAAAATACACCGCACGCCGGAAACCGTGAAACCATACCTGGCAGCAAACCAGTTCAAACTTTATCAATTGATCTGGAACCGCATGGTGGCCAGTCAAATGTCTGCCGCGGTAAACGACAACACAACAGTCGACATCGAAGCTAAATGCGGAACACCTAAAGACGACTATCTTTTCCGCACTTCCACCTCGGTCAACCGCTTCCCCGGCTTCACCGTGCTATACAGCCGGGAAGAGGGCAAGACGGACGAGGAAACCAGCAAGAAACCGTTACCGCCGCTGGATAAGGGCAAGCTGCTGAAACTGATCGAGCTTTTTTCGGAACAGCGTTTCACGCAACCGCCGTCGCGCTTCACCGAGGCCAGCCTCATTCGCATGCTGGAAGAACGCGGCATCGGGCGTCCGAGTACATATGCTTCGATCATGCTGGCGATCAAAGGGCGGGAATATGTCACCAAGACCAGCGGTATTTTTAAACCGACCGAACTGGGGATGACGGTCACCGATCTTTTAATTCAAAACTTCGGAGATATTGTTGACATCGATTTCACGGCACACATGGAAGACGACCTCGATGAAATCGCCCGGAACAAGAAGGTCTGGGGAGATGTCGTGAAAGAATTTTACACACCGTTTGAAGCCGACCTGAAGAAGGCCTCAGCGGATATTGTAAAGGTAGAAACACCGGTTGAACTGACCGATGAGAAATGTGATAAATGCGGAAAACCGATGGCGATTAAAATCGGACGTTTCGGGAAATTTCTGGCCTGCACCGGCTATCCGGAATGTAAGACAACCCGTTCTTACCAGATCAAAACCGGCGTCAAATGCCCGGAATGCGGGGCTGAATTGATCCAGCGGTTCAATAAAAAGAGACAGATATTTTATGGATGCAGCGCTTATCCGAAGTGCACCTTCGCGGCAAATGCCAAGCCGTTACCGCAGCCGTGCCCCGCTTGCGGCGGCCTGTTGGTGGAATATAAAGAAGGCAAAGCAAAGTGCACCAAGTGTAATTACAGGAGCGCACCGGAGGAAACCAAAGAGGAAGCGAAGCCGGCATTGGCGGTAGCAGAGGGATAACAATTGTAAGTCCAGGGAAAAGGAAAATCCCTCCTTCCCTCTCCCGCGGACAAGCCTGTGACCTCCGGCCTTTTGCGAAAGAGAGAGTACCTATGCTCAGGGAAGCTATTAACACAGGATAAATAGACCCAATACCCTGAAATTGATTTCCGCCTGAGGCGGATTTTACAACAAAGACAGAAAGAAAATAAGGAACCCCCTCACCCTAATTCTCTCCCTCCATGGGGGGGAAAACCAACACAGGATGCAACAGATGCAACCGGTCAAAAGTACAGGTTTTGATTTTAATAAATACGTCGATTATCTGAGGGTGGGGAAAAACGCCTCGGATTACACGATCCGCACGTATTCCAGTGCATTGTTAGGCAACCCCACCCGCGGTACACAAAAAGGGTTTTTCCCTTTTCTGCTGAGCAAAAATATTGACTCGCTGGACAAGGTTAACAGGCAAACGCTCCGTGATTATATCATGTCGCTGATGGATCAGCGCGTGGCCAAATCCAGCATCACCTGTAAATTATCCGCCATCCGGTCGCTGTATGTGTATCTGCAGAAAGAAGGGTGGATTGTCGAAAACCCGCTGGAAAAAATCTCCTCGCCCAAGCAGGACAAAAAGCTTCCCACCTATCTGACAGCCGATGAAGTAAACAGGTTTCTGATGACACCGGATGTTTCCACACCAATAGGTCAACGCGACCGGGCGATATTGGAATTACTGTACGCCTCCGGATTGCGGGTCAGTGAACTGGCGCACCTGACAATCGGGCAAATCGACATGGAGACACGGGAAATCAGGGTCATCGGCAAAGGATCGAAGGAGCGGCTGGTATTAATGGGAAAACCCGCCGAAGAAGCGATTGCCGTTTATCTGAAAGAAGGACGGCACAAGCTGCTGGGGAAAAAGAAAACAGACGCAGTTTTTATCAACCGCTACGGCAAGCAGCTGATCGAACGGCGCATCCAGAAAATCGTCAAACAATACGCCGCACAAAGCGGCATCACCAAGAGAGTGCACCCGCATACTATCCGTCATACGTTCGCTACACACCTGCTGGACGGCGGCGCCGACCTGCGGGTGGTACAGGAGCTGCTGGGACATGCCAGCCTGACTACTACCCAGATTTACACACATGTCAGCCAGACACAGGCGAAAAAAGTATACATGGCAGCGCATCCACTGGCAAAAGAAACAATAGAGAATGGAAACGAAAAATGATCAAAGACAGACTGGCAAAATTACGTCAGGAATTAGTTAAGAACGAAGTGGACGCGATATTAATATCGCAACCGAAAAACCGATTTTACCTATCGAGGTTTAACGGCTCGGATGGATGGCTGTTGATCACCGCGAAAGAAACAATTATTGCCACAGATTTCCGCTATGTCCAACAGGTAAAAAGACAAACACCGGATTTCACATTATTCGAAATTAAAGGAAAAATGTCCGAGTGGTTTCCCAAACTGTTCGACGGTTTGAATATCCGCCAAGTGGGATTTGAATCAGGCGCCACCACCTTCACGCAATATCAACAGATCAACGAAATTATTACCGGACAAAAACTGCCGTTATCGTTAAAACCACTGGAAAATGTGGTGGAGAATCTGCGCAGTATTAAAGAACCGGAAGAAATTGCGCTGATTCGCAAGGCCGCGGAGATCGGCGACCGCGCATTTAATTATGTTACCGACAAAATGAAACCGGGGATGACGGAGAAAGAAATTGCGTGGGCGCTGGAAAAGCACATGAGGGAAAACGGCAGCAGGGCGGTTCCTTTTGAAATAATTGTGGGCGCGGGACAGAACGGTGCTTTGCCGCACGCGCAACCATCCGACCGTCCGGTTGCTTTGCACGAACCGATCGTAATCGACATGGGCGCGGATTTTGAAGGATACTGCAGCGACTTGACACGCACGGTTTGCCTGGGGAAACCGGACGCAACATTTATAAAAATCTACAATATCGTGCAGCGGGCACAGGAAGCGGCAATCGACGGGATTCAAGCAGGGATGTCCGGCATCGAGGCTGACAGTCTGGCAAGGAATGTCATCAAAGATGCCGGTTACAGCAATATGTTCGGGCACGGACTGGGACACGGGGTGGGACTTGATGTACACGACCCGGCGCCGCGTCTGAGTTATCTGTCCAGCGATGTGCTGGCTAACGGCATGGTCTTCAGCATCGAACCGGGGATTTATCTGCCGGAATGGGGCGGGGTGCGCATCGAAGACCTGGCAATGCTGGTTAACGGCAAGGTGCAGTTGTTATCAAACGCTAAAAAGCTGAAGTTCTAAATTAGCTTTCCGCCATCAGCATTCAGCTTTCAGTTTTAAATATTAATTGAACAAAAGCGTTCATTTTGTCTATCCCTTTTCCACAACTATTTAAATAACTTTGAAAAATTTTCCTTCGCGTAAAAGGGGGAATGGGCTTGATTTAACATCGCAATAGATTTCGGATAGTCTTAAAAAAGAGGAGAATTGTTAATTCAACAAGACTCAAGATGAAGTTCCGGGGGAGATTGTGATAAAATCACATTAGCCTCTGTATCTTTTACCTGTGTAACTACAGGAATTATGGGTAATATTGGGTGTGTTCAAGTGTATTAATAAATACAGGACGCGGAATACCAGTAATTACAGATCGAGGAATAAGAGAATTGTTAAAAGCTGATTTTCATATCCATTCAAAATATTCAATGGACAGCGTGAATGAACCTGAAGATATCATCAAACGCTGCCAAAAAATGGGGATCAACTGCGTTGCCATCGCCGACCACGATGCGGTCGAAGGTGGTTTGCTGATGCAAAGAATCGCCCCGTTTAAAGTGATTGTCGCAGAGGAAGTGCTGACTTTCAGCGGCGAGGTGATGGGGATGTTTCTGAAGGAGCGCATTGCCAGCGGGATTCCATTAGAACAGGCAATCGCGGCCATCAAGGAACAGGGCGGTCTGGTATCCATCCCTCACCCTTTTGACCCGGTGCGGGGACTGCGTTTAAACGCGCAGGAATTCAACCGGCTTGCCACGCAGATCGACTTGATCGAGGTATTTAATTCCCGCTGTATTTCCAATCAGATCAACATTAAGGCGCAACTTTTCGCTAGAGAACATAATTTGCCCGGTGTTGGCGGCAGTGATTCACATACCATCGGGGAAATCGGTAATGTGGCAGTAGAACTGGAAGATTTTAACAGCCCGATGGAGTTTCTGAACGCGCTACGCAAAGCGACGATCGACGGTAAGCGCGCCAGTCCGCTGGTGCGGGTGAACAGCACACTGGCAAAGATCAAGAAAGCGCTTTAGGAAGGATCCCCCTCTCTCTCTAACTCTCTGTATTTACTCCGAATTACTCCGTAAAGTACCTTCGGCTACGGCCTCCAGCCACAAGGGGCGTGCATTTCAACTGCGGTTGAAAGTATTTCGTTGAAGACTTAAAGAGGACTAACCACTTAAAGTCGTTCGCTCCGAGATTACAAATAAGCCTCAGGCGGACGGTAAACTCCGGGAGGTTTACACCTCCCCCCACCATGAGATTACCATCCGCATGAGGCAAATCCGGCGACAACAAAGATTGTCCTAATATTTCACAGGCAGGGACGCTTGTGCTACTATTTCCTTTTTTTGATTTCTTCGAGCGTGGCTTTGGCCCCAGGCGCCATGTCGAAAAATTTATCGAGTTTTTCGCACGAATAATCAGCGCAATAAGCGCAATTCTTGACCTGTTTTTCCTGACCGCATTTACGGATTTCGCACACGTCGCAATAATTAAAAACCATCTTGCCTTTTGTAGTGCAGCCGTGACAATTAATGTCTTCGGGTTTGATCCGGGAGCCAAACTCCTTGGACCATTCTTCGGCTTGTTTCTTTCTGAGGTCATTATCATTTTTTTTAGTTGCCAGATAAGCACCGCAGTCACTACAGACAAGTCCACAATACGAAATCAGTTTTTCCATTTTACGCTCCTGTTTGTATTGATTTTTGTCCCTTTTGGCGGGACATAGCGTACATATGTTCTAATATTAGCACAAATGGTCTAGTGGTTGTCAAGTCCAATATTCTTCATACCTGTTTGAATGGCAGCTTCATTCTCCTCTAATGAAGCTGTCCGAAATTACCTGGATTGTCGGGTCAAGCNNCCTGATCGTCATCGATCCCACACTTCTAGCAATTTCCAAAAGGAAGTGCGGGAGGAATCAATATAAATAATTCAAAATAGTCATTTTAGGACAACCTCAGACCCTAGTCAGGGACGCCTGTGCTACAAATAAAGAAGAAGGGAGTCGTGTTGAAGTGACTCCCTTCTTTAGCAAGTGAGTTCCTGGATACCGGCTTTCGCCGGTATGGGTTGCATATTATTTCTTGGTTTTAGGCGCGGGGGTGGGTTTGACCAGGATTTCATCGATCAATTTGTATTCCATTGCCTGCTGTGCAGTCATATAGTAATCGCGGTCAAGGTCATGAACAATTTTTTCTCTGGGTTGCCCTGTCTGTTTTACGAAAATATCGCTAATCAATTCCTGTAAGCGCATGATTTCACGCGCGGCGATAGCGACATCTGCAGCCTGGCCCTGAGCACCACCCATAGCCTGGTGCATGTGGATAGTGGCGTTGGGTAAAGCATAGCGTTTGCCCCTGGCGCCGGAGCACAGTAAAACAGTGGCCATGCTGGCGGCCATACCGACACAGATGGTGGAGACCTCCGGTCTGATCAACTGCATCGTATCGTAAATGGCCAGGCCGGCGCTGATTACGCCGCCGGGGCTGTGAATATATAAATTGATATCCTTGTCCGGGTCTTCCCGATCGAGGAAGAGAAGTTGAGCGATAACCAGATTCGCGATCTGGTCGTTGATCGGTGTTCCCAGAAAGATGATCCTTTCCCGTAATAGCAAGGAATAGATGTCAAAGGCGCGCTCGCCTCTTGCGCCGGTCTCAATAACCATCGGGATAACGTCCATGGGATCCATGTTCATTTTTAAGCCTCCTTCTTCGTTTCTTTCTCACTCTGCGAGATTTCTGTTAATTTTTGAATTGTCTTGCGGGCAACTAATGTATCTTCGATTGACTCGTGGTTATGCTGTGACTCCAAGGCTTTCCGGAGTTCTTCTTTATCGCCGGAAGAAGTCTGTACCATTTCTTCGATCTCGGCATGAATTTCCGCGTGGTCGACGGTAACTTTTTCCAGTTCCGCGATCTTGCCGACAACCAGCGATTCCGCGACGCGTTTGGTAGATGATGGTCTCAATTCTTCCCGCAACTGGTCGACAGTCTTGTTGATGCTCTTTAAATATTCATCGATGTTCTGACCGGAATTCTGAATGTAGCGCAGACTACGCTCCAGCGAACGCTCTACTTCCATGTCTACCAGCACCGGAGGGAATTCCACCTGGCTCATTGCCGTGGCGGCTTCGATGACTCGGTCTTCGAAGTCCCGCTTACATCTGTCCCCGACTCGCTTTTTAAGGTCGTCGGAAATTTTCTGGCGCATGGCATCAACGGTGGTGATATCGGCAGCAACCTGTTTGGCAAATTCATCATTGACTTCCGGTAATTTTTCGGCTTTGATCTCAATTAATTTTACTTTAAATGAGGCCTCTTTGCCCTGAACCTCTTTTTGCGGATAGTCAGCGGGATACTCAATTTTAAATTCTTTTTCCTCGCCCTTTTTCACACCGACCAATTGCTCGGAGAATCCGGGAGCCGGAGATATCGACTTTTCGGCAACCTGGTACTGCACGCCTTTCTGATTAATAAAAGGTTCTTCTTTTATGGTGCTTGCGACATCAATAGTCACGAGATCGTTGAATTCAACAGCGCGTTCTACCGGTTCCCATGTAGCATGCTGATGGCGCAACTGGTCAACAACGGAATTGATCATTTCATCGGTGACTTCGATGGGATTCGGCTTCAAGTCAATAGTCTTATAATCGCCGACATTCACAACCGGTTTCAGCGGCACGATAACTTTCAGGACGACAGGTTCTTCACTTTCCAGCTCAAGTTGCGGTTCAGCGACCGGCTCCAGAGCCTGCTCTTTGACGGCCTTTTTATATACATCAGGAACAAGGTCATCCAGCATTTCGTGAAACAGTTCATGTTTCCCGAAATGGCGCTCAAACACGGGTCGAGGCGCATTTCCGCGGCGGAATCCGGGAATATTCACGCGCTTAACCAACCGGTGGTAAGCTTTCTCAGTCGCGGTCTCCACTTCGGGGGGATCGACCTCGATCTTTAAATATGCCTGACGGTTTTCTGTTTTCTCGTTAGTAACTTTCAATCTTCTCTCCGGGTATAAATTTAATCGTCGCTTAGACGTATATGCAACTCTTTCAACTGCTCTTTCCTGACCGGCGAAGGGGCTTCCAGCATCATATCCACGGCATTTTGATTCTTGGGGAATGCCATCACGTCGCGGATAGTTGGCGAACCGGACAATATCATCATGATACGGTCAATGCCGGGGGCAATACCGCCGTGGGGCGGTGCACCGTATTCAAAGGCATCGAGGAAACCGCCGAATTTCTCCTGCACTTCCTCATCTTTATAACCCAGGAAACGGAAAATCCGGCGCTGGAGTTCGGGATTATGGATACGGATGCTGCCGCTCGCCAGTTCATAGCCGTTACACACGATATCGTAACAATGAGCGCGGACTTTACCCGGGTCCTTTTCCAGAATCGGTTTATCTTCATCCCATGGTTCGACAAAAGGATGATGTTCCGGCTCCCACTTCTTGTTTTCTTCGCTCCAGGCAAACAGGGGAAAATTCAGGATAAAGGCAAACGCCAGCAGATTCGGGTCGGCCAGGCCCAAGCGGGTTCCCATTTCTTTGCGCAGTTCGCCCAGGGCTTTGTTCACTACTTTCGTTTTACCGGCCACCGCCAGAATTAAATCACCCGGTTTGGCGCCGCAACGCCGCGCTATTTCCTGAATCTGTTCCAAAGTCATATATTTGGCTGCAACCGACTTTACCATGTCCAAAGTCAGGTGCTCGATATCACCGCCGCCGCCCAGAGCAAATGTCAACAGCCCGCCGGCGCCATAACTCTGCACAAATTTATTTAATTCTTCCAACTGCGTCCGGGTGTAATTAGCACAGCCGCCGGCGCAAACACCTTTAACGCTGCCGCCGTCGGCGATAACCTTCTGGAAAACAGCGAACTGCGTTTTCCCTGCGATATCCGTCAGGTCATGCATCTTCATCTCAAAACGCAGGTCGGGCTTATCCGAACCGTAATCTTCCATCGCCTCTTTGTAACTTAGACGCGGGAAAGGAGTAATCACCCGCTTTTCCGGTTTAACCGTCTCCACCATTTTGGTGAACAGTTCTTCCATCAGCTTCAGGATATCTTCTTCTTCGACAAAACTCATCTCGATATCCAGTTGCGTGTGCTCCGGCTGCCGGTCGGCACGGCTGTCTTCGTCGCGGAAGCACTTGGCAATCTGGAAATACTTTTCCATTCCGGCGATCATCAGCAGTTGTTTCAGCTGCTGGGGTGATTGCGGCAGCGCGTAAAAACTGCCGGGATAAAGGCGGCTCGGAACCAGGTAATCGCGCGCGCCTTCCGGGGTACTCTTGATTAATATCGGAGTTTCAATCTCCAGGAAACCTTTTTTATGCAGGAAATCACGGAAGAATTGAACTACTTTATCGCGCAAGATAATATTATTCAGCATCCGCTGCCGCCGCAGGTCCAGATAGCGGTATTTAAGGCGGACATTTTCATCTACCTCAGAGTCTTCATTGATATAGAAAGGCGGCGTTTTGGAGGCATTGAGAATTTCCACTTCACGGACAATAACCTCGATTTCACCGCTGGGTAATTTGAGATTTTCGGTTCCGGACGGTCTCAGCGCCACCTCGCCGGTTACTTTCAACACGAACTCGTTGCGCACCTGTCCGGCAATCTCATGACATTGCTTAGAGATCTGGGGATTGAAAACCACCTGAGCGATGCCGGTACGGTCCCGCAAATCGATGAAGATCAACTCGCCGTGATCGCGGCGGCGGTCAACCCAGCCTGCCAGAGTGACTTGTTTACCTTGGAGACTTTTATTTAATTCACCACAGTAATGTGTCTTCAGCACGTTTCAATCCTCCGTGGAAGCGCTATTGTTTCAGCTTTAAGTATAACTGATAATAAGGCTAATAGGCAACCTTGACGAGTCCTCAGCGTTCAGCAGTCAACTATCAGTGTTTAGTAACCAAGCTTCAATATTCAAGATTCCAGGAAATTCCAAATCATAAGAACCAAGAAGCACCATGTTAATAATTGCGAGTACGAACGACAGGGATTGCCGGGAAAGGTCTGGCAATGGTTACGATTTACAAGACTCCAGGAAACATCTTTGGCGAAATGACTACTTCGAACCGGCTTCAACCGTTCCGACATAATTATTTCCTTTGCTGTATAATATTGGCTATTATCCTCGAGGGAGGGAACTATGGATTATTTTGCTTATGCCTCCAACCTGAGCCGAGAGCAGATGCGGCAGCGCTGCCCGAACGCCAAACCCAAATTCAGCGCCGTCCTGCCGAATTACAAGCTGATCTTCACCGGCTGGGCGCGGGAATGGCACGGCGGGAAAGCTAATATCATACCCTTCAAAGGCGCGAAGGTGGCGGGCGCAGTCTACGAAGTTTCAGAGCAGGAGCTAAGGATGCTGGACCGTTTCGAAAATTATCCCGGCACTTACACCCATCTCAACGTGATGGTTTTCAACGAAGATGACGTTGCGGTAAAAGCTGTGACTTATGTTAAAGCCAGGCAGGAAGAAGAAGCCAAACCATCCCCGGAATATGTGGCTATCATTAAAAAAGGCTATAAAGACTGGGAGTTGGAATAGCTGATGAAAATCGGATTATGTCTGGGCGGCGGCGGTTCCCGGGGTTATGCGCATATCGGGGCAATTAAGGCGTTGACAAAAGCTGGTATTAAAATCGATATTGTCAACGGCACCAGTATTGGCGCGATCATCGGCGGTATGTACGCCTTGTATCAGGATGTCGATGAAATGACCGCCCTTGTCAAGCGAGCCACGGCGGCGGTCAATGTCAATCATTTCAATTTATTTCAACATTCAAAAGAGGGGCCGTCTTTCCTGCAGGACTGGCTGACAGAAGCGATATGCGACGTGGCTGCATTGCGGAAATCCATTCAATCGCACAAAAACAATCTGAAAGCGCTGCGCATCTTGTTTGACGAAGCACGCTTCGAAGATACCAAAATCCCATTTTCCGCCGTAACGATGGATATCATGACCGGTAAAACCGTGGTAATTAAAAAGGGTAAATTAGTTGACGGGGTGGTGGCTTCGGCGTCAATTCCCGGGATCTTTCCCCCTGTGGCAAGGGGCAAAAAACTGCTGGTGGACGGCTACGTACTGGCAAATATCCCTGTGCCGGAACTCCGCCGCCAGGGAGCGGATTTCATTATTTCCATTGGACTGGAGGAAAAGCCGGATAAAAATTACCAGAACGGCGTCGATCTGATTTATTACGTCGAATCGATCAAACAAAAGCAACTGGATAAATGGGCGATCGCGGAGTCTGATTTCCACATAAACATCGATATGTCCAAATTCGATGCCACTCATTTTGAAAACCATGCAGTCGCCATCGAACGCGGATATAGCAGCGTTAAAAAGAGCATACCTCAGTTGATGAAAAAACTGGAGATAAATAATGTCTGAACCAATTACACTCTTGCTAGGAGGAACGGGCATTAAAGGAATCGCCAGTATCGGGGTGCTGCAATCCATGCGTAAAAATAGGGTCAAAATCAAGAAAATTATCGCTGCAGGTATCTCCGCACCGATCAGCGCACAATACGCCCTGGGAGATGACCCGGAACTATTGACACAAGAATTCACCCAGTTTTTTGTGGAGAACAACCGCGCACTGTGGGGACTGGAACAACTGACCGGCATATTAATGAGCCACCAGCGGCGCCGGGATAATTTCTCTTACTTTTTAAGAGAGCGTTTATATTGTCACGCCAATTTTCATAGTAACGGCGTACTTTCCTGGGAAACGGTGGAGCCGCTAATTGCCAGACTTTTTGGCGATAAGTCTTTCTCCGACCTTCAAATTCCGCTGGCGGTCTCCGCGATCAACCTCAAGCGCGCCGAGCTGGTTTTAATTGAAAAAGGTAAATTAAGGGGCATTCTCAAAGCAAGCATGGCTTTCCCCGGAATTTTACCGCCCGTGGTATATGGAAAAATGGAACTGGTTAGCAGCACGGTTTATAGCGAACTGCCGCTGGACGGTATCACAAAACAGGATGCGCCGGTAATTGCCATTGACTTGCCTGATACGTTCAGGGGAAGAAGTCCGCAAACCCTGTTGGAGGTGATTTCTATCGTGGATGACATCCGCAGCCAGTATATTAAAAAGAAACTGATTACAAATAGCGATTACATATTTCAACTGGAGGGCATGAAAAAATTCCGCTGGGGTGATTACCGCCAGATACCGCAAATAGTGGCACAAGCTTATAAAGAAACCAATAGATTATTGGATAAAATTGCTCTTCCTTGAATCAATACTCGTAAAGGATATAAAACTGTTCAGTATATAAAATGTACAAAACGTTGAATATTGCGCACCGGGGATTTACGAAAGAAGCTCCAGATAATACCGTGGAGGCTTTTTACGCTGCGATCAAGCTGAAAATCGACGGCATTGAATGCGATGTGCAGGAAACTGCCGATCACAGGTTCGTGATTTTCCACGATAACGAGCTGGCCGGGAAAAACATCAATTATTTACCTTGGGCAGAGATACGTAAAGTAAAAATCGCCGAGCACTACCAGATACCTGCGCTGGAAGAGGTTTTGAATCTATGCCACAACCGAATCAAGGTAATGCTGGAATTGAAACAGGTAGAATCGCTCGATCTATTCCTCGAGACAATGAACACGGTCATGAAGCCGGATGAGTTGTTCATTACCTCATTTAACGTCAATCTGGTGAAGGAACTGGCCGATTTTGCGCCGCAGATACAGCGCGGTATCCTGACCGGATCGGTTAACAACGATCCTTTGACATTAATGGAGGAGACCAAAGCCAGGATCATTCTGCCGCGGATGGCTTTCACCGACGCGGAACTTATCCGGAAATTGCACGCGCATGGTTACTCCGTCATCGTTTGGGACTGTAATAATGTATTGGACCTGCGGACGGCCCTGGACTGGGAGACAGACGGAATTATCACCGACTCATCAGCGGTGCTGGCGCTGGAAATGGCCAACAGGAAAAGGTTGGAGAAGTGATTCAGTTGGCGTTGTGAATACGGTGGTGAGAAAAATCAAGTGTCAATATTCAATAAGCAAGAAGTGTTTTAAATTTTAATATCGAAATATTAAATATGAATTGAGATGTGATTTTGCTGTAATAAGCAAGTAATGACAACCATTCTTAGCCTTACTCATTCCTTAAATAGCAGGGTAAATAAAAATGAAAGAGCCGCCTGATTAAGGCGGTTCTTTTTAGCGACATTCGAGCTAACCGGTTGGTGAAATTTAGCGCGATATTGTCATCAGCGACCCTTCGGCCACAGCTTTGCGTCTCTCACGGTAGCGCCGGATGTTATCCAGCACCCGTTTCTTTTCCTCAGGCGTCATATATTTGTATTTATGGCGCTCATGACGGCATTCGTCGGAGCAGAAAAATATTCTATTTTTAGGTAACGGTTTATGGCAAACCTTACAAAGACGGTGATTCTCATAATAAGCGGTAATCTTAGCCAGGGTTTCCGGCGGCCATAAAAGATAATCGCGGTTGCCGGCATCCCATTTAGCGACCGGAGAAATAACGCCATCCAAGTACAATTCGACGATCCGGTTGCGCGGTAATCCCGACTGACTGCAGAGCTGCAGTGTCGACAGATAATCATGGTCGGTTGTTCCAAGACCTTTGACCAGGATCTGTCTGACACGCTCTTTACTTCTGCCGATTTTTTCGGCGATTTCGCGCATCGGCATTCCGGCACGCCGCATCTCGAAAATAGCGGCCTTACTCGCGGCGTTCTTTATTTTTAAGTCAATTGCCATTCTATTCCTCCAGCCTTAAAACACACGGTTTTCCCCTTATGTGAAAACTTTCATTTAAAAGAAAGGATTGAGAGAAACTTTCGAGATAGAGTTTTCGTACTTCTCTCAATACATACCCGGCTTTTTAATCATCAACTCATAATATTTTCAAACTGTGCCGGAATTGCATAATAGCACTGACGGCGCAGATTTTATTCCCTTTTACGAGTGTTTTCTATTAAAACAAGAGTTATTCGCTAACCGAATTCTCCTATCTTAATAAGCAATTATAACGCTAATTCTAATGTGAATCAAGAGTACTATTGTTAATAAGGATAAATATTTATCGTTAACGATTTATGCTTCAAATGGATTAATCACAGTAAGTTTTTGAAATCAAACAGGGGATTTGGATATATATCGAAGGTACTAGTTCTCAGTTAGCATCATTGTTAGCGAAAAATCAAGAGAAGGTGGTAGCGCTATGCCAGGAAACTGCGGAGAAAATTTGAATACTTTTCGCTACCATGAAATTGCTTCATTTCGACTGATAGTGACAATTAAGGATCCGGTCCAGCCCGAATTATTTCCCTTTTTCCTTGTTAATATTGTTGTTCGCTTTTTTCAGCGCAGTCCAGGCTTTAAGCCGGTCGGCGACCTGTTTTTCGTAACCAAGTTCACCGGGAAAATAAAACTTATTATCCTTCAAGGAATCCGGCAGGTGCTGCTGGTCGACGACATGACCGGGGAAATTATGGGCATACTTGTAGCCATTGCCGTAACCGTTATCTTTCATCAGTTTGGTGACGGCATTACGCAGATGCAGCGGTACAGGTTCGTTTTTGCCGCTTTTGACCTCATGCTGAATGCCCGAATAAGCCGTATAGAGAGAATTGCTCTTCGGCGCAACTGCCAGATAGACCGCGGCTTCCGCCAGGGCCAGGTTGCCTTCCGGCACGCCAATGAAATGCACTGCCTGCTGCGCGGCCATCGCCACCACCAGCGCTTGAGGGTCGGCCATACCGATGTCCTCCGAAGCGGCGCGGACAAGACGACGGGCGATGAACAGCGGGTCTTCTCCGGCTTCCAGCATACGCGCCAGCCAATACAGCGTCCCGTCCGGATCTGAATCACGCAAAGACTTATGCAAAGCAGAAATCAGATCATAGTGCTGCTCACCGGCACGGTCGTACAACAAAGAACGGTGCTGCAGTGCATCCTCAATTACCGAGAGTATAATATGCCGCAAACCTTGCTCATCCGGTGGTGTGGTCAGCGCTGCCAATTCGAGGGCATTTAGCGCAGTGCGTGCATCGCTATTGGAAACGGCGATCAACTGTTTGAGGGCGTCTTCGGCAATTTCCACCTGAATATTACCGATGCCATTTTCTTTGTCCTGCAGCGCCCGTTGAATGATCAGTTTGATTTCGTCTTCGGTCAACGGTTTGAGCGTAAAAACCCGTGCACGCGACAATAATGGCGCGTTTACCTCAAACGACGGATTTTCGGTGGTCGCTCCGATCAGGGTAATCGTGCCGTCTTCGACGTACGGCAAAACAGCATCCTGCTGGGATTTATTGAAACGGTGAATTTCATCGATGAAGAGGATGGTTTTTATCTGATACAATTTGCGGCGTTCCCGCGCTTCCTCGATAATGCGGCGCAGATCGGCGACGCCGGCGGTGACAGCGCTGACCGAACTAAAATGGGAAGCGGTAGTATTGGCAATAATGGAAGCCAGGGTAGTCTTACCGCTGCCGGGCGGTCCCCACAGGATCATCGACGGGAGCTGACCGGATTCGATGGCTTTTCTAAGCACACGGCCTTCACCGACAATATGCTCCTGCCCGACAAATTCCTTGAGCGTAGTCGGACGCATACGGGCGGCCAGCGGGGCTTCCTTTTTCTTCTGTTCCTCAAACTGTTTTTCGAACATGTCCATGGGATGTTGTGAAATTCTCCTCAAAATGTAGCTAAATTAAAATGGATTCCGGCTTTCGCTGAGATGTAGTCTACTCTACAGCTCGGCTATAATAATGTCTTTGAGTTGGCGTTTGGGGACATGGTGGCCGCCGTCTTTATCACGCCAATAATCGTAACTATCGCCGGGCTGCAGGGTTTCCAGGATAATTTTCTCGTTCGGTTTGCCAAGGGCAACAACGAGCGTAACTTCATACCGGGGCGGAATCTTCAGCAACTGACGGAGCTGTTCTTTCTCCACCGCGCCGAGCATACAACCGCCGAGACCTTTTTCGACTGCGCCAAGCAGAATGGTCTGGGCCGCGATACCCGGATCGAGACCAAAACCGGCGCCGACCTCTTTATCACCGAGAATAATAATGTAGCCTGCCGGTCGTTCACCTTCAGAAGGGCCGGGCCAGGTCTTGAGGGTGCCTGCCCAATGCAGTGTGGAGAAAATCAGGGCATTATTTTCCTTCGAACTGGAGATGAGGTATTTCAGCGGCTGCCGGTTGACACCGGAAGCAGACAAGCGTGCCAGGTCGACCAGTTCCCGCAGGGTGGCCTTATCCACGGCGACATCCTGATAGAAACGGCGATAACTGCGGCATTTTAAGACGAGGTCTTTGAACATGCTTGGATCTCCTTGAATAAAGCTGTCAGCTATGCGCATTTAGCTTTTAGTGTTTAGTTTTTAGTGACCAGTAATGAGTTTTGAGTATATTGTACTATTTTTAAGGGTTCATTTATACCAGAACCAGACTCCTGACAAAGTAAATACTACAAACAGAAAGCGTGAAAAACAGATAAATCCCTCCTAACCTCTCACTAAAGGGGACTAGCGAATATTGAAATTATCACTCTCCCTAAATCCCTCCCTGAGAGGGAGGGAGACTACGGGAATGACAATCTAAAAGATTTCAGACAGCCTTAGCTTCCATCATATCGAGACCACCGTCGCCTCAGATTCCAACAACCTATTTGTATCTTTTTACTTCGAAACGGTAGAGTTTGACGGGTTCTTTGGGGCCGATACCGGCTTTCATGCGGCAGATTTCCAATTGCCGCGCGACGGTGTCCACACCCTCTAGATCGGGCAGTAAAAGTCCGCGGCGCCAGCCGGATTCCACGATCGCACCGTATTTTTTCGGGTCGAGGTCCTTTTCGCTTTTTATCTCTTCCGGCTCCGTCAGGATATCGACGCTGTATTCCAATTCCGGCAATTCGGCGGCAGTGACCTGATTGAAACGGGGGTCGCCGGTAGACGCCGCAACCGCATTGCGGATAACTTCCTGGGCGATATTAGGTTCGGTCGGTTCGATGGTGCCGATGCAGCCGCGTAACTCATCATGTTTATGTAAAGAAACAAAAACGCCGGCTTTGCCCTTCATTTCCGAGGGAATATTTTTAGGATGGGGAACTTCGCCGCGGGAGATAAAACCCTCGACGGTCTCCCTTGCCAGTCTGACCGGGGCGGATTCTTTAACCCCTTTAAAAATAATACCGGCATAGCCAACGACCGCGCCAAGATCCCCTGTTACATCGCCGCTGGTCTGGTATTTGACCAATTCGGTTTTCACGGTGCCGAATTCTTTGGCAGCGTAAATCAGGCAGGCAGCGGTGCCATAGCCGCACATCGAAATATTAAAATCATGGACGCGCTGTAATAATTCGACCGGTTCCAATTTCAAGATGGATTCAATGGCCTGGCGGTCTTTAGTATGCGTGACTTTTTGAGATTCGTAATGGTTCATGTCCCCGGAAGCGACAATAACCACTTCTTTGCCGGTGTCTTTGATTGCTTTGGCGATGGCGATACCGATACTGCGGTAAATCGCGGCGTTAGTGTGGGACAGGACAATCGGCACAAATTTGATATCCGGCTTGCAATACTGGATGAAAGGCAATTGCAACTCGATGGAGTGTTCCTGTAAATGGGAGGCGCGGTCTTCTTTGAGATGAGTGGAATTGGCCAGAATGGCTTTGCCCAGCTCTGTGTCCACCTGAACATCACCCAGCGGCGTGCGCCAGGCACCGTCGGTCAGGATACTAAAAGGCGCGCCCGTGCCAGTATGGCTGGGGCCCAGGATCACGCAGGTATCTTTAAAATTAACGCGGGAAACCGTTGCTCCGACCACCGGGCCGGAGTATATATAACCCGCGTGGGGAGCATAGTAACCGATGATATCTTCTTTAACGGCCTTCTCATCAATCATTCCGCGAATCATTGTTTTCAGTTCTTCGGGCGAAGCGGGGTAGAATTGCCCGGAGACCGCCGGTTCTCTAATCGTCATTGTTGTCCTCCTCCTTCAAATTTGAAATTCAGGTCGGCGCCGCAGAATTTACAAAGGGAGTTGTTTAGCCCGCACACCCGAGTCTGGTAACCTTGCCGTTCAACCACCGGTTTGCCGCAATTACAGCAAACGGTGTTCTCGCTGAAATGGCCGGGCACATTCCCGAGGTAGATAAATTTCAGCCCGGCTTTGCGGCCGATTTCGTAAGCACGTTCCAGCGTCGCGAGAGGTGTTACCGGTAGATCAACGGCATGGTAATTGGGGTGAAACCGGGTAACGTGCCAGGGAGTCTGTTCGCCGAGTTCTTTGGCAATCCAGCCGGCAATTCCAGTTAACTGGGCGTCATCATCGTTCATTGTAGGAATAATATTGGTGACGACTTCCACATGCATGTGCCATTTTTTCTTAGCGCGCTGTGCCACTTCGAGGATACCGCGCCAGTTAGAAATTTTTGCCAGATTTTGATAGAGTTCATCGGAGAAACCCTTGATGTCCACGCGCCAGGCATCCAGATAAGGCCCGATTAAATCCAGCGCCTCCGGGGTGAGGTAACCGTTCGTCACATAAACCGTATACAGGTTGTTCTTTTTCGCCAGCTTCGCGCTGTCCAGCGTGTATTCAAACCACATGGAAGGCTCATTGTAAGTCCAGGCGATACCGGCGCATTTATAGCTTTCAGCCAGGTTAATCGCGTTTTGCGGCGGGATTTCCGTGGAGCCTTTAAGGATATCCTTCACCATCGAGATTTGCCAGTTCTGACAATCCTGGCAGTGAAAATTGCAGCCCCAGCTGCCGAGTGAGAAAACCTGTGTGCCGGGATGAAAATGGAACAGGGGCTTTTTCTCGATGGGATCAACAGCGACCGAAGAGGCCATGCCGTAATTGAGATTAAATAAAACGCCATTGATATTCTGATACATGCCGCAGACGCCGGTTTTTTCCAGTTGTATGATACAGCGCCACTGGCAGATATTGCAGCGGACTACGGATGCGGAAAGTCTTTCAGAAAGCAGTGCTTCATGCATATACACCTCGTGTCCAGTTTCTGACATCATTATAGCACTGCAATTTGTTTTATGTTGAAAGGCGAAAGAGGAAAAAAATGGACAGGCGAAAGTCGACAGAAGTATTTCGTCGCTAAAGGACGCAAAGAGAACTAATCTTCCGCTAATTTAAAACGCGGTGCCATTAATAAAGGGATTACCTTTGCGTTCGGCGCCGATAGTAGTGGCCGGACCGTGGCCGGGGTAGACTTTGGTTTCATCCGGGAGTGTCATTAATTTGGAACGGATGCTGTTCATTTCCTGATCATAATCGGAGCCGGGGAAATCCGCGCGGCCGATACTATAATTGAACAGGGTATCGCCGGTAAAGACTATGCCGTCGCCAAGTAAACAAATGCCGCCGGAGGTATGCCCGGGGGTATGTAATACCTTGAATTTTAACTTCCCGACCGTTATCACATCGCCGTCCTTGAGGAGTCTGTCTGCGGGGGGTGAAGGCGGAGTCGGGGGCATAAACTCCATGAGTCGGGGTTGTTTAAGCAGGAACGGGGCTTCATTTTCATGGATGGCAATGACTGCACCGGTAGCTTTTTTTACATCGGCCAAACCACCGACATGGTCAATATGGCTATGGGTTAACACAATAATTTTGATGTTCAGTCCGAGCACTTTGACCTGCTTCATGATTGAACCGCCGTCGGCGCCGGGGTCGATAATCATCCCTTCTTTAGTATCTTCGTCACCGACCAGATAGCAGTTAGCACCAAAATCACCGAGTTCCATCTTACGCAGAATCATGTGAAGCTCCTTATACTGAACGCTTTGTTATTGATTCAAATTTTAACATCAGCGGGATGAAAGCTGCAAACTACAAGGGCAAAATCCAATATCCAAAATTCAAGTACCAAATAGATTATAATATCTAAATTTACAAAATTATGATAAATCCGATTCACAGGCNNGTATAATCGATTAAAAGCTCTGATTTCAACAGGCGGGTTTAGACCCGCTGATTATTTTTATTGATGAGGTTTAAAGTGCATCTGAAACTACTGCTCGCGACCAATAATGCCGGAAAGGTGAAAGAATATTACAGTCTGCTGCATGGTATTCCGTTCGACGTTGTGACACCGAAAGAATTGAATATCGTGATGGATGTGGCGGAAACCGGCGCCACTTATGAAGAAAATGCCCGACTCAAAGCCTGCGCTTTCGCCAAAGCAAGCGGATTACTGACATTGGCCGACGATTCCGGCATCGAAGTAGACGCATTGAATGGAGAGCCTGGCGTTATCTCCGCCCGCTACGCCGGAGAAAAAGCGACAGATGCCGAACGCGTGAATTTTCTACTGGATAAAATCAAAGATGTGCCGAAAGAAAAACGCAGCGGACGTTATTATTGTGTGATCGCGCTGGCGCAACCGGACGGCAAAGTAGAATATTGCACCGGGGAATGCAAGGGAGTGATCGCTTTTGAGCCGTGCGGAAAAAACGGCTTCGGTTACGACCCGATATTCTGTTTTCCAAAGTACGGTAAAACGATGGCGGAGCTGCCGATCGAGATAAAAAACCGGGTCAGTCACCGGGGGCGGGCGGCGCAGAAAGCACGGCTGTTGCTGGAGAAAATGGCCTTAGAAAACACCGGTAAAGCTTAGTCCGACACATCTTGTACATAATCTGTAATTGTTATATACTTGCTTACTACTGACACTATGTTAGGGGGAATTTAACGATGAAATTATCATGTTTGCAGGAGAATCTCAGTAAAGGACTTGGCATTGTCGGGAGAGCGGTCGCTACCCGCACCACGCTGCCAATTACTAATAATGTATTGTTAGCGACCGATGAGTCACGTTTAAAATTAGCTGCCACCAACCTGGAAATGGCGATCAGCCATTGGATCGGCGCCAAGGTTGAAGAAGAAGGCTCAATAACCGTCCCCGCCCGCTTATTGACAGAATTTGTCAATTCCTTACCGGCCGGCGAAAAAGTCGACATGAAACTGGTCGGCAAAACGCTGGAATTACGCTGCGCCCGCTTTGAAGCACGCATCAGCGGTGTCGATGCCGCCGACTTCCCGCCGATTCCCAAGGTGGACGAAGGGATCAAAACCAAAGTAGACACCGCGACATTGAGACAGGCCGTCAACCAGGTAGTATTTGCCGCCGCGACCGAAGAATCCCGCCCGGTGCTGACCGGTGTGGACGCACAGTTCGAAGGCAACATTGTCACATTGGCTGCTGCGGACGGTTTCCGGCTGGCCGTTTACCGCATGCCGCTCTCTACGGCAGTTAAAGAGAAAGCCGAGGTGATCATCCCGGCCAGAACATTGAATGAATTGAACCGGCTGATCGCCGATGATGAAGAAACCGTCGATATTACCGTTAATCCGAATAAGAGCCAGGTACTGTTCCACCTGAAAAAGACACAGCTGGTTTCGCAACTGGTACAGGGGACGTTCCCCAAGTATTCGCAATTGATCCCGCAGAACTTTGCCGGACGCGCCACCATGACGGTGGCTGATTTCCTGCGTGCTTGTAAAATGGCCTCGATCTTTGCCCGCGACGGCAGCGGTATCGTACGCCTGATCATGACCCCGGGCGGCGAACTGGCTCCCGGCAAGATCGTGATCTCCTCCAAATCCGAGGAACTGGGTGAGGACATCGGTGAGATCGACGCAGCGGTAGAAGGACAGGAAGCGAAAATCGCTTTCAACGGCAAATATCTGACCGATGTGCTAGCAGTAGTAAAAGAGCAGAAAGTGACACTGGAAACGACCAATCCCTCCAGCCCCGGCGTGATCAAGCCGGTGGGTAGCGATAATTATTTGCATGTTGTGATGCCGATGTTTGTTCAGTGGTGATAAATTTTCGAAGCTAAATCATTGAAAAGTGATGATTGTGCAGTGGTAATACACTAAACAAGTTAAAGGCGTCCGGTGAAAGCTGGATGCCTTCTTTCATATAATAACAAACTTAATCCTGGAAGGTGTGTTTATGGTGAATTGTTGGGTTATTAAGCCAAAAAGAGATTTAGATGGTCGAAAAGAGTACGAAAACAATTGGAAGAATTTCATCGATGAAAAAGAAAATAGAGGTAATAAGGTCATAGCGATTGGATGGAGCCTCGGTACTGCAGATAGCAGTAACAATTTGAACCAATTACGACAATATATGAATTCTTTATATACAAAGCCAATGGAAGCCAATATAGCAGCAAACACAATCTGGAAATTTATTATGGAAATGAAGAAAGGTGATGAAGTANNGAGTATTGGGAAGATAAAGATTGTCCTTGGTTCCAAAGAAAACGAAATATTGAGTTGTTAAATAAGATAGAAAAAAGAGTACCTAAAGAACTTTTAGCGGATTCGCTAGGTTTAAAAACACTATTAAAAACGATACATGAAATTAAAAATACCAACTTTAACAATACCAAAAAACGAATTATTGAATATGCGCTAGATTTTACACTGAGGTCCTTATGACAGAGGGTATTAGTAAGAAGGCTCCTTGCCCGTGTGGAAGTGGTAGAAACTTTGGCGATTGCTGTGGTTTATTAGTAAGCTTGGGAGTTGATAAAACTGGAATACCAACCTTCGCCTTTTGTAAAAGCATTGCCTATAAGGGAAAAGTGGGCCGAGAACGTGAACAATTTTGTATCGAAAACTACACCAAAAAGAAGAAAACATTACTATTAATAAAAGAAAGCATAAAATCATTAGAATCTGAAATAGAACAGTCTGTTACTTGTCAAAAAGGATGTTCTTATTGTTGCTCACTTTTCATCGAAGCTACTATTCAGGAATGTGAAACCATAGTATATAAGCTTTATCAAAAACCAGAAGTTCTAATCTCATTTCTTCAAAATTACCCCAAATGGCGAGAGCAAATAAGAAGCAATGGAGATTTGATTAAAGGACGTGACCGTTTTTGGAATGCTAACATTACCACACAAATGCTAAAGGTATTTTGCAGGAATTTACCGAAGAAGAACAAAAATATTTTGCCCAAAATATCCCTTGTCCATTCTTGTCCTCAAATTTATGTTCAATATACAACTATCGTCCCTACACATGTGCATCATACGTTGCAGTTACTCCTAATGAATGGTGTAAAACCGACAGCCAGAACCAAAAGAAAATAGTTAAAGCCATACCTCAAGAAGTGCTTACTGACTGCTCTTTCTACTTCGTAAAAAAGCTTCCTCAACCTATTATCTCTCCCATGCCCTTAGCTGTATATGAAATATTAAAGAATGGTCTCCGTTATTTCAGTATGGGAGGAGCGCTCGGGTTGGAAGAACTGGACAAACATTGGCTGTCTGACCCAGAGGTTCAAAGAATTCTCTTGCGCTATAAAAGCGGTTACTCAAGGGGTTGACCTACATTACCGATTGACCCATTATGTTCATAAATTTATTATGGGTTTACATTCATCCCCATGTTTGTTCAGTGGTAATACGATAATTCAGGTTAGCTATTAGGGAGGGGAGCTCGCTTCAGGCAGGCTCCCCTCTTTTTTGTTCCAAATGACCAGAGCACTTTCCAGAAATAAACGAAAGAATAATAAGTCAATTATCGTTATGAAGGATGATGAATTTAAATAATTTCCCGCTATTGTTTTAAGTATTAATAAAATTGAAGTTTCAGGTCTCAAGTCCGCACCTTTGAAACAAAGTGTATTTAAAGGGGGAAAACGGCAATTTGAATAATAAACGGGATTTTAAATTTGGGCATCAATATGCTAACATGTTTACAAATACCACCAAACGAATGACATTAAACGAACGAGTTTAACTGTAACTTCTGAATTGAGTAAGTTTTTTAATATGTGGTTAGATAAGATGCAAAATAGCGGCATTTTAGAACAAGTCAGGTAAATATGTTCCAAGTAATAAATAGATGAGGAGAAAAAGGAATGGCGTCAGAGAAATTAAGTCCGATCGATCAACTGATTGAGGAGTGGGGTAAACTGGTTGGGCGCGTTATTACCAGTGAGGAGTTTAGAGCCAGAGGACCAGGATTTGAAGGTAATATTCTGAGTGATAACACTCTTAACAGAGATGTTACGCAAGACGGGATACGGATCTTCGTAAACGGCGAAGGCGATTTAAATCCGCTCTTTCGGGATCCGGAGTACGCGAAGAAGACCAAGTATAAGTGTCTGATTGCTCCGCCAAACTATCTTTACACTATTTGTTATGCGCAATCACCGCCGGATCACGGTCCGGTGATACCCGGCATAGATGGAATGTATTCGGGTTGCGAACGGGAGTGGTTCAGGCCCGTCTGCGAAGGAGACAAGTTTACTTACAGGGTAATGTGCCCCGCAGAAAATATAGTAAAGCCGAGCAAATATGCTGGGCGGAAAGTGCTCTCGTACGAGAAATGTGACTATTACAGGCAGGGTGGTGATCTGGTTGCCGGCTACAGCAGCTATGAACAGTGGCTCGATGAGAAGAAGGCCGTCGCAATGAATACACTAGCAACGACGGACCTGGCTAAAATGCCGGAGTATTCTGAAGCAGAACTGAAGGAGATTTACGCGGCACAAGACAGGGAGGAAATACGCGGCGCGAATCCCCGCTATTGGGAGGATGTAAAGGTAGGGGATGAGTTGACACCGGTGGTGCGAGGGCCGGTAAACGATGCTGAGCTTACAGCCTGGCATGCAGCCGGTCATGCTCATTTTATATCAGAGAGATTAACCCGCATCATGTGGGAAAAAATGCCTCCGTCCCAAGGTTGGAAAGGCGTTAATAAATGGGAATTCGGCCAGGGCTTTTTAAAGGGTCAAGCCGGAACTGAAGTGCCGGGAAACAAGATAAGCGCAGCGCACCCAAGGCAGGTTATTGTGGGGCAGCAGACAGAAGCGTGGCGTTATATTCTGCTCACGAACTGGATGGGAGATGACGGATTCCTGTGGAAATTCAGCACGCAGATCCGGAAAATGAATATGATCGGAGATACAACCTGGAGCAAAGGCAAGATAATAAATAAGTACTGCGATAAGGGAAGATATTGCGTGGATATCGACGTACAGAGTATAAATCAAACCGGGGTGGTAACAGTTACGGGAGGAGCTACGGTAATTCTTCCTTCCCGGGATCATGGGCCTGTGATTTACCCGGAGCCCTATGCTCGCGTTCCGTTTAAAGCTTAGAGTGGTAATGTCTGTCCAATAATAATAAATTTATACCCGAATTAGTAAAAAGGGCGTATGTGGTAAACCATACGCCCTTTCGATTTTCTCGAATCATTATCAACAGACTACTTAAACTGCCACGTATGATATTTACTGACTAACAACCACCTTTGATCTGGTCGGTATCACCTTCAATATAATCGACATGACAATAGCACGAACATAAATGATGAGCATTAATATCTACCGGTTTTTTCCCGATCTTCATAAGTTTGAGTTCATAACATTTCTGCGGCTCATGATCAAGACAAGTACATTTCCCGCTTTTTCTTGATTCGTTCATTCTCAATGCGCCTGTAATCTAATTATATAAACTTTTTATCCATATGCTATTCAGGTTTATAAAAATCCTGGCCGCAACCGTAACAATGGTAGACCTTCATTCTTTGACCGCGAAACACTTTTATTTCACCTTTGGATATGAATTTCAGACTGCCGCAATTATTACACCCTAACCCATCAGCGCGTTTACCGGGTTCTTCAGGTTTGGGCGCATTCAATATATCATCCAGGGTAAAGTCAGGTGATTTTTTAGGCGCCTTTATTTGCTTTTTCTTTTGTTTCATTTCTATATAACCACCAATAATGTAAACCAGCAGTGATTGTATTTGAATCAGAAACCAAAGGCTTATGAGTCTCTTCCTTAAATTCTACCACCTAACTGTTTAAAACGTTAAATTCTACCGCTATTTACTTTCGGATGCTATAGTCTGAGAGCGAGAGGTTTCATAAACATCCCTGTATTCGTGCAATAATAAGCAGGCATGAATCTTACTTACGCACGCCTGAAACAAGACAGCCTTCGATATCGTCACCTGCAGGCGTTGTTATGACCTTCAGGTTTCTTCGCTAAAGGCTAAATTTTATTTATTATTGGCAGGCTAATACCCCATGCCGGCTTTCATTTTCGCGTCTATCCAGCAGCGAGCACCGTAGAATCCCAGGCAAGTAGGCCCGTAGGCGCCGGTAAACGCATCGTTTTGCCCGCTGTAGCCGTTGAGCCATGGTTGAGTCAGGCTAAAGCTTACTGTTTGTAATAAGGATAAGAGGATGTGTTGCCGCAAAAGATATTCGTTGGCGCCGGCAAGCGCTTTTTTCACATCATCAACGCTGGCGCCATGTTGGGCTTGTGTCAGGAAGGCATCGTAGACGGGGTCGGACAATCCAACCGTATTAGTTGCGTTGGTAGTGATATATTTGCCGATCTGAGACAGCGGCTCCGTTGTTTTACCGAGATTACCATTAAAGGTAGAGGATAGTGCATCTTGTTTGTGTTGACTGCCGACAAAGGAATTGTACGTAGCAGCAGGTAGTGTTTGAATCTGTACATTGACACCGACAGCAGCAAAATACGACACTACTATTTCCAGTAAAGCTGTATCGTAATATTGGTCAACGACAATGTCAGTCTTGAATCCGCTGGGATATCCTGCTTGTGCCAGAAGCTGTTTTGCCATCGTCGGATTATACGCAAACTGGTCTTTCAGGTCTTGCGGCCATTGACTATAGGGGAACCCCCACCCGGTCATGTATTGTGATGTCAGCGTGACGGGGTTCGGGGAGACAAAACCAAGGTAATAGGTTTTTGCAATGGTAGGGAGATCAAGAGCCATTTGTAATGCTTGCCGGACTTTAATATCACTATATGGCGCCACAGTAACCTTCGTATCGATGTCCTGACCGGTAGCAGGAGTACTTGTCTGAATTATTTTGGGGTTCGTTTTCTGCACATCTTGTGCCTGCTGAATAGTCGCCCCATCGATGTTATCCAGCTTGCCGGTGCGTAAAGCCGCCAGCGCCGTGGTAGGGTCGGATATTATGAGATATGTTATACCGTCCACGTAAGGGAGCTTATTCTTGGGATAACGCTCATCATATCCCCAGTAATTGGGGTTTTTGACCAGGGTTGCGGAAGCTCCGGAAACAAAATCCTTCAATATAAACGGGCCGGTCCCAATAGCATGATGCCAATCGTTCAAGTCTCCCCATTGTGCGACAGCTTCGGGATTCTCAATAGAATTTTCCGCCGTACCGCTGAGCATTAAACACTCGTAGACCCATTCCGGATTGGATGTGCTCCACTGGAAAACTACCGTGTATTTATCCGGTGCGGTTAGAGCGGTCAGACTGACTAAATAGTTGGAGGTAGCATGCGGGCTAAATTTATTATAGCCAATTTTAGGATCGAACCAACGGCTGTAGTGGGCTACTACATCACTGGCAACAAATTCTCTGCCGTTCGCCGGCGAAATGTTCTGCCAGTTGATGCCGTGGCGCAGATGCACAACAAAAGTGGACGGATCTGTAAACTCCCAGCTGGCGGCTAGTCCGCCGGTAACATAATCAGAAGGGCGGAATTGCGTACTGAAGTTAAAAACAGAGGGTGCGATCGTCCAGTTATCAACAAATAACCTCTCCATCCACGCACCCAAAATATTGAAATTAAAGCCCTCCAGCGCCGGGTCAAACGTCACGATGTCTTTAGTGGATTGGAGGGTCATCGTCCCGCCGTACTGCGGCGTCCCGAGGCTATTCCACCAATTCCCCGCTGCAGTGGTCGCTGCAGTGGTTGTCTGTACTGACGTGGAAGTCGTTGGTGTTATTGCTGAAATAGCAGTTGTTTTAATCTGCGTTGTGGTGGAACTAGCTGTGGAAGTTGTCGTGGATGTTGATGTCGAGTTGCAAGACGCGAGTACCATTGCAGTTACAGTCAAGAGACTTACTGCAAACCAAATGAATTTGTTCTTCATTTTCTCTCCCTTTTGTTAAACTATGTGCATAATTTCAATCCGACCGGGCTATACAATGCATAGATGATATCATATGAATTGCTATCCAAACCGAAGTGATGCTAACATATACAATATTGCTTGTCAAGCACGCGGATACTAAGGAATAAAAAATAATTAAATAGGTATTATCGGGGAAAAATGACAAAATCGATTACAACGGAATTAACTTTTGATACATTAATAAGCAGAATATATCATTCGATGACCTTAATTAAAAAACAAGAATTGAACGAATACGGTATCGCACCCCGCCAGCTTTTCATTTTACATGTCATTCATGCGCTGGGTACAAAAGCCACAGCGCCGGAAGTAGCTAAAGCAGTTGACCGGGAAATCAATGTTATCTCCAAGATGGTGTGTAAACTGGAGCAGGATGGATTAATAAAGAGAACGAAAATAAAGCCTAAATCGAACCTTTTGAGCCTGGAGTTAACCGGAAAGGGGCTTCAAATGATTAAAATCGACACGACCAGTAAATCCGTGCAAAAAGTTTTATCAACTATACCTGCGGGAGAATATCAGCGAATAGAGGCAACGTTAACCAGAATATTAAACATGCTCGACGATATGAGGCAGTCTGCTGAATAGCAAGTAAGGGTTTTAAAATGAGCACGAAATTAATAGGCATTACGGAAGTAGATTCTCTAAAAGACTGCCTCGTGGAATTAGCGGAACATCATAATACCGTTTCTTTAAATTTCAAAGGGGATTTCCCAAAGCAACCCATTGGCACAACGTTAGCAGAGTTTAAAAAAGAGATCACGGAAGAAACGGCCGACATCTATGCGGTGATAGATAATGAAACAGTAGCCGGCTTTTGCAAAATACATTTTACCGGTAAATTCGGCAGTCTGGATTATTTGATCGTTAAAAAGAAATACCGAAAGCTGGGATACGGCAAAATATTAATGGACCGGGCTATGCAGGAATTCAAGCAGCGGGATATCGAGCATATCGAAATCAGAGTGGTGATCGGGAACAACATACAGAAATTCTACGAAAATTATGGTTTTAAGCCGAAATCAATAATACTGGCAAAATGAACTTACTCTCCGTTATTTAACAGCATACCCGGTTAAAGCCCATTTTCTCGATAAATCTCTGAGACGTATTATTATGGTAAACTATCAGTGAAATGGAATACCAAAAAGCAATCGCTATCCTAAAAAACATGCTCGAAAAACAACCGCTTGATGCCGATGAAAAAGAAGCCCTCATGACAGCCATCGGTCTTCTTTCTCTGGGAGAGATGGCTAAAAGTAAAATACGAGCACAAAAAGCCAAACGGGATAAAAGTACCGAATGGTAAGGTCATTTTAATCACTTAACCGTTTTATTTTTTAGTGGCGGTCAGGCAGTAATGTCCGGTTTGATCAAGATGAGTGTCGTTAATAGTAAATCCGCTGAATAATTCCTGTAATTCTTCGGCAGTAAAGAAGTGATGTATCAGACCCTTTTCCCGCCCGTCCAGCGGAATAAAGGTATTTGGTTCAATTTGCTTCCAGTTTTTAGCCTGATTCCTCACAGTGGCAACAGTGATAAAAAGAAGTCCCCCCGGCTTGAGAATACGGGTAATCTCTTGTGCAATCCTTTTAATCGCGGCAATATCACCGTGATTTATCACCTGAACTGACACCACGGCATCAAAAAATGCGTTTTGATAAGGCAGCTCCTCCGACACGTTCCCCAATTTCAATTCAGCAGTTAATCCTTCGTCAGAAAGCCATTTTTGCGTAGCCCTGATTGCTTCGGGAGAACTGTCCAGACCAAAAACAGTAAAACCGTTTTGCGCAAAATATACTGAATGCCTGCCGGTGCCGTTTCCCAAATCCAGAACGGTTTTAGCTCCCCTTTCTTTCATTAATTTGGCTATCCGGGGCATATCCGGATGAGGGTTATTAAAAACCCTACCGTTTTGTTTGAAGATTTCATTCCAGGGATTAGGTGTCGTTTCCAATTAATTCTCCGAAGCCGACCTATCGCTTGAGCCTGCCGTGTTTCCGGTAGTACCCGATCATGTCCAGACAATGGACTCCCAGTGCAATACCGACCGCCGCTCCCAGTAATTTTCCGAGTTGGTATGGTAAAAATGCATCGTGCCATTGTCCGATTAACGCCCATACATTAAGTGCAGTAAGCAGAAAGCTCAACACTGCGCCTAAAACTAACCACGGTGTAGAATCGAACTTCGGCAGTCCTCCGGTTGTTTTCTCTTTGGCATCATTCATCGTCAAACACTATAGTCTCGCTTGAGTAAAATGTCAAACTAAGTTTTCAACACGCCAACAAAAAGAGAACGTCTGCCAAATGCAGACGCCCCTTTTATTTTTTTGACCAAATATTATTACGGAACCAGGACAACTTTGATGGAGTCGTCGCCTTTGCCGGCGATTTCAAAACCTTTCTTATGATCGTCAAGTTTGAGCACATGTGAGACCACACCTTTGGTCGATAACCGGCCGTTGGCCATCCAATCCAACACCGGCTGATAGCAGTACGGCCCCAGGTGCGAGCCGTGGATATTAAGTTCCTTCGCGTCACCGACAATGGTCCAGTTGACTGACACCGGATCGATAAAGAAGCCGAACTCAACAAAAGTACCCAGTTTTCTGACCATCTCCAGGCCCTGTGTGACACTGGTCGGGAAGCCGGTGGCTTCAATATAAACATCGCAACCGATACCGCCGGTTAATTCTTTGACCTTCGCGACTACATTCTCTTTGGCGGGATTCAGGACAATATCTGCGCCCAATTGCTTGGCCAGTTCGAGCCTTTTCTCCTTGATATCCAGGACAACGGCCAGTTTGGGATTCTTCATTTTGATGAATTCCAGCATCCCCAACCCTAATGCACCGGCGCCCGAAAGCACAACGACATCATCATTCTTTATTTCACCCCTGTCCACGGCATGCTTGCTGCACGCATAAGGCTCAATTAACGCCGCGGTTTCCATGGGGATTTGCTCCGGGATATGATAATTCAGCGCTCCTTTTTGAAACTTCATGTATTCTGCCATACCGCCGTCATACCTGAAGCCGTAAAGACCGCCGTTGAGGCACATCCAGTAATGCCCCGATTTACAGTTCTTACACTCCCAACAGGGAACGATCTGTTCGGAAGTCACGCGATCGCCGATCTTGAAATCACCCTTGACGCCCGGTCCCATTTCCACGACATGCCCGATAAATTCATGTCCCGGGGTAAAAGGCTTTTTGAAGTGCGGGGGCACACCTTTGCTGCCCCAGGCCTCTTTATTATGCGAAAGTTTGACATCGCCGATGCAGATCCCGCATGCTTCGACTTTAACCAGCATTTCGCCTTCACCGACGGTCGGCACCGGCACTTCTTCGATCTGATATTGGGGAACAGGATCTTGTACCCGGTAATCCCCGACCGCGCGCGCTACCAGAGCTCTCATTGTTTTTTTTGTTCCTGCCATTATCGCTTCCTTTCCTTATACTTAATATCAAAATACAAACGGTTTATTGAGAATTATAGCATTTAGGACAGAATGATTAAAATAAATGCCGAAGGGTTTTTGTATTTCAATTTATGCCGATTATTTCTCTGTTTCTTGCTTGCTGATCTTGCGGGCAATCTCCAGGTCAGCGGGGGTGTTGATATTAAAAAAGCTACGGTTATCCGGGTCGAACCGTATGAGTTCTTCATCGGTTATGTAACGGACTTTAACGCGCTGCGCCAATTCGATAATCCGCAGGTTTTTCTGCATAATTTCCGCCAGCACAGGCAGGCAATTCCGCGAGTAAACGGCGTGCAGCGGCTCAAAATTTGATTGATTCCGGTATGCCACGAGATCATTACCATCAGTGATATCAATAAAATATTTTAGTAAACCGGGATTTAAAAACGGCATATCGCCGGCCACCACCAGATTGTAATCATGATTGGAAAGAGACAGACCGGTAACGATACCGCCGATCATGCCTTTGCCGGGAAAGAGATCCCGCACGATATTTACCTTCGGTAATTCTGAAACGTCCGGTACCGGGGAATTTTCCGCAAGGACGATAGTAATCTCACCCTCGAACCCTGCCAGTACGGAGATAACTCTGGCTAATAGCGGCTTGTCCCCGATCACCTCTTTTGTTTTATCGCGGCCCAGCCGTTTGCTCTGACCGCCCGCTAGAATTATATATCCGATATCCAAACTTATCAGCCGCCTTTTAGATCAGAGCACTTATTGTATTTTTCCCTGGTTTGAAATCAACATCATTTTCGATATAGAATATTGTAACAATGAATTCGAATTATTTCCAGTTGTCGCATTAACTGACATTTCCAACGATAAACAGGGGGTAAGTAATGAGGCAGGCAGAAAGGCAAAAAAGTTGGGGATGGATGATCGTACTCTACATCTTTCTGGCCGGATTGGGCGGCGGGACTTTTTTATTCAGCTTTGTTTTACTGTTCATCGGGAAATATGAAGATATCGCCAGAATCGGCGCGCTGGCCGCGCCGCTGATCGTCGCTTTCGCTTCGCTGATGTTGCTTTTTGATCTCGGTTCGCCGGCGAAATCCTACCGTCTTTTCACCACGCCGAAAACGCTGATGTCCTCATGGATGACGCGCGGCGCTTGGATTTTGACCGCTTTTATTATTTTGGGACTGGCCTACGCTTTACCGGCATTTGGTCTTTTCAGCTGGCTGCCGTGGACGCAAGCAACTATATTCGGGAAGGTTCTCGGTTTTGCTGCCGGGGTATTGTCACTGATCGTGCCCATTTACCCCGGCTTGCTGCTGGGTGTGATCAAGAGCATCCCGCTGTGGAATACATCAGCGTTACCGCCCATCTTCTTTTTATCAGGGTTGGATACCGGCGTTGCTTTACTGGTTATACTTAGCATTTTCCTGCCTTCGGCCATCGATGCGGCGGGATTTCACCTGTTAGGTATCATCGATATCGTGCTGATCGTGTTGCTGTTTATAGCGCTACTCGCCTATGTCGAAATCGTGCGGCAATCCGGCAAAACCGCCGCGGCCTCCGTGCGGTTATTGAAAACGCCGTTTTTTATCGGCGGCGTGATCATCGGCGGAATGATTTTACCGCTGGTATTGTTAATTTTGAGCGTCTTAGCCTCGAATATCAATTCAATTCGGATTCTAGACGGAACGGCAGGGATACTGGTATTAGCAGGAGCGTTGGCTTTGCGATTCAGCGTAGTTACTTCTGGAATCCGCCGCTCTTTGGAACTCTAAAAATATTACCTTTAAATATTTTGCAACTGTATATGTGGGATTGGGGGAGGATTACATGGCCAATAAAAAAGAAAAATCCGTGACAGCAGCTGTCGTTAATAATACGGGAGGAGTGCAGGAAGATGTCTGGATTCCCGCGGTCTGTCACGCGCAATGTGTCGACCAGGGTTGCCTGATGAAAGTCCACAGGGTGAACGGAGTAGCGGTCGGCATCGAGCCTAATACCGATATAGAAAACTACGAAAAGCTGGTCAGAAACCGCGGCAAGTTATGTCCCAAGCCTTATATGTTATTACAAAAAGTTTATAATCCCCACCGGATAAAGACACCTTTGAAAAGAACAAATCCGGAAAAAGGTGTGGGAATCGACCCGAAATGGGAGGAGATCACCTGGGATGAAGCCCTAAATACAATCGCGGAAAAATTAAAGAAGATCAGGGGTTCCGATACGATCAAATTAGCGGAAGCCCGGGGCACGGCATCCATTCGCAATGAAGGCTGGTGGGCATTTTTACGTTCCTTCGGACCGACCCAGATACTGTGGGGTGGACGTTCCACCCATTGCCGCCAGGCGCAGCACGCGTTCGGCGACCGCATTCACGGCGGTTCTGCCTGTGTGCCCGACCTCGATTATTGCAACTACCTGATCGTCATTGGCGCCAATCCTGCGGCGGCCGGCGGCGCTGCGGAGAACCCGTTATTTGCCAAAGCCCGGGAGCGAGGCATGAAAATTATTGCCGTCGACCCGGTGCTCTCCGTAACCGCAGCGAAAGCGGATGAATGGCTACCGATCAAACCGGGCACCGATTGCGCATTCATCCTGGCAATGATCAACATCATTTTGCACGAAATCAAAGTTTATGATGTACCATTCCTGAAGGAAATGACCAATGCGCCTTACCTGGTGGGACCGGACGGCTACTGGCTCAGGGACAAGGCAACAAAAAAGGCGCAGATCTGGGATTGCATAGAGCAAAAAGCGAAGACTTACGATGACCCCGGCGTCAAGGATGTTGCCCTGGAGGGCACATATGAAGTTGATGGGGTCAAAGGCAGCCCGTCGTTCCAGCTATTGAAAGACCACATGAAACAATACACGGCAGAATGGGCGGCAGCCGAAACGGAGATCGCAGCGGATAAAATCCGCCGGATAACGAAGGAATTCATAGAATATGCCAAGATCGGCAGCACAATCGAAATCGAGGGAGCGCGTTTACCGCTGCGGCCCGCTACCACACATGTCGGACGCGGGGTAACCGGCCAGGTGCACTCATATCAGACAATATTGGCCGACCACATTCTGGCGATTCTAATCGGCGGTCTGGAAGTGCCGGGCAGCCATATGGGCGGCAGCACTTTCGCCAAAGGCCGCCGGTCGAAAGAAGGTTATCTGTTCCGTGGTAACGGTATGAGCAGCGGCGTGGAAGTCGGCGAAGACGGCATGCAGGATACGCATCACAGGTCTTTCCAGTGGCCGCCAATCAGCTACAGCGGGTGGGAAATGCTGATTCCTTTTATGGACGACCATCCATATCCAAAACCGCCGTTTCTGAATCCGGCCGAGAGCCTCTACAGCATGGACCATCTGGATTGGGCCAACCTGGTAGACCCGCCGAAAGGTCTGCCCGTGCCCCCGCTGCCGGAAATGTGGATCAGGCACCGCTGTAATCCGATATTAGCCCTCGGTGAAGCTAAATACGCCATCGAGGTTTTAAAACGTATTCCTTTTACAGTCAGCGTCTCCTATACTATGGATGAAGTAACGGATTTCGCAGACATTATAATTCCGGACCAGCTGGAGCTGGAAAGCCTGGTCCCCATCTTTACCATCAGGGAAGCCGGACACCGGAAGGGCTTTATGATCCCGCTGCACCAGCCGGTCGTTGAGCCGTATCCGGAAATCATGAACATCAACAATGTTTTAGCCGAGTTAGCGCTCCGAGCCGGCTTTATCGATGAATTTAACGTAGAAATGAACAAGGTCATCGGTTTCAGTAGTGATGACCCGAATAAACTGCAACCGGGGAAGAAATATGCATGGGAAGAAGTAGTTGACAAAAAATGTAAATTCTATACCAGCGGTAAATACGGGCTGGAATGGTTCAAAAAGAATCACATTCTGGTCCGGCCCGTTGCCATTGAAGAAGCGTATGATATTCATTTCAATATGAAGGCGAAAAAACTGAGGTATCCTGTTCCTTACATGGAAGTGGTAAAACGATCAGGGGATGAACTTAACCGTAATCTGGCAGAAAAAGGCATCGATTGGTGGCCGACAGACGAATATACCGCCCTGCCTGTCTATTTTCCGCCGATACTGGAAGAAGCACCGAAAGACCACGATTTCTATGTGGTCAATTGCCGCGTGGCGTCGACATCCTGGGGAGCAAACGTCGGCTTACCCTGGGTGAATGAAATTTCCTCGCAGTTGAAAGGCGTTGGCGATGTCCTGATGAATACCGCGACGGCCAGGAAAAGAGGCATTAAAGACGGCGACGAGATCTGGATCGAATCCGTCACCGGCAAGATCAAACAAACCGTCAGACTGTGCCAGGGAATACGCCCGGATTGCCTGTTGATCTCAGGCCAGTTCGGGCAATGGGGCATGCCCGTGGCCAAAGAGACAAAACGTGCTTCAATCTCCACGCTTTTACCGATCAGCATTGCCTGGACAGATAAAATGACCGGCAATCAGCAGTGGATCGCGGTCAAAGCCAAAATCTACAAAGCAAAGTA
>PMMG01000128.1:0-3497 GCA_003162335.1 Dehalococcoidia bacterium
TCCGTTGTTAAAGCTTTGCGAATGTAATCCAGCGCTTCTTCGCGGGTAGTTATTTCACCGGCTGCCTGCGCCTCCCGGATCTCTTCCAGCAATTTGCCGATTCTTGCGCCGGGTTTCATGCCGAACACGTTCATTAGATCGTTGCCATCAACCAGCTTAATGGGCCCCGCAACTTTTGTCTGGTGAAGATGTTCCTTTAATACATGGGCTACCAATTGTGTATGGAAATGCCATTCTGGTTGTATTAAATCCGGTCCTCTGGTCGCCAGATGATCAGCCAGACTCAAGTACAATGTATCGATACCCGCGTCGCCGGCATCCCGAAAATAGCGGTAAATCGCGCGGCTGCTCGGCATCGTGTGCTGGCTCATTTGTGTCGGTCTTAAGTGATATTTCACCATCAATGTGACCAGTTTAACCTCTTTCGTGCTGAACCGCAGCCGCTCCAGAATGTTCTCAACAATTTCGGCGCCGTCTTCCGGATGTCCCAGGAAACGCATCCGCCCATCATCATCGAAGGTTTTCGTCTGCGGCTTGGCAATATCGTGCAGCAGCGCCGCCAATTTGAGCAGCGACCTTCTTGTGCTGCCGCGACTGACAGGCTGGTCAAAATACTGCGCTGTCTCCGCTGACCACGGTACTAATGATAATATCGCTGCGTCCTGATGTTCCCAGACACCCTGCCGCAGAATGAAATCAACCGCACTGACCGTATTGATGGAATGGATAAAAACATCCCAATGGTGCTCCTGCGGCTGCGCAATTCCTTTGAGCGGTACCAACTCAGAAATCAAGGCCGTGAGCATGCCCAACCTGTCCATATCCTCGAAAATTTGTCCACCGCGGGACGAATCAAGCAGGCGCAGCAGTTCTTCACGCACCCGTTCGCCTGGGACACCCGCGATCAGCTCATCAGCTTTTAACATTTCTATCTGCGATTTTTGATCGATGCTGAAACCCAACCCGGCGGCCAGCCGCACTGCCCTGAGCAGACGCACCGGGTCGTCTTTGAAAACCGTATCGGTAACAATTCTGATAATTCCCAAATCCAGATCAAACCGTCCGCCGAACGGATCGATCAGCACGGTATCCTGTCCCTTCACGGCAAGCTGGTGTAAGTCCACGGCCATCGCGTTAATAGTGAAATCTCTCCTTGCCAGGTCATCTTCGATGGTGCCGGTAAAAGAAGCGACATCGACCGTCCAATCATCCAGGATTATCCGCCCGACTCTATTCACTTCATCCAGCAGCACCCATTTACTGCGTAGTGCCTGCGCGAGCCAAGGTGTAATCTGTCCGGCATCGGCTTTGACGGCAATATCGATGTCGGCAGTATCCCTGCCTAATAAAACATCACGCACGAATCCGCCGACCAGGTAAGCCTGTATTTTTTGAACTTCGAGTAAACTTGCGAGGCATTTCAATACGGACAAAGCCCCCGGTTCGATCAGATCTTTATCAAAGATAACTGAATTCTCCGAAGATAGCTGCTCTCGATTATTTTCCATTACTTTCCAGTTTACTCTTTCTCCCGCTTTTTTGGTACATGAACAAGCATCCGTCAGATTCAATGTCTTTCTGAAATTACGATTTATTCCTGAATAACATAGTTCTTTCGTAGAGTCGAAAACGGCATTATTTACTATTTTGAATTTATTTGGTATTTGGATTTTCGAGTTTGGAATTTATTACCCGTCCTTGTCTCTCCCTGAATCGTATGCTATATTAAAACCACCGGAATATGAGCGCAATTCTGTTCTCATCAACAGTCTGGCAAGGAGATACAAATGGCGATGTTCAAAGTTGGCGATAGAATTAAAGTTGTAGATAGGCCGAATTGGCCCGGCGGTTACAAAATTGCCGGTTGGGAAGGCACAGTTGTCGAAGTCATGGATAATCCGGCAGGTTATGTCATCATGCAAGCCGAGAAAACCGGCTACAACATGGCCTTCCCGGAGAAAGAACTCCAGCAGATTTAGCTGCGCCGGATTTGACCCCCTCCTGTAAAACAGACTATACTCAAATTAGAGACGATGTTATTTCTCCCTCTGTTTTAGTAATATCTCAATTTTTGGAATAATGGCCTACAGCTGGTTTTATTTATCTGAAAATTTCTCAGGTAAATTATCGATTGTAACGAATTATGAGCAATCTGATAGATTCTTTCCACCGCCGCATTAATTACATGCGCATTTCGGTCACCGACCGGTGCGACCTGCGCTGTATCTATTGCGCTTCGACATCATTCCACGACCAGACGCATGAAGACACTCTGCGTTACGAAGAAATCCACAAAGTAGCGCAGGCCGCGGCCAGCATCGGTGTCAGTAAAATCCGTCTAACCGGTGGTGAGCCCCTGGTCAGACTCTACCTGAGCCGCCTGGTTAAACTGCTGGCAAATACGCCTGGTATCGATGAAGTTTCGATGACCACCAACGGCACGTTGCTGGCTAAATACGCCGCAGAACTGAAAGCGGCCGGTTTGCAGCGAGTCAATATCAGCCTGGATTCTCTCAAACCCGATAAATTTACTTACATCACCGGCGGCGATAAACTGGACGATGTGCTGCACGGAATTGAAGTTGCGCAAAACATTGGACTGGTGCCGGTAAAAATCAATATGGTTGTGTTGAAAGGTATCAACTCCGATGAAATCACGGACTTTGCGCGCAAGACCATCACCGATGATTGGAATGTCCGCTTTATTGAACATATGCCCTTTACATGGGCGAAAATGCAGGGTAATGAACTGGTTTCCACGCAGGAAATCATATCGATCATCCGGGCGCAATTCGGTGAACTCGAACCGCACTTTCCGCAAGTTGGGAACGGCCCTGCCAAATATTACAAAATACACGGCGCGAAAGGCACGCTGGGATTCATCGGCGCGGTGACAGATTGTTTCTGCGCGCAGTGTAACCGTTTCCGCCTCACTTCTGACGGCAAACTGCGTCCCTGTCTGCTGGATGATGACGAAATCGATATCCGTGGACCATTGCGCAGCGGCGCCACCATTGCCGAGCTGGCGAAAATCATCCAATCTGCCGCAGACGTTAAACGAGCGCAACATCACCTGAGTACAGGAATCAAACCATCGTCGCGTTCGATGCGGCAAATCGGCGGTTAAAATAAATCGCTGCGAATTTAGTAAGGATAATAAAAAAGCCCCTCGATGTTTGCGAGGGGCTTTTGTTTTACCCACGGTAGAGTGGCTTTGTAAGCGTCACGATGTGACCGGGGGCGCTAGTTAGCAGGTGACACGCGGACATCTGTGTACATTTTCTGTCCGGTTGCTATTTGGCCCTTAACTTTAACTTGTCCCAGATTGTTTACGGTGACCAGATTCGATACATCTCTCTGNNCGGGGGCAACTCTTTAATTTCCAAACCGCCATATTTCCCACCCCTTCAAGTTTACGAGGGCATCTGTAATCATTCCAACGCCCTTCTTATATTTTGCGAGTATTTATTTCGCTACCCGCTAACGACCTTTTTCAT
>PMMG01000128.1:3504-36549 GCA_003162335.1 Dehalococcoidia bacterium
GTTCTCTTGATTACCCAGTCCGTGTAATACAATAGACCATTGGGGTTACAGTAACATTAAGATTACACAAAAGAGGTAACAACAAAGTAACAGTTAAGTTATCTTTAAGTTACAAAACGCAGTTTTAGCTGAAACCGCCGGACCTGCAACCCATTAAATTATCGTATACTAATTTGTCTCCAGCGGTATAAANNGGCAGCCGGTCGGAAGTATTACCAACCGAGGCCGTAGTCGCTGCCGTCGATGTATAAATAATATTATTTCCGGCTCTGACTTTAAAATCAACACTTCCGCCTGTCGCCGGTTTTTCGGTGTTGTACCAGCAATCCACCTTGTCCCCATCAGCAAGGTTTAAGTCTACAGTAAAAGTGGCACCGCCGTCAAGGGTCAGCCGCAACTGGTATATTTTCCACTTCGCGCCTTTGGAATCAATAATATCCTTGGCCATGACGATCTGATATTTTCTCTCCGGCAATGTTGTATTGGATTTACTGGTACATCCGAATAGAGTGGATGTTACCAATATTGAAACTATCAACAATGCTGAAATAATTAATCTGCTTTTTCTCACTTTAAGCCTTCACCACATACCCTACTATCATAACAGTACAACCGAAAATGCCNNCCGTCAATATTTGTTTTAAAAAATTTGATTAATATAAACTAAATTTTTTAGTACTTGTTGACTATAAAACCGGGAGATTTATCAGAAAACGAAATACTTATTTACGTCCGCGGCAAAAGCTAGTAAAATGGGGGCTGTCTGGTATCCAGTTACAATTGACAGGATTAGGAGGGCAGAAACATGGATTGCATTTTTTGTAAAATTATTGCCGGGCAAATTCCCAGCGATGTGGTTTATACCGATAATAAAGTAATTGCGTTCCGCGACATCAATCCGCTGGCGCCGGTGCATCTCCTGATTATTCCCCGTGAGCACATCACCACCCTGAATGATATTAGCGAGCAAGAGACAATGCTGATGGGACACATGTTACAGGTTGCCCGCCAACTGGCAAAGCAACATGGGATTGCGACGAAGGGTTACAGGGTAGTGATCAACTGCGGACCGCAGGGCGGGCAGGTTGTGCAGCATCTGCATATGCACTTGCTCGGCGGCCGGGAACTTTCCGGCGGCATGGGTTAAAACCGGATATAGCATACCGGTTTTTGCATAAGTGTCTGCTTGATGAAGGGATGTCGCCACATGGATGAAAGATATTTCTGCGCGGTTAAAGCATTGATATTTCAAGACGACAGATTTTTAATTGTTAAACGGTCTCTAAACGCCCGCGGCGACGCGCATAGCTGGGAATTACCCGGCGGCAAACTGGAATTTAAAGAATCCCCCGAAATCGCGCTCGTGCGCGAAGTAAAAGAAGAGACATCTTTAAATGTAAAGTGCGCTTTCCCCATCAGTACCTGGACCTTTATGAAAACAACAAACGATCAGGTTATCGGCATCACTATGTTATGTACGCTGGAAAAATCCGGTTTAGTCACACTATCGAAAGAGCATGATGACTTTGCCTGGATCAAAGAATCCGAGATAAGTAATTACCCGTTTTCAAAAGGCGTGGAGGAAACGATCCGAAAATTGGATTGGGACTTGCTTAAAATGTTAAAAATAGATTTTTGTAAAAACAGTTAACTATTCCAGATCTGGATCCCGATTTTCATCGTGATGAATGTTGGAATTTTGTACTTTGAATTTGTTTGATGTTTGATTATTGAGATTTGAGTTTATTCTGGTAATCAAGGAACATATAAAGCCCGGCAATACTCTTACCGTCGCTGATTTTACCTTCGGCCAGCATTTTCCGGATTTCCGGTAATTTTATTTTCACGACTTTGATGCCTTCGGTGTCTTCAGCCGTTAACCGGCTGGGCACCAGGTCGGTGGCCATGTAGAGATGCATGAATTCCGTGGAATAACCCGGCGCTAAGTAATAGCCGCCCAGTCTGACCAGTTTCCGCGGCAGATAACCGGTTTCTTCCTGCATTTCCCTTTTCACCGCGGTTTCTACTTCTTCATCGCCATCAATACCACCTGCGACAATTTCCAGCAGCGCTTGGCCGACTGCTTCGCGGTACTGGTTGACCAGCAGGATGTTATCTTTTTCGTCGATAGCGACAACGGCAATGCATGGGCTGTGTTCGATTATTTCACGTTTGGTCTGCCGTCCGTCCGGCATCTGAATCGTATCCACTCTGAGTTTGACGGCGTGCCCGTTGAAAACTACTTCACTGGCCAATGTTTTTGCAGGTTTCATTTTGCGGCCTGTTTCCCGGATATTTGTATCGTCATTGCTGTTTCGTCGCAATTGGGGAATTTGGAACAGCGGTAACACTCCGTCCAGATCTTTTGTGGTAGCGTCATTTTTTCCACCTCTTTCAGTCCCATTTTCTCGAAGAATTTCGGCTTGTAGGTGAGACAGAATACGGTGGTAATACCTAATTCTTCCGCGTCTCTTAAGCAAGCTTTAACCAGTTTGTCGCCGATGCCCTGTTTCTGTAATTCTTCATCGACGGCCACGGACTTAATTTCCGCCAGGTCCGACCATAATACGTGCAGTGCGGCGCAACCGATAACCCGTTTGCCTTTTCTGACCACGATAAAATCGCGGATATTTTCGTATATTTCACTAAGCGGACGCGCGAGCATTACTCCCTGCCCGGCAAAGGTATTGACAAGCTTATGAATGCTTGGCACTTCGCTGATATTCGCTTTTTCTACCTTTATCGAAACGGTCTTAACCACTTTATTGTTTCCCCTTTAATCGTTTTTCCAAAGCGCTGTAAAAAGATGTTTCCGGATGAATCCTTAAAAACCGGATGGTATGACGGCTGCGTCTGGCAGTAATCACCGCGCCGCTGCTTAACGGTAAATTGGTGTGTCCGTCAATGCTGAGCGTGGCAGGGTGTACCGCCTGCAGGCTGAGCCGTACAGTCACATTAGAGGGGATTACCAGGCTATAATTAGCGCTCAGATGCGGCATAATCGGCAGTAAAACAGCATTTTTTGATTGCGGGTGTAGAATTGGCCCCCCCGCCGCCAGAGCATAACCGGTGCTGCCGGTCGCCGTGGCTAAAATCACACCGTCCGCCTTATAAGTAGTAAGAAGTTCATCATCGATGCTGGCCGTGACGTAGATAACCCTGGCCACTGAACCATGGGCAATCACCACATCATTCAAGGCATAAAAAACACCCTGAGGAACGCCTTCAGTCGGCGTCACTTCCGCCTCCAGAAGGTAGCGTTCATCGATCCAGCCTTCACCGGCCAGGATGCGGTCCAGTTTTTCATCTGTTTCTTTGACCGTCAACTCCGTCATAAAACCGAGGTTCCCCAGGTTAATACCGCAGATCGGGGTTTTCCCCGGAATGACGGTCTGGGCCGCCCTTAAAATATTACCGTCGCCGCCGATACTGAGTACAAGATCGGTGCCATTTAATTTGGTTTTGGATGATTCTCCTTCCCAGGATGATTCAATCCACACGGAACAACCTTTGGCCGTCAGGGATTTTTCAAGCTCTTTGGCCAGCTTAACCGCGGATTCTTTCATGGGGTGATAAAGGATGCCGATTTTCTGTAACATTGCTATACGTTTCCCGGATGAGGCTGTTTCTCAGGGGAATATAAAAGAAGTGTAACATCGGCAATCTGGAGTGTCAAGAAAAACGGCCGGGGATAACACCGATTAGAACCGGCGCTGTATCCCGTTCCGCCAGTAAGTACCGTGGTTAATTACATTACCTGGATTCCTTTTGCTCTCAATTGAGGGACTAATTTATTTAACGATTCATCATTCAACGGATTATCATGGACAATCCAGAGGGTTTTCAGATTATTCAATGACATCAAAGGCGAGATGTCTTTGATCTGATTTCCCCACAATTGCAGATCTTTCAGTTTTGGCATAGAATCCAGCGGCGAAATATCAATTATCTGAAGGTTTTGCCTGAGACCGAGTTGAACAATATTGACACAAGAGGCTAAAGGCGATAGGTCCGAGACCTGATTATTATTAAGTTCGAGGGAAACAAGATTAACGTGATTAGCCAACGGGGAAAGATCGCTAATTTTATTAATAGACAGGATGGCCGACGTCAGGTCTTTCATCCCGGCGAGCGCCGTAATATCGGTGACCTGATTCCCGCCGAGGTCAGTATTCAACATGTATGTCATTCCAGATAATGCGGATATGTCCGCCACTTTATTGGCCGCCAACGACAGGCTCGTGACATTTACAAGACGGGCCAGCGGTGAAATATCGATGATCTGATTGCCACCCAGTTGAAGGTCGGCTAAACCGGTCAGCTCTGCCAACGGTGAAATATCCTCAATCCGGTTGTTAAAAATGCTCAAAGTCGTCAGGTTTTTTAATGCTGCCAGCGGCCGGATATCTTTGATAATATTACTTCCCAAGTCAAGCGATACCAGGTTAACGCAATTCTCCAACCCTGTCAAATCGACGATATTCTTTTCTCTGGCAGTTAATGATGTAAGTAACTGCAGATCGGAAGCCCGGATATCGCCCGAAAGTTTATTAGTGGCTTCTCTGACCACGGTTTCCAGATTTTTATCCGGAAAACTCACTACCATGTTTTGTTTGCTTGGTGTTCCCACTGCAGGTGAACCGCAAGCAGCCAGATTACTTAAAATTAGTATCATAACAGCCCACAACGCTAAATATTTATTTTTCATCGATTTCCTCCAGTAATTATTCTTAGTTCCGCATAGAAATGAGACCCTTGTTTTACATGCCGATAATCACGCCGGTTTCCAGGTTGACCAGGAATCCCTTTTCCCCTTGCTCAGACCACAATTGCACGAACACCAGCCTTTCCTTAATGTTTGTTATTTTTCCCATATCGATATTGTTAGTCACCACGTTGCAGTACAACACCTCAACCCTGCTGATGTTCGCGCCGCCGTCCAATAAAGCCTGTACACGGGCATCTGCTTTAGCTAAACTCAAAGCCTGCTCGTTTTCTTCCGCCGTCAGACCGCTATCACCCTGCTGCGGAAAGAGAGGTGTAATATGAGTGATTTTTTTGATCTGCAGCACGCCCTTTGCGTCCACTTCTGCATTAATATAGACGCTGTGTCTCTGAATAAAGATAGCTATCTTATGGTTACCGATATCGGTAGCGGTAACGGTGGTGGCGCCGTCGGCGGGAAGCATTGCTTTAATCTGCGGGTTACTCAGCGCCAGATTGGCGGCCATAGCGGCGTTTATTCCTTTGTTTGATACCGGCGCGAAAAACACAAATGCAATTATTACGGCGATTGCGATCCAGGCTGCGGAACTGATGAACAGGATCTTCCACACCGGTTGATGCGCGATCAAGCTGCCGGTCAGGTGCCGCATTTTGCTGCGCAGCAGTTCAGTAATATTAACGGGTTGTTGCGGCAGCCGGTTTGTCTCCGCAAGATATTGCTTGAGCTGTTGCCTGTGCGACGCGAATTCCATACGCGGCACATTGATATGTTCCAGTCTGGTAACCAGTTCTTCCGTATTCATTTTTCTCCCTGCCTTTCATCCTGAGTGAGAATATTTCTCAGCTTTTCAATCCCGCGGTGCAATAACGACTTTACCGTTCCTTCCGGCTTGCTCAGTATCCCGGCGATCTCTTTTATTTCTTTGTCCTCGAAGTACTTGAGCGCGATGACCTCCTGGTATTTCGGCGGCAACCGGGAAATTGCTTCCTGAAGCGTGCGGTATTCCTCATTTTTACGCAGTTCCAATTCGGCGTTTAAGTATTCTTGCGAAAATGGCGATGTGCGTACTTCTTGCAAATACTTATTATCACCGGCGGTGTGCCGGTAGCTGTTGGCGATTTCATGCGCCGCGATACAGTACAGCCACGAGGAAAACGGGATGCCGCGCCAGTTAAATCGACCCACCCCTTTCAGCGCTTTAAAAAAGACCTCCGAGGTTATATCCTGGGACAACTGCAGGTTGGCCGTTCTGCGCAGCACATAACCAAAAATCCGGCTGTAGTATTCCTCATACAATTCCGCGAATGCCTGCGGTTCTGCTTTCGCCCGCGCTACAAGTATTTGTTCCTGCCCGATTTCCATATGGTTGATATTATAACGTTTCAGCGTTACCGAAAGTTGCATTTGAGATTAAAATATTTTATTTTGTTTGAAATTTGGTAGTTGTTATCTGGATTTTTACTTTTGTGTGTCAGCTTGATTTCACTCTCACTTTAGTGTTAATCTGATGCTAATAGTTGTACCTTCGAAAAGAGGAGCCGATGATGGAAGAAAAAATCGTTTATTTTGACAAGCAAGGTGTTGAGAATACCGAAGAAGTCTTGCTCATTGCCAAAAAACGCGCCGCGGAACTGGGGATCAAAACCATCGTAGTCGCTACTACTCTTGGCAATACCGCTACCCGCGCGACTGAAGTATTCAAGGGCATGAGAGTGGTGGTAGTAACCCATTCCGCCGGTCTTAAAGGCCCAAACACCCAGGAATTGACCGAAGAAAACCGCCAGAAAATCACCGCTAACGGCGGCATTATTCTGACCACGACCCATCTTTTCCGCGGTGTCAGCGGCGGTATGCTCGACAAATTCAATTCCCATCAAATCGGGTTAATCATCGCGAATACCTTACGCATGCTCGGGCAGGGCATGAAAGTCGTGATCGAAATCGCCGTGATGGCGGCGGACGCCGGCTTGGTGCGCGTCGATGAAGATGTGATCGTAATTGCCGGCAGCGGCAGGGGCGCAGACTACGCCGTTGTACTCAAACCGGTCTATTCCAATAATTTCTTCGACCTGAAAGTAAAAGAGATACTCTGCAAACCGAGGTTTTAAGACNNATTTGGGATTTAACATTTAGGATTTGAAACGATGGGATATCACGAACATAAAACACACGAAAACAAAACCGTCGGCTGCGCGGTGCTCGTTACCTCTGACAACCGCACCGAAGAAACCGATGAATCCGGCAAATTGATTAAACAGCGTTTGCTGGATAAGGGACACAAGGTTGTTTATTACACGATCCTGAAGAACGATGCCGCGGTGCTGAAAAACAAGATCATTGAATTAATAAAGCAAGAAGAAGTCCAGGTCATCATCACCAGCGGCGGTACCGGTTTGAGCCACAAAGATGTGACTGTCGACACCGTGCAATCGATGCTGGAGAAACAACTGGACGGTTTTGGCGAACTCTTCCGCCAGTTGACCTATCAGGAATTGGGCACGGCCAGCATTATGAGCCGGGCGACTGCCGGTATAATTAACGGCAAGGTCATCATCTGCTTCCCGGGCTCGCTGGGCGCAGCAACATTGGCAATGGATAAAATCATTCTGCCCGAAATCGGGCACCTGGTCAGGGAGGCAACAAGATGAGACCCTTCGGCGCGCTTATTTCGTATCAGGAAGCCAAAGAAGTTATCGACAGGCATACTTCCCCCATTATGCGCATTGAAGCCGTGCTCATCGATGATGCGGTAAATAGAATATTGGCCGAAGACTTAGTCGCCAAAATTAATGTGCCTCCTTTCACCCGCTCCGCAATGGACGGCTACGCTGTTAAGGCCAAAGACACCTTTGACGCCGGGCAGTTCAAGCCACAGGTGTTTAAAATAATCGGCGAATTGCATGCCGGCGAAAACCCCACAAAAAAAATAAAATCCGGTGAATGCATTCAAATTTCTACCGGCGCGGTGATGCCGGAAGGCGCCGATTCCGTAATCATGGTAGAAGACACCGAACGGGAAGAGAACGAGGTCAAGGTCTTCAAATCGATCACACCCGGTACCAATATCGGCAAAATGGGTGGAGATATCAAGGCAGGGGTAGTTATTTTAAAGGCCGGTATCGTGCTGGACGCCGGGAAAGTGGGCGTGATTGCCTCACAGGGGTTGTCTAAAATCAAGGTCTACGAGAAACCCAGAATCGCTGTTATTCCGACCGGTGAAGAAGTAGTACAGAGCGGTAAAAAACTGCAGCCCGGGCAGCTTTATGATATTAACTCACATACAATTTCCGCGCTGGTCAGCGCCAGCGGCGGCATACCGGTCAGGATTGACATTGCCGGGGATAAAGCCGAGGAATTACGCGCCGCCGTCAAAGAAGCCCTCAAGAGTGACATTGTGGTGCTTTCCGGAGGGTCATCCGTGGGCGAGCGCGACCTGCTAGTGGATGTTATTGATATGTGGGGCGAAATCCTCTTCCATGGTGTACAGGTAAAACCCGGAAAACCGACCATCTTTGCGATGATCGAAGGTAAACCGCTGATGGGCATGCCCGGTTATCCAACTTCCTGCCTGATCAATTCTTATCTTTTTTTGGTACCCGCGATCAGAAAACTGGCGCATTTGCCGTCGCGTTCCGGCGACACCGTCAAAGCCAAACTCTCCCGCCGGATTCCCGGCAGCACCGGCCGCAGGCAATTCCTTACGGTAAAACTGGTTGGAGATGAAGCGGTATCCGTGTTCAAAGAATCCGGCGCCATCACCAGTATCGCTGAAGCCGACGGCTACATCGAAATCCCGGAAAACATCGATATGCTGGAAAAAGGCCAGATCGTGACGGTAACACTGTTTTAAATTTCTAAATACGAATATCGAAATCCGAAATAATATTTAAGCAATAAATTAGAAAAAGAACAAAGAAATTAACAAAACAAGCTCGAAATGCACTTTGGCAAGAAGCCGCTAAAGGTCGATATTTAACAAAAACATTATAGAAATTACGTGGTAGATAATTGTAATATCAATAGTAAAAGCTCTATACATTCTTTGTCATTCTTGACCTGAGCGTACACTTCTACGAAAGCAACATTACGAGCATATTTCTCAGTGTAACTGGATATTCTTGTACAGGTTGTACTGGAATATTTCAAAACCAAGCTTATGCCAGAATGAATTAGCCATCCCATTTCTCGAGGCAGTCTGAATTTCGACACGGTCGATATTTCTTGATTCAAACCACTTCATAATTTCAGCGAACATTTTTTCGCCGATGCCTTTCTTCCGATAATCCGCGGTTATTGCCATTTGATCGATGGAACCATATTCCTCCCGTTTAAAACCAGGCGAAGGTCCCATTATTTCCGATAAAGAATATCCGATTACTTTTTCCCCATCCAGTGCCACCAGCACAAGCCCATTTTCAGATCTCATGAACCGCCGCAGGTAGTTTTCCTGAAAACCCGGAATTGCTCCTTCTCTCGGCGTAAAAATGGCATCGGCCTGCTGGTGAATTTCCATAAATTCCCACCACAATTTGCCGATGGCAGTGACGTGCTCCTCCTCAGCTTTCACGATCGCTATCATTTTAAGCCTGCTTGCGTTTATAAGTACCGCTTTTACCGCCGGTCTTCATCTCCAGATAGATATCCGTGATGGTCATCCCTTTTTCGACAGCTTTGCACATATCATAAATGGTCAGGGCCGCTACACTGACTGCCGTTAATGCTTCCATTTCCACCCCGGTCTTACCGGTGCTTTTCACTGTCGCTTTTATGCAGATGCAATTATTTCCGGTCAGGTCAAAATCAATTGTCACGCTATCGAGCGGGATGGTATGGCACAGAGGAATGAAATCGGGGACCTTTTTTGCGGCCATGATACCGGCGACGCGGGCAACTGCCAGCACGTCGCCTTTTTTCATACCGGCGTTTTTGACCTGCTCCAAAGTGGCTGGCAGCATCCTGACGGTACCTTTCGCGATGGCTTCGCGTACTGTGATCCCTTTCAGGCTGATATCTACCATCGTAGCTTCGCCGCTGGAATTAACATGACTCAGTTGTTTTACCATTTTCTTTATCCCCCGCAACGTAATCGTAGCAGTATTAATTGCCACTGACAAGTGCGCTGAAGTAGATAAAGCAGAGGGAGCGTTTTCGCACTCCCTCTCTTATGGATTTCCTACTTAGACCCGACGGAATGGACGCCTATTTTGTCAGCTGAAGACTCCGGACAACGTTATTATAATCACTGGAAAACTGGTCGAAATCCGTGTCTTGTGCCGAGCAAGTGACGGACCAGATTGTTCTGCCGTCCAGGCAAATCAGGGCAATATTGTGCATTAGCGGCGGCGTCGCGGAAAAGTGCGCCTTATATTCTAAAATGGTCGCGTCTTTCCCATTAACCGTAATTTTTGTCCGGGATATTTCCTGGAGGTTCGGGTCTACCTGCTTGATACCGTTGACTTCGGCTTGCACTGCAAGACCATTATTTAAAACGAGCGTAGGTGCAGGTTCTACCACCACTGCCAGACCGGGATAATACCCTGTGGTAGTTTTTAACCCCGACATGAACAATATACTTGTTTTATCGATCGGTAAACCGGATTTGATCGCGCTGACGGCATCTTTCATTTGGGTATTAAGGCCGACCAGATCCGTTGCCGGTTCCCACTGATTCGGGTACGAAATACTGAACAGGCTGTTTTCATCTTTATATGTCGTGAAATTGGCAGGAACCTGAAATGCCTGTGTCGTTGTAGTGGTTGCAGTAGATGCCTGAGCGTTGGAGCAGCCAGCGGTCAAAGACAATAGAACAACAACAGCGGCAACTAAAGAGAATAATCTGGCGAATTTCATCTCTGCCTCCCGACTAATAAAAAGAACACACAAATCATATAATACAAATTCATGGGAGGCCCGTCAATGAGTCTTTCGTATAATATCAACAGCCGTTCGTCACCCCTGAAGGCTTTCTAAATCCCAGAGAACAGGCAGGGACGCCTGTTCCACCAGTATAATATCTTGGATTAAATTAAAAAAGAGCGGGCTTTGTCTACCGACTTTACCCGCTCTCTAAATTTTTGATTATTACCGAATCTTGTTTTTTGTTAGTTTAGTCCGTCGTTTCGGCTAAGCCATCGTCGTCTTTAGGCAACCCCACTTTTTTCGGGCGGATCTTCCGGTAGACATCTTTCGGGGCTTTCTTCTCACCGTCCACTGTAAGCAGTCGATCAATAGTGATGGCAAACAGTTTTTCATTCTCCTCAAGATAAGGCTCGATCAATTTCCAGTCGGCTTCGGTCATTTTCGCGAACTGGCCGCCGTTAAGCTGTTCTTCCACCAGTTTCCGGTTCGGGTCGCGCACATAAATCGCGCCGCCTGACGCCAGGGAAAAGATATTGGACCCGGGATAAGGCGATTCATTCTCCCTGATGGCCCCGTCATTATCATCGAAACCGATGCCGTTCAGAATGACAAACCCGCCGCCGTTCAGCGCATCACCGGCCATGAATGATTCAGCCAGGTAATCCAGTGCCGTACCGTTGATAACCACGCGCGGCTTACCGACGGCATTGATCAAAGGCCGTCCGGCGGCATTACCCATGATAAATGCGGAGCCGCCTTTGGCGCCGTACATAAAGGTCTGTCCGACATCACCATAGACAACCAGTTTACCGTCTTTCATGATCTGACAAAGCTGATCCTGGGCGTTGCCGTGTACATATATATCCATTCCATCAATACCTGAAGCCAGGTAGTCGCCGGATGAACCGTAGACGTCAATCCGCACACCTTTGGTCGCCGGACCTAAGCCGCAGCCAGTGAACCGCTGGCCACGGTATTTGAAGACAATAAAATGCCGCCAACCGAGTTTGAAAGCTTTTGTTATCAGCACTGCATCGCAGTTATCGCCTTCCGGTTCAAATTGTCCGGCATCAATCACCAGAGTTTTATTGTTCTGGTGCGGTTTCTGCAAAGACCCGCGGGTGGCAAAATTAATCTGCGCAAACTGAGAAGTTGGTTTTTCCGTAATCATCGGCGTCGCGGCCAATAATTCATCAATATCGATTTTCAGGATATGCTGTACCGAGCTGCGTTTAATTTTTCCGGTGTTGTAACGCAAATCATTCAATAGGGTTAAAGCCGTGATCGCTGTTTGCTTGAAGGCATCATTTTTCAGGCCGAAAGACTTGATCGCTTCAATCGTAAACCTGAATTCTTCAGCATCAAATCCAGTCATGGCGTCCCGGACATAAGTGTAAATCTTGTTCGCCGGGGAACTGTCCATTTCTGCAAACAAACCGTTGAGTTTTTCTTCGATGGCTTTACCTTCGGCGGCTTTTACCTTTGCTTTGTGCGTGACGTCACACCCAACTTTATTCTTAGGGGTTTCGATTACTTTCCCGAATTTATCGGCACAGATAAGCTGCTTTTTCCCCGAACCGTCTTTGGCGTCTTTCAGGCTGAAGATAAAAGCACCACCATCAGTATAACTGCCACCGCGAGCATTCCAGTATTTATCTGCAATCGGTCCGAAGCGAGCATCTTCACGCTGCAAGGACATTAGCGTCGCATCAATGGCCTGTTTTTCCGAACAGATCAGACCGATCTGTACCTCACCCTCCTGCAGGGCAAACACCTGCGGTCTGAGCATGGCTGTATCCGTAATGCCGATCAGTTGGAACTGCTCGTTCTGTACATCATTGCGGGCAATAATGAAGAACCACGGCCCGTCGGGGGAGGAAAACACGTGATGTTTCTGAATGGCCCTGTAAACTGCCTGTTTTTGTTCGGGCAGCATGTCAAAATCCATCTCGGAAGTAGGCGCCAGCGCCTCTATCAAGTATTCGAGCGGGTATTTATATACCCTGCTCCACAGGTCAAGTAATAGCGCGGCTTCTTCCGTATCTGTCAGAAACAGAGGGAAATAATTACGTTGTTTTAAATATTCCAGCACAGACTGGTAATTGGCAAAGTCGCCATTGTGCACCAGCGCCTCATTGAGCGCGCTGAAGGGATGACAACCGCCCGGATGCCAGACACGTCCGCGAGTGGGATAGCGCTGATGCGCCAGCCAGACATGGGCTTTGAAATCATCCAGTTTATAATAGCGAACGACATTCTCCGCGTATCCGACGATCTTCAAAATCATCATATTGCGGCCGTGGGACATCACAAACGCCTTTTTTTCGCCGAGTGAAGCATAATACTGCTTGTTAATCTTAAAGCTGTTCTGATAAACAAACTCATCCTCGGCATCACGCCGGTTCGTGGAAGTTAAATGCTCATCTGCAATAAATTTATCCAGGACATCGTTCTTGACCCGCACGAAATAACGCATGATATCAGGAGGTTTAACCTCCAGACCGATACTTTTATAATCATCGAGCGTAGGGAGCTTCTCAAATTTGTCGATTTTAAAATACGGATGGATATAGGTATGTTCAATTTCCTGCGCGACGGCTGGATCGAGCAATGCAATGTGGATCATATAATCTTCATCCAGGACTTTTCTGGAAACCCCCAGGGCTTCGGGGACGAATCCAACAGCGCCAATACCTCCGCCTTTGCCGTTGCCGCGGTTATGCATTTGTACCGAAGGTTCGAAGATGTTTTTGCCGGTTACCGGGATGGAACAGATAAATCCGGTGACACCGCATCCGCCTTCTTCTTCTGTGTTGGCAGCGAGTTCCGGCATTTGACTGCACAATTCTGTGCGCGAAGCTAATATTTTTTCGGCATTATCCATTATGGTCTAACTCCGTTTTCATGACTATAATCTATATGCTTCAGCAGGTCCGTCCGTCCGACGAGTTCCCTGACACTTTTCATGCCAAACTTTTGGAGAATATCAACCAACTGGACATTCCAGGCATTATACATATTGGTCAACCGCTGTGTTGCCCATGCCTCGTTAAACAGGTCTGCCAGCTCCGAGTCGGTAGAGGCGATACCTCTTGCGCAACCACGTCCTGATTCACAGTTGCCGCAGCGGACACACTCCAGGGAAACTAATTCCGCCGTGCCGATGACTGCGCCGTCGGCGCCCAGGCAAATCGCTTTGGCCAGGTCATGCGCTGAACGAATGCCACCGGAGGCAATCAGTGTGATGCCATCGCGCACGCCCTCATCTTTCAAGAATTTATGGACCTTGGTGATGGCGTACTCTATCGGCATGGCAATGTTCTTCTTGGCAATATCAGGCGCCGCACCCGTGCCGCCATAGCCACCATCGATATGGATAATATGCGCGCCGGCATAATATGAACCCACCGCCACCATGTCCACATCGTTTGGCGTGGAAACCTTGACGGATACCAGCGCGTTGGAATTCATTTCCTTGATCCAGTCGATGTGTTTTTTGTGGTCTTCAATGGAATACACCGAGTGGAACGGGAACGGAGAAAATAGCGATGTGCCTTTAACAGCCTCGCGCATTTTCGCCACGCTTTCCGTATTCTTTTCTCCCAGCAGGTGCCCGCCGAGACCCGGTTTGGCGCCCTGTGCATATTTAAACTCAACGATCTTTACCCGCTGGATCGTCTCTTCACGCACACCGAACAGCCCGGTGGCGATCTGGGTTATTACATGATCCTGGTATGGTATCAGGTTGTCCGGGAAACCACCTTCGCCGGTGCAGGTATAAGTATTCCATATCGCCGCATTGTGTGCCTTGGAAACCATCGTCGGCAAACTGACCGAACCGAAGGACATTCCGCCGCCATACACCGGGGTTGAAATGACGACGTTCGCCCGCCCGTCATTTCTGCGGTTGAGCGGAATTTCTGTCGATATCTCCGATTTGTTCACCTTTTTAGGGTGTTCGGGGAACTTGAACCGTAATTTGTCGAAGCCACCTCCGGAATTACCCACATTGTATTCGAGGTCCTTACGCTCCGGGGGAAGACCGGTTTCCGCCATTATCCAGGTTCCCGTGATCATATCCGCGGTCCAGCGGAAGTCTCCCAACGTCGCATACATGGGATTCAAAGACAGGCTCAAGGCTTTACGCGGGCATTTGGCCACGCAGTAGAAATCCTTGCTCTGGCATTCGAAGCCGATGCATTTGTAGTCAATGGGACGTTTCATCTTGTTGTGTCCCTCGACCCTTTCATGCACGCCGTACGGGCACGTCTTGGCGCAAGTTCCGCAATTGATACAATCATCAGACCGGGTGATCTTGTATTTCGGCACCTGGTGCTTGAACCTTGAAGGGGCTAACTTGATGTTTACAGTCGATGGTTTCATATGCTCACAGCTTCTTTTATTTTAAAATAGTTCCCGATTATGTTTTTAAAATAGCTTACCGAAAGTATCTTTATCTATTTCTTCAAAGAATATCGCCCGGCCTGATTCTCCGCGCAAACGGCGGGCTTCACGGATTCCCATTGCTCCCATCATTTCCAGTATCTGGGAATGCCAGGCGCTCATGAGATTAATCATGCGCTGGGTAACTACCGGGGTTGGAATAGTAGCGATGCCTTCCGGGAAAACCAGATACTTTTCGCGCTCTTCATAAATCCTGGCGCCCAAACCGATCATCAGCGGTAGATCTATAGTTGTCAGGTCAGCCCCACATAGCATTGATTTAGTGACGTGCTCCGCTAAACCTACGCCGCCGGAGGCGATAATCGTAACCTCATCACGGATGTGATCTTCAACCAGCCTCTGATGAACAGATCTGATGATGTCCTTAAGGTGTCTGCTGCCGGAACCTGCCGGACTGTTCAGCTCTTGACCACGGTAATCGGCAACAATATGGATGATTTCCGCGCCGTCGTGGGCCAGTTTGGTTACGGTATATTCCACATCTTTCACCGCCGGGACGCGAATAATAGTGAGAGCATGGCCGATCTTTTTAATTTTGTCCCGGATACCGGCAAAGTTTTTCGACAACGCTTCATCATATTCGATAGATACGATGCGCGCTTTTTTAATCATTTCCTTATGGGTATCGATTTCCGCAGCTGAAAGGCGGGGAATGATGTTATCGCTGTGCTTCTCATACTCCGTAGTGATATCTGCCACCGGCATGATGACGAAGGTATTGAGTTCCGCGGCTGCTTTTATCATCGCCAGCATGACATTCGCATTCAATTTTTCCGCCGGGATGTCGAACAGAATAGGGAGAGATATATCGACGGTATCAGGCGACTTTGATATCAACTGTTTTTCCGCGCCAAATACCAGGTGATTGAGCTTACGGCCCAGGTCGATAGAGGTATTGATATATTCACGCCCGTGAATCCCGTCGCGCGTAGGACGCACAATTTCAGACATGTCGGTCCACATGCTGTCAAAACCGGTGCCGGTAAACGGTCCCCGGTAACCCGCGCCGGAAACAGGAACATTGCCGTCCTCCGCCTGCTTATAAAGAGTGATCAGCATATCAGGCTTCCAGTATCCGCCGCCTGTGCTCAAATACCCTTTATCCAGCGATTTTTCGAGCGCGCCCCGCGGGCATTCCTGGATACAGCGGAAACAGTTTCTGCAAACCACGTTGTTCGGGTCTGCCATTTTCCGCGGGTCAGTATCACTCCGTTTGTGCGCCTGGTAAATACAGACTTTGGAGCATTTGCCGCAATTAATACAATTTTCTCCCCGCACTATCTTGAATTTGAATACATATTCCAGATCCAGGGGCATTGTCTTGGGGTGAATGTGATATTTCTTGGGCATAATCTTTATCCGTTTTTAGATTTTATTATATATCATGCGGTTTAATTGTTCCGCTCGACCATATCCCAATACTCCTTGGTGGCATCGACCTTTTTCAGGAATTCCTCGATCTGCGGCTGCGGCCATTCGAATTGTTCTTTCAGCCTCTTTTCCAAGGCATCCCACAAATTCATTAATTCAAGGTTCGTCTGACAGATCTCTTCGCAACCTTTGCAGTGCATGCACATGAAAGCCATAGTTGCCTCTTCCTGTGTAACCTTCTGACCGGCCAGCAGTTTTTTAGCCAGGGCAATTTTCCCTTTGGCCGTTACTGCTTCATTTTTCGTGACAAGATAAGCCGGACATTCCGCCATGCAGTTTCCGCATTTAGCGCAGGCATGAAGATTCAGTTCGTAATCCAGGTTGTCAATCTTTTTATCCTTGCCCAGAACGAGCGTGCAGGCTCTTCCAACCACCGGACTCATGCCGCCCAGCAGTTGCATCGCAGGTCTGAAAAAGCCGGGCTTAAATACCAGCGCGGTCGGGCCTTTTGACCCGGTGCCAAAGAATTTGCCCCGGTTCAGAATATTGTTGGGATCTGTTTTAGACTTATAAGCCTTTAATTCACTAAACCTGGCTTTATTAAAAAGGTCATGGATAAAACCGGCATTCCACAATCCGAGTCCGTAAGGTTCCGCACCATGCGCTACCGCGGACCTGGTCAATATCGCCACTAATGGAATGTTGATGAAATATTTCTTTCTACGGGAATCGGTCAGGAAGGTAGCCATCACCAGCGCTTTTTCAGCATCGATGATATAGCAGTCGATGCAGATTTCCGCGCCGAAATTTAAACCGATCTTCTTCGCTTTTCCGATAAAAGCAGCGGCCGATTTGATCGGGATAACGACCTCGCTGGCCAGAATAGTCGGCCCCAGGCGTTTGGTTTTCATACCGAACAAGCGCTCATTCCACAGGTAACTGGATACATAAGCCGGCGCTTCTTCGATTTCTTTGTGTCCGGTCATAAATTGCACAAAAAGCTTGTCATTTTCGGCATTGCTTAATTCCACCAGGACAGCTGCGTTCTTTTTAAATATTCCGGACCGCATAATGCGGTTAATATCGTCCATTTCGTTTTCATCAAGAAAACGGATGGTATCGGGATTGATTTTGGTTATCCCAGCATCTTTTACAAACATTTCGAGGAATTTGAATGCTTCACTGTCGCTTGGGAAATACAGGAGGTGGGGAAATGCTCCCGCCGGCACATCGCGCAGTTTGAGCGTTGCTTCCACCACGATACCAAATTCCCCTTCGGTAGAAATGAAGTATTTAAAATCCGGATCGGTGGGGGATAGCTTCTTGACCTCGGCGTTGCCCGTCACAACCGTGATCGATACGATCTGTTTTGATAAGTGGCCGTACCGGAAGCTGTTTATGCCGATTCCGCCAGTCGAGATCCATCCGCCCACGGTGGAAAATTTACTGGATGGATATGTCATTAGACAGAGGCCCTTCTTTTTAGCCAGGATGTCAATGTCGCTCCAGCGCGCGCCCGCTTCTACGGTCACAGTCTTATTTTCGGTATCAAGTTCGATGATATTGCGGAAAGGAGACAAATCAACAACGATTCCGCCCCTTGTCGGGATAACGCCGCCGAATCCCCAGGAAGCGGCTCCCCGCGGCACTACGGGTATTTTATGTTCATTGGCAAAACTTAAAACCTTTTTAATCTCATCGATATTTTTAGGCTGGACGACGAAATCCGGCAGCACGTTAAAAAGCGTCTTGGTCATGATCGCCGGAAGATCGCCAATATCATGACTGTATTGCTCTCTTTCGGCTACCTTATCGATGATTTTTATATCGCCGGCGGTTTTTCTGAACTCATCTACGTTCATTGTTTACTAATCCCTTAACTCATTATCCGATCTAAAATGAAAACTGTGAAACCAGCCATTTGACGAACAGACTAAATTTAGAGAAAATTTTCCGGTACTATATGTACCCTCTTTTAACTGTTTGAATATCGAATTAACCGGAATTATGGCTCTAAAAATAAATTTTATACGGCAACCGCTTGCCGTATACTGTACAATATTATAATTACAGAATTCCCTTCTTTTGTCAATAACATTGCAATTATAACAGGTTACAATTCCGTAAACAAAATGAGCTCAATGACACCGACAACGGGAAGGAATAAAAAACCTGCGGGGAAATCAGTGAATGCCAGGGTTTTTATGAAAATGTACGGCAAACAGTTTCCGGTAGTTATTTACATAGTTATAGTAATATGCTGCCGCTTAAGTGATATTTTTTCCCGCTCTCTTATTGATCCGGTACATTAAAAACGTTATCCATGGAGACGGCTTTGTTTTTTGGGCAAAATCCCAGCCATTCCAGGCTTGCCAGATCGACTCCGCTGAAAAAAGGCCGTTTTTGTCGGCTTTGGCATTGATGATTTGCAGCATTTCCAGGAATCGGGGATCTTTTAAGGCAAAATCATACCGGGATAATACATCGGCAACATGCAGAATATCATACCAGATGAATGGAGCCTTCAATTTGCGGAAATCCGTCCCCATATAAAACATGTACGGATGGCGTTCTTTGCTCGTCTCCCAACAATTGAGCAGGCATTCCACCCCGGTTAGGGCGGCTGAACTGTTTTTGTATTCCGGGAAAAGCGCGAACAGCTTTAACATGATCAGGTTTACATACGGGCACGGGTCATCTTTACGTCCCGGCCCGCGGAATTTACCATGTTCCTTAGAGACCGCGCAGGGCCAGCCGTTTTCTTTTTGCAGACTGAATAGAAAATCTACGCCTTTTCGGCTTTCCGCATCTGCAGTACTCATTTTAACTGCGCAGTACATCAGAACCGGCGCGTCACATAATGCCCACGACCAAGTGTCTTTGCCAGTCCCGCCAAAGTGCACCGAGCTATTCATCGGTAACTGGAAAAGCCCTTCCGCTGACCGGCGTTCTCCCATCTTTTTCAGCACTGTTGAGACGTTAGTGTCTGTGGAAGTCAAACCGATATCCGCCAGAAACTCGAGTTTATGATAAAGCTGCCCGGCGCTTTTATGACTGGCTATAACCATACCCGGCCACCCATCTAAATCTCTGGATACGGATTGCATAAGCGGGTGCTTAAGCAATTGTTCTTTAACTTTTAATACTTTCGGATCGTTTTCTTTCAATTCCCGTAAATCTAACAATGAGCGGTAGACAACCCAGGGCTCCGCAGCATTCAGTAGATGATCAGTATTTTGCTTAAGCATTACGTACCCTCCTGCCAATAACCGCTATTTTGTTTTATAAGAGCGTTTTGCTTCGGCCACACCGGTTGCATGGGACAGCGCATATACCACGTATTGATTCAGGCTGACTCCTTCTTTGACGGCCAGCTTATGCAATTTGCGATGCAGACTGGCGGGCACCCGCACATTAAATTTACCGCTGTACTCAACTTCATTCGACGGCAAGGGAATTTCGTTACCATCTTAGTACATCGATTCCATCCACAATTGGCGGGCTTCCTCAATCATCTCCATACCTTCTTCAACGGTTTCACCCTGAGAATAACACCCGGGCAGGTCTTCAATTTGAACGAAATAACCACCTTCCGGGCAAGCTTGAAGCAAGCGAACCATAAATTCGGACTTCACAACTGGAAACTGAACACGATAGCTGATTTCTCAGAGATCTATTAAAATTTCATCCTGACTTTGATCCCGCGGCTATGCAGGTAGTCCTTCAACTGTCGGCAGGTATATTCACCGTAATGCACAATCGAGGCTACTAGCGCTGCGTCAGCATGACCGATAGCAAAAGCCTCATACAAGTGCTCCGGCTTCCCGGCGCCGCCGGAGGCGATCACCGGAATCCCCACGGAATCGGCAATCATCCGGGTGAGCGTGAGTTCGTAGCCATCTTTAGTACCGTCGGCATCGATGGAATTAACCACCAGCTCACCGGCGCCCAGTTTCTCACCGATTTTCGCCCAGTCGATAGCGTCCATTCCAGTCATATGTGTGCCGTCGTTGATCACAATCTCGTAACCGGAAGGAATCTCCCGGGTCTTTGTCGTTTTTTTCACGTCCATCGAAAGCACCGTGCTCTGCGCGCCAATCGCCCCTGAGATTTCCGATATAAGCTCTTTGCGCTTTACGGCAGCGGAATTAACATTCACTTTTTCCGCGCCCGCCAATCTTAATTTGGTGGCATCCTCGATGGAACGGATACCGCCGCCGACCGAGAAGGGGATAAAGATCTGCGCCGCCACTGCTTCTACAAATTTGAGCGTGATATCACGGTTGGCCCGCGAAGCATTGATATCGTAGAATACCAGTTCGTCCGCGCCGTCCATGTAATATTGACGCGCCTTCACAACCGGATCGCCGATATCTTTCGTATCGACAAACTTGATGCTCTTGGCCAGTTTACCTTCGCGCACGTCGAGGCAAACTATTAGTCTCTTGCTCAGCATATCTTATTTGCCTTTTGCCCCGGATTTGGCAGGCACGCTGCCATCCCATTTGGCAAAACGTAATAACATTTCCAGACCGAAACGGCCGCTTTTTTCCGGGTGAAACTGCACGGCAAAATAGTTTTTGTTGCCTACCGCACAGCAAAACTCACCGCCGTAATCGGAAACAGCAAACATACTCTCCAGCTTCGCCGGCTGCGGGTAATAGGAATGGACAAAATAAAATTCATCCTCTTTGTCAATGTCTGCCAGCAGCGGATGCTGCTGTAGCACTTTAACCGAATTCCAGCCGATGTGCGGAATTTTCAGCGATTTATCTTGCAATTTGAAGCGCACAGTCGTCCCGGCGATCAAACCCAGGCAAGGGGTATCGCCCTCTTCCGAACGGTCCAGCACGACCTGTGCGCCAAGGCAAATACCCAATATCGGCGTTCCTGCGGCGAAGGCCTGTTTAATCGCCTCGCCCAGCCCGGTCCGCTTTAGATTCTCCATTGCCGTCGGCGCTGCGCCGACTCCCGGGAAGATAATCCTTTGGGCTTTTTTTAAATCCGCGGGATCGGGAGTGATAACAGATTGTATCCCTGTCTCCACGCAGGCTCTTTGCACACTGCCGATGTTACCGGCGCCGTAATCTATAATTGCTAACATCTACGTAAAAACCCTATTTCAGGCTAAATTTATTCCAGATAATCCTTTAATTTCCGGCTGCGGCTGGGATGGCGTAATTTTCGTAATGCTTTGGCTTCAATCTGCCGAATGCGTTCGCGGGTAACGTTAAACTCCTGCCCCACTTCTTCCAGCGTCCGGCTGCGACCGTCTTCCAGTCCGAAACGCAATACCAGCACCCGCTGCTCACGGTGGGTCAAGCTGGAGAGTACTTCGTCGATTTGTTCCTTTAATAGTTGTTTGGAAGCGGCATCCACCGGCGGCAGCGCATTGCGGTCTTCAATAAAATCGCCGAGGTGGCTGTCTTCTTCTTCACCCATCGGCAATTCCAGCGAAATAGGTAACTGCGCCACTTTGATAATTTCGCGTACTTTATCCGGGGACATCCCCATTTTATCGCCGATTTCTTTGGATGTGGGATCGCGCCCGTACTCCTGCGATAATCTGCGGCTTAATCTTAAAAGCTTATTGATTGTTTCGATCATATGCACCGGCACGCGGATCGTACGCGCCTGGTCGGCAATGGCGCGGGTAATTGCCTGCCTTATCCACCATGTTGCATAGGTGCTGAATTTAAAACCTTTATGCGGATCGAATTTCTCAACTGCGCGGATCAAACCAATGTTGCCTTCCTGGATCAGGTCCAGTAAAGACATGCCATGCCCTATGTGTTTCTTGGCGACGCTGACAACCAGTCTCAGGTTGGCTTCGGTTAAATGATCTTTGGCTGAATCGGCTTCGCGTTCAACGGTGTCCAGGTATTCCCGCAATTCCGCTTCAAAACTCCCCAAACGCTCGATAAAATCCGAATTATCCGCCAATTTCGTGATATCCGCTGCCGCCGCCTTTTTCCCGATGACATCAAGCATTTTCGATGGTAATAATGCGCTGTTCACCGACAGACTCATTAACTGCTGCTCGATCTGCGGGGCTTCCATGTCGGTTTTTTTAATAATATCGGCCACTAATTCCTGGTCGATCACACCGTCAATACCGGCACGTAATTTTTCATTGGACACAATGTCACGAAATTTCGCCTTGGGCGGGAGCTCCAGGTATTCCTGCACCTGGGTAATAATAGCGGTGGCCTGCCCGACCTGCCGTAACATGGTTAATAAAATCTCGGTGGCAGTAGTATGTTTACCCTGCTTTTCCAGTTCGCGCCGGATTTCCGCGATGCGCTTCCCTTCTTCGATTTTTCTGGCCAGCGTTTTTTCATCTTTCGCGGTTAGCAGCGGCACCCGTCCGATTTCATGGAGGTACAAACGCACCGGGTCGTCCCCGACTTCCTGATCCTGGTCTTCCAGCACCTCGGCTTGGGCTTCCATTTCCAGGTCTTCCGCGCTGGGTTCCTCGAGGATTGTGTCTTCAGTCGGTTCTTCTATTATTTCCTCTTCTTTGGTCTCGGGGTCAAAATCAGGGGAGTTAGTTATTTCTTCGTCCATTTGCTCTCCTTATTACCCGTGGTTTACGGGCAAAGACATCTTTCAGTTGAATACTCGTCTCGATGCCTTCTTCTTTCAGTCTAGCGAGGGCCGCTCCGGCGCCGCCGGTTTCCGTTTCCATGGCGAATACTTCCGCCCTCATCGCTTCCTGATTCATCAGGAAGGCCTTTCGCAGGGCCAGTACACACTCCGTATATTTTACACCCACCCTGTCCGCCGGAGTATGTTTGGTTGTAATTACCTCCAGTTTCTCCCGGACGACCGGTTCGAGTTTTTCCTTTAGCGCAGCCGTATCATCCGTTTCCAGACAAGCACAGTATATCTCACGATTAACGACGTTCTGGAAATAATCCGGCTGCAAGCCTTCTTCCTGTTTTTTCAACTCCGGGTGTTGCAGTAAAATTGCGAGACAATACTCCTCACGCGCATTATAACCAATTGTATCAACAGGAACAATTGCGGACCGATTTAATGGCTTTCGCGCAGTGGTATCAATAAGCGACTTTTTTAGCAGCCCTTCAATAACATTATATTCTATTTTGGTCAGCTTAGACAGCGTCCTTAACCAACGATCGCGGCGTAAATCGTTTTTCACTTTTGCGATCAACGGAATAAGTTGTCCAATCAGCTTTGACTTCTCCGTGGTTTTGGTCAAATCAAATTTAGACGCGGTAAAATTCACCATGTATTCTGCCAGCGGGCTCGCATTGGCAATTGCCGTTTCCCAGATCTTCGGGTCTCTTTTTATCACCTCATCCGGGTCTTCGTCAGCCGGCAATGTAACCACCATTATTTCAACTTCGGCAGTATTTTCATAATCGACACTGTGGGTCATAGCTTCTTCACCGGCTTTGTCCGGATCCAGCGCCAGCGCAATATTTTTCGTTAATCTTTTTAAAATAGCGATATGTTTTTCAGTAATAGCAGTGCCCATCGAGGCCACCACGTTAGTGAACCCGTACTGATGCGCCATGATCACATCCATATAGCCTTCGACGATGACCACCCTGTCCTTTGTGCGGATGGACGCGGCGGCCATGTCGATGCCGTATATTGTGCCGCTCTTGTCGAAAATGATTGTCTGCGGCGAGTTTATATATTTGGGCTGTGAACCGTCCTGCTCCCGTCCGGAGAAACCCGTCGTGCGGCCCCTGGCGTCGCGGATGGGAAACATCAAACGGTTGTGGAAACGGTCGCGGGCTCTCCCGTCTTCATTTTTCATGATGAGGCCGGCATCCAGCATTTCGTTTTCGCTGAATCCCTTTTCCTTAAGGTAGTTCAGCAGGTTTTCCCAGGCGTCCGGACTGACCCCGAGTTGGAAATCGTTGATCGACTTCATGGTCAGACCACGTCCCAGCAGGTAGTTTTTCGCTTTTTCCCCCACGGAAGAATTGACCAGTAGATTGTGGTAATACTGGACCGCCGACTCGTTTACCTGGAATAATTTATCCTTTTCATCTTTTTTTGGACCTGCTTCGATGTGGGTAGGCAAACTCACGCCGACCTTGTCCGCCAGCAGCCGCAGCGTTTCGCCGAAATCCAGCCCTTCCTTTTTCATCACGAAGGTAAAGACGTCGCCGCCAGTACTGCACGCGCCGAAACAATGCCAGGACTGTCTTTCCGGAAACACGTAAAACGACGGCGTTTTTTCATTGTGGAAAGGACAAACAGCCTTGAAGTTACGTCCGGCCTTCGTCAATTTGGTGTATTGCCCGATAACTTCAACGATATCTAATTTCTGTTTTACTTCGTCGACTGTGCTCATAGAGACAAATATCTTAACACATATTTTTTCAAAGGGAAAGCACCATTTATAACCATATCATAAATCAAAAGTAACTAAGCTACCGTCCTGAACGAAGTGAAGTATCTCCTTCCCTACCGTATTCTAATTATCGCCATCGCCCCGTTTTCTGTACCCGTAAAGAGACCCTCTTTTTATCACCGGCTTTTCAGTAATCTCTTTTTCATTTAACTGATCCATCAATTCTAAACTTAAGTCCTTCCATTCGGGATTCATTGACCCAATCAGAACTATTTTTTTAGCCCTGGTCCAACCTTTGAGCTGTTTCTCCCGATTGATGGATGCTTCTAATATTGCACAAACTTCGTAGTAAACCAACCGGTCTATGGAATAACGTTTCGTAAAACCTTCAACAACTTTTTCCTTGTGTTCTAAAACACGCTTCATCAAATCACGTGTTGAACCAATATATAGAGTGCTTGACCGGCTGCTCATTATATAAACATAGTATTGTTTCTCCACTTTTTCTCCCGCGTCCCGAATCTGCTCGAGGCGTAAATAATCCTCAAATCAGTCTAACACCTGCTACCACATGGAGATTCTTCAGGTACTTCGTAACTTCAGAACGATATGCAACCGGAGTTTACTTTTTAGATAATTCTTCCGCTGTCTTCAGCGCATACTGGTCGGTCATGCCGGCGATGGTATCGATCACACCGCGCCATTTTAAATCGCTGTGCAGAAGGTACTCCGGCGGCAATTGCTCAGTGTGTTTTAGAAAATACTTGTAAAGAAAACGGATCGCCTCACGCGCTTTCTCCGTTTCCGGTAAAGCTGACTGCACATTATAGACGCGCTCGAACAGAAAATCACGCAGGAAACCGGTGGCTTTCAATACCCGCGAGCTCATTCGTATGCCGGGTTTTTTATTAGTTTTGCCGGTATCCAGACCACTGACCTGCCAGGAATTATTAATGATGTCGCAAACCATCGTATCGATTCTTTCCGAAGGAGAATTACCCAGTATTTTAGTCGCCGCTTCCGGTAAGCTTATTTCCTTGATAATTCCGGCACGGATCGCGTCATCGGAATCGTGATTGACATATGCCACCAGATCTGCCAGCTTCACAATCTCGCCTTCGAGGGTGCTCACCTTACCCCACTCGCTGCCCAGTACTTTTGCCCGCGATTTAGAGTGATTAACGATTCCATCGCGCACTTCCCAGGTCAGGTTCAAACCCCTGCCATTTTTCTCCAGCAAATCGACTACGCGTAACGACTGTTCATTGTGTTTGAATCCATAAGGCGAGAGTTCATTTAAAACATTTTCGCCCTCATGCCCGAAAGGCGTATGTCCCAAGTCATGTCCCAGGCTGATCGCTTCAGTCAAATCTTCGTTCAGATTCAAAGCGCGGGCGATCGTGCGGGCGATTTGCGATACTTCCAATGTATGCGTCAACCTCGTACGGTAGTGGTCGCCTGCCGGCGCGATGAACACCTGCGTCTTATGTTTCAAGCGGCGGAACGACTTGGAGTGTAGTATCCGGTCGCGGTCGCGTTGAAAAGCGGTACGCACCGCATCCGGTTGTTCTTCCCGCTGGCGGCCTTTGGACAAACGGCTTTTTTGCGCGTAAGGAGACAGATTTTCTTCCCGCGCCTCCAGTAATTCCCGGACTTTGAGATAATTGTTCACATTCTCCCCGAAATTGTTCTTATTGTTTTTCAGGTGGTTTATTATACCACTAATTTTATGCTATTATGCCGGTACAGTGCAGCGTTGCTCATTTTATAAAAGACAAAAGATAGCTCACGAGGGAACTTGCAATGGCTGATTCCCCGGAAGAATTATTTAATTTTTACCTCGAAAAGGGTTGGACTGACGGGCTGCCGATAATCCCGCCAGCGGAAGAAAACGTAAAAAGAATGCTGACCGGCGCAAACAGGGCTCCTTCCGAAATAATTGGCTTCATCCCTCCGGCCAGGGCAGAGGCAACTGTTGAAAAGATTGCTGGCTATGCGGTGATGGCCGGTTGCTTGCCGGAATACATGCCGGTGCTCATTGCCGCAATTTCCGCGGTGTGTGAGAAGGAGTTCAACCTCGCATTCATGCAACCCACCACCGAACCGATCGCACCGCTATTAATCATTAACGGCCCGATCGCGAAAAAATTGAACATCAATAGCAAATCCGGAGCTTTTGGACCTGGCTGGCGAGCCAATGCGACTATCGGCAGAACTGTCAGGTTAATCCTGGCGAATATCGGCGGCGCCTTCCCGGGAATCACCGATATGTCCACCCAGGGACAGCCGGGCAAATACACTTTTTGCATTGCCGAAAATGAGCAGGATAGTCCATGGGAACCATTGAGCGTGGAAAGGGGGTTTACTGCCGACATCAGTACTGTTAGCGTAGTGGGGCTCGAAAACCCGCATAATATTAACGACCACGACGCCTTGAATGCGGAAGAAGTCCTCTCCACCATCGCCGGTACGATGGCAACTTTGGGTAATAACCATGTCCGGGGGTTAGGAGGAGATGCGGTGCTGGCACTCGGCCCGGAGCATGCTGCTACTATTGCGCAGGGCGGTTTTTCCAAGCAATCTGTGATCGATTATCTGTATGAGCATGCTAGTATCCCGCGCAAGGCTTTTTATGCAAGAGCCCGGGAGCAACACTATCCCGGTATGCCTGAAGAAAGTATGATCCCCCCAACAGCCAGAAAAGAATATCTGCACATCATCGTAGTCGGCGGTCCGGGCAAACATTCCTCTTACCTGCCCGGTCACGTATCACATATGGTGACAAAAGCAATTTAATAACGTCGAAATTCTCCACATTGTTGCTATTTTAGTTGCATTAACCGTCATTAATAAGTACCGGGAAGTAATTCATGGAATTGCAAAATAATAAAGTAAACATCAGAAACGCCCGCCCCGACGAGTTTGACGAAGTCGCACGGCTGCTGGTGGCTGCCTATCAGCAGTATGAAAGCCACATGCCGCCCGAAAGCTGGAACTGGTACCGGAATGATATGAAGGATGTGCGGAGCCGGCTACCGGACTCTGAGTTGATTATCGCCGAATTCAACAATCATATGGCCGGGACGGTAACCTTATATCCGCAAGGAACAAACAATGGTTGGCCCGAAGGCTGGGCAGGCATCCGTCTGCTGGCTGTTCACCCTGATTACAGGGGACACGGCATCGGACGTGCGCTTATGAACGAATGTATTCGCCGTTCCCGGGAACGCGGTATTAAAACCATTGGACTGCATACAACTAAATTGATGAAAATTGCCCGCGAAATGTATGAACGCATGGGATTCAAGCACGCTTCCGAATTTGATTTTCATCCCACTCCTGATAATGTGGTATTTGCTTACCGATTGGACTTGTAAAAAGACCGTGTTGATATTAATGCTCGCTCATTGGTTGTCTTGCCAGATTATTTTCAATTGAAGGCTGACCGCTGAAAGTCTATTCTTAACACTTCTTCCTCACTTATGCTATATTGTTATTAATATGAGTTCAATGAAAAAACTGATTACGTCTATAGTCCTGCCGTTATTGGCCGTCTCCATCGCGCTGAGCGGCTGTCAGCCCTTTAAAACCACTACCTCTTCGGCGTCAGCTATTGCTGGCGGTAACAGCAGTAATGCTGTGCTGCACTTGTACGGTACCGACCCGCTTACGCTTGATCCGGCCACTTCCGGGGATGCCAGCTCGCATGACTTTGTTATGCAAATCTTCAGCGGACTGATGACATTGGACAGCAATCTACAGCCCGTTGCCGATATCGCGAAAAGCTGGAATATCAGCAGCGATGGTACTGTTTATACCTTTACCCTCAAACAGGGGGTGAAATTCCAGGATGGCCGCGAAGTCAAAGCCGACGATTTCAAGTATTCCTGGGAACGCGCTTGTAACCCGGCCACCGGTTCGCAGACCGCCGAAGGTTATCTTGGCGATATTGTCGGGGTAAAAGACATGCTTGCCGGCAAGGCAACATCCATCAGCGGCGTGAAAGTGATCGACAACTATACGCTGCAGGTCACCATCGACGCGCCCCGCAGTTATTTCTTATATAAACTTACTTATCCCACCGCCTTCGTCGTGGATAAAAATAATGTCAGTAAAGGCGCCGATTGGTGGAAACAGCCCAACGGCACGGGACCCTTTAAACTGCAGACCTGGGTCGCCAATAAGTCCTTTATCCTGCAGCGGAACGATCTGTTTTACGGTGATGTCGCCAAAGTCGCTTCAGTTAATTACGGTCTTTGGTCGGGTGTACCGGAAAGATTATTTGAAACCGGCGATATCGATGCTACCGGCGTATCTCTGCCCTACATCGACGAAGTGACCGACCCGGCCGGGCCTTATCTTAGTCAATTAACGATCACCCCGGAACTTAGTTTCAGTTACATCGGGTTTAATTGTACCAAACCGCCCTTCGACGACCCCAAGATCCGTCAGGCCTTTGCCATGGCCGTGGATAAAGATAAACTGGTCTCGCTGGTATACAAGGGCATGATGGATAAGGCCGACGGCATCCTGCCGCCGGGTATGCCCGGTTATAATTCACAACTGCAAGGGCTGGAATTCAACCCGCAAAAAGCGCTGGATCTGATCAAACAATCCAAATACGGCGATGTCTCCAAACTACCGCCGATCGTACTCACTACAGCCGGTTATGGCGGCGATGTAGGCTCGGATCTGGAAGCGCTGGTCAATGAATGGCGGACTAATCTGGGAGTGGAAGTCACTATCCGGGAAATTGACCCGGAAAGATTCCTCTACCACACAAAGGACGAGCTGGATAACATGTTCGATAGCGGCTGGAGCGCCGATTATCCGCATCCCCAGGATTTCCTGGATCTTCTTTTTGCCAGCAATACCGCAAGCAACTACGGCGGCTACAGCAATCCAGCTGTTGATTCCTTGCTGGCGACTGCAGGGAAAGAGCAGGACAATACCAAAAGCCTGGCCGACTATCAACAGGTTGAACAATTGCTGGTCAACGACGCGGCTGTTTTACCCTTATGGTTCGGTAAAAATTACACACTTGTTAAACCCTACGTCCATGGCTTCACCCCCGATGCCATGGGCATGGTCAGACTGAATGAAGTCTCCATTAGTAAATAGTCCGCCGCTGGTTAATGACGTAACTTTGATTTCCATAAATATAATGTAGAGAACAGGTACATTCACTCCTTTGTAAGGAGGGAGTAAGGGAGAAGTCGCCAAAAACCGGTCTACACCTTTTTCATCGCCTCTGCTTTCATACCCGCCGGCATTTTCTCAATAGCGTAACGTAAAGCTGTCCGCGGCATGTCTTTCCGATGTTTTAAAACATATTGATACACCTCATCCAGGTGCTGATTGCTCGCTTCCTTTAACATCCATCCGTAACCCTTTTGCACCATGTCGTCTTTGTCCAGCAATAACCGGTCGGCTATCCGGATGATTTCCGGGAGAAACTGCCCGTATTTGGCCGGGATGATCAAGGATACCGCCGCCGCTCTTTTCATCCATCTGTTCGGCGATTCCGTCCAGCTCACAATCTCAGCGATGCTTTCCGGATACTTCGCCACAAAATTCCCGACGCTGTGGTTACAAAAGCTATCGCACTTGGCCCAGTTATTGAGATAGGAATCGATCCATCTTTTGAACAGTTTTATATCTGACAGTTCAAACTGCTTCGTCAATTTTGGTACCCATTCGGCAACGATAAATGCCTCTTCCATGTAATCCGTACGCAGCAAATCTTCGCACAACGCGAAGATCTCCAGTTTGCTCAATGATTTAGCGTCCTTCCAGTATTTATTGGCCATTCCCCTGACTACACCGTTCTTGATGCCGTAAAGTTTGATCCCCTCTTTAAAATAATGATGGGCGCCTGCTTCGTTGACAGCATCGGCACTGCCGCGTAATTCGGCTCTCAGTTGCGTTAGAATCTGGCTCATAGTATCTCCTAAGTTATTTTCCCGGCTAATAATAACACGGATAAAACGGTTGTGGCTACACCGGCTAATACATTCAGATAGATAATGAGATTTGATGTTGCCGATTCGAAATACCCCTTCTTTTTTACCACCAATTTATGCACGACAAAGGGCAGCAATCCGCCGATACCCGCAATCAGGCCGATTATCCCGCCGGTTGTTGTCTTCTTTTCAATTTCGACCGCGCCCCAGAATAGCACCATGACCAGGGAAATATGTAATATGAGAAAGCCGGTGATTTTACCCGGCAGCTTTAATATCTCCCATTCTTTGACATAAGCCGATTCCATTTCATGCAGGAACAATAAAGTCGCATTGATGATGTAAACCAGGGTTAAAATGCTCATCAATTTACTCCCTATTTATCCGGTTCCCATCTGTATTCAGAATAAAAAACTTGATAACGGAGTTGATTGATCGCATACCGTACTTACGGCACGATATTCTGTGGCAGATTATCAAACGGAAACCACCCTAAATCATCGCATCTTTTATATCATATCAGAGTCTTTAAACATAAAACAGTGACGTTATAAAATCGCTGAAATAATGCAGTGCGGGGAAATGGGCATCTTGATTATGGGATATTTGGTATTTGTTTATTTTAGTTATTCTGTAGCTTTGCCGTGGCTGTGGCATTACTGCTTCAATGACTTTCGCACAACGAATTTACCGCCCCACTCATCGTGAATGACAAATCCGCTTCTTTTGTATATCTCCAAAGGCCCATAAAAATCTGCAAACATGTTAATGAACTGCTTATTAGGGTATGCCTCAACAACATCAAAACCGTCATTGGCTGCATCCTGACAAACACGTTGCAACAATTGCGCGGCAATACCCTTTCTCTTCATTTCGGGTGCAATTGTGAAACAAAATACCGATTTCACCTTGATACCGGGGGTAGATTGAGCTATGTTTACGGGAACCTTATGCCTCAACCAACTGATACAGTTCAAACAATCGGATTTGGTATTTGCGTTGCACCAACCAACAACTTTACCATCGTAAAATGCCAGGTAGCCCTGAATCATGCCGCTGTTGACGTACTGGATGGCCAATTCTCTCCGCTTTTCTGGCGATGAAAAGTCTTTTCCTTCGCGGTGGTCATCGGCGCACCAACACACGCAATAGCACCTATCCTCATCTTTGTTATCAGCGTGAGCATCAGTTTCAAAAAAGTAAAGATAATCTTCCAACAAGTCGGGCGTTAATTTCCGAATTTCGATTTGCATATTTTAGTATCAACTATATAATTTCCAGCAATTCAAATTTTCTGGAAGCGAATATAGTTGAAATCACGATGAAATTATATAAATTTCGTGATTTCATGGCGGAGGGGACAGGATTCGAACCTGCGGTTGCTTGCGCAACGACGGTTTTCAAGACCGTTACCTTCAGCCACTCGGTCACCCCTCCGNNGCAACAATTAGTTATTATACAGTGAAACGGCTTAACTTTCTATAATTGTGGTTTTGCCACCGGTTTTTGCGTTCTTTTATCATTTTTACAATCATTTATTACAACTTTTTAGCCAATTATTATATAATCAATTAACAACATCCAATAAAATAAAGCAAGGTGACAACAATGAATGAGTTTTCGTCCAGCGAATTCCCCCGCACTCTTGTTGGCGGCGTTTCTTTACCGCGCCTGATCATCGGCTCGAACTGGTTCCTCGGCGNNATCGACGGCGCAGAACAGCGGACGGGCCGCAAACTCATCCGGATCATCACACCCGGCTTTGACGTTGCACCCGGCAAGCTGGCAGATTTTGAAGCAGAGCGCGCCGTAGAAGAATGTAAAAAAGACAAGGCGACATTCTGCTTACCCCACCAGATGGTGACCGACGCATTACTCGACCGCCGCGATGCGGTTATCCGTGACATCGATGTTTTCACCAAACTGATCAGGAAATACGAGATGATCCCCGGCCTTTCCACGCATTTACCGGAATCCATCACTTTTACCGATGCGCACAATTATGACATTGAAACCTATCTGCAGATCTACAATGCTGCCGGTTTTATGATGCCGGTTGAAGCGGATTGGGAAATGAAAATCATCCGGCAGGCGAAAAAACCCGTCATCTGCATAAAGCCGATGGCTGCCGGGCGGTTGTTACCGCCGGTCGGCCTCGCGTTTGTCTGGAGTACGATCCGCAAACAGGATATGGTCGCGGTCGGCACGATGACCCCGGATGAAGCGCAAGAATGTATCGACCTGTCGCTCAGCTTTATCAATCAACAGGTGCCGGACATCGAACTGCAAAAAACACGCAGCAAATCGATATTAGAAAAATAAACCCTATA
>PMMG01000153.1:0-212 GCA_003162335.1 Dehalococcoidia bacterium
AAAAGCGGAAACAGTTAGGCAAGTTTGGGAAAGAATTTTACTTGTGCATCTATTACGGTGCTTTGAGAAACGCAATATGCTTAAAGAGATGGATAAGGTAGCTTTCTTTATTGATGGCCCGCTGGCAGTTTTTGGCCCACCTGCATGGTTGAGCGAAGCCATCAGTAAAGAATTAAAAAGAATAAATGCTGTTGTTTTTAAAGAAACCGGAA
>PMMG01000153.1:255-13402 GCA_003162335.1 Dehalococcoidia bacterium
AAATGTATTTTGCAAAAGGCTCAGGATACAATTGATTCTGATGATATCAGCCTTTATCCGCGTTTTAGTGCGGTGTGTGCATTGCTAGACCGCTTAGTATCCTCACGATATCCTAATGCTATTTCACCTATTATTTCTGCTCATGCAGAGGCGTCGATTCCTCTAAATCTCGGGGCGAAAGTATTAAAACAACTAGCGCAAGCATTGATGGGATTAAAATGATTGTAGCAGAACATAAATTTGATACTGCAGAAAAACGATGGGCTGGTATTGGCCCGTACTACGCGATGTTTCCGACTAAATTTGCGGATAAAGTGATTACGCAATACACAAATGAAGGTGATATTGTATTGGATCCCTTCGCAGGCCGAGCAACATCCATTTATAGTGCGACAATTCAAAATAGGATCGGAATTGGTATAGAGTTGAATCCCGTCGGTTGGGTTTATGGAAAAACCAAACTTCATCCAGCCAGTCAAAACAATGTTGAAAAAAGATTACTTGAAATCGCTCAAATGGCAGAACGATATAGGGAAGCATCGGACAATCTCCCTGAATTCTTTCAACTTTGTTTTAGCCAAAATGTCCGAAGATTTTTAGTAACGGCTCGAGCCCAGCTTAAATGGAAGCAAAAAGCAGTTGATTGGACTCTTATGGGGCTTCTTCTTGTTTATCTCCATGGAAAACGTGATCAATCTCTTTCGAACCAAATGAGACAAACAAAATCAATGGCACCTGATTATGCTGTTCGCTGGTGGAAAGAGCGTAATTTGGTCCCTCCGGAGATTGACCCAGTCTGTTTTATGCTGAGCAGAATACAATGGCGTTATGCGAAGGGATTACCTTCTGCCACACGTAGTCAGATTCACTTGGGTGATTGCAATAATATCCTTGTAAAAGTGCGTAAGCATTTGGTAACATCGAATAAGTTACCCGTGCGTCTTGTTTTTACTTCCCCACCTTATTGTGGCGTTACGAACTATCACTATGACCAGTGGATACGTCTTTGGTTGCTTGGATATCCTCCAGCCCCTAATAGCAGCCTAGGTAAAAATAGAGAAAGGTTTCAAATTCATGGCGAATACAAATCTTTAATTGAGAAAACGTTTCGTAAAGTCGCTTTTTTGACCGGCAGAGGCTCAGTTATTTATGTAAGAACAGATTCGCGTAAATTTACATTTGATACAACTTATTCGACGTTAAAACAATTATTTCCGACTAAACGGATGTCATTTGTTGAACAACCAGTATTAGGGAACACCCAAACGACATTGTTTGATAATACAGCAATCAAAACCGATGAGGTAGATATTATTCTAAAATAATTTAACTACCATTGGTTCAATGAAACTTTGTCATTTCGTCTTCCCATTGACTACTCGTCTATCTTTCAATTAAAATGGGGCAAATCGGGGATAGTTGGGGATAGTTGAGTAGTGTCATTGAGCGAATAATGAAGGGAAAGATGAAAATGAGAAATCGCAGTTCGGTTTTATTCAGGGTGTTATCTGTCGCGATTATTTTTGTGCTGCTATTGGGCAGTGCGGGGTGCGGAGGAGCAAAAGCTTCTAACGATCCTTTGACGGTGTTATCAGTGGTGGGGGGGAAGGTGAGCGTGCAGAAAGGTGGTTCGGGCAGTTGGAACGACGGCAAGGAAGGGATGACGCTGGGGAATGGTGACAAGATCAAGACGGATGCCGGTAATACGGCTTCCATTACTTTCTTTGACGGCAGCGTGATCGAATTGAACGGCGGCACGGAGATCTCGCTGGATGAACTGATCGCCAAGTCGGCCTCGACGAACAAGAAGATCGAGATCGGGCAGACGATCGGGCAAACGACGAGCAAGATCGTGAAACTAGTGGATCCGGCGGCTAAATATGAAATTAATACGGCATCCGGCGTGGCGGCGGTGAGGGGCAGCGAGATGCTGGTGCAGGTGGTGAATGACGGCACGACCAGCGTCTACAACATCGAGGGCAGCATTAGTTTCACGGCGCAAGGCAGCACCGTGGCGATACCCGTCGGTTCCGGCAGCACGGCCAAACCGGGCCAAGTCCCGTCGGCGCCGGTGCCCGGATTACCAGCGGTCACAGATTTTTCGAATGCGACGACCATTTCCTCGGCGACAGGCTGGCAGCAGACCAGTCTGTATCTGAATAGCGGCGACAAATATTACGTAGATTACCGGGGCGGCAGCTGGACAGTCGATTACAAGAATTTCCCCTATGTCGGGCCGGGCGGTTATTCTGCGGACATCGATAAGACGATCGCAGCCGGTTTTAAGTTTGACAACACCGCACCCTATGCCGATTTGCTGGGGAAAGTCGGCAGCGGTAAAGAGATAGCAATCGGAAATACCAGCGGGCCGTTTACCGCCGATGCGAGCGGCTACCTGTCGTTGAGAATTAATGACATGGATGCTTCTCTGGGCGATAATGACGGCGCAATCACGGTCAATCCACGGGGACCGGAGGCTAAACCATCGTCAGACTCGTTGCGACAGAATCCGCCGAACATGAATGTACCGGCGGCCAATTCTCCCCTGGCGGGGAACGCGAGCATCAAACCGGATGGGATGGTGAATGTAACGCTGACGACGGGCAAACCAAGCACCAATTATCAAATATTCCTGGAAGAGTACAACGCGCCTGTGGGCGGAAATGGACACTATCTATCCTGGACTCAGTTCGGTAACGTCATGACGGATGCGAGCGGGAAAGGTACGTACGCGGGCAGGGTCTCTTTGACACAGGGGACGCATTATTTCCAGATAGTTTTGAGTACGAATGGTGTGTGGGGGGCAGGGGCTTTCGGGACGGATATATGGACGGTGGTGGTGAAGTAGGGGGTAGTTTTGTGAGTAATGAGTGGTGAACGGAGCGGCTGACGACTCTCCCTTAATCCCTCGCTAAAATTGAGGGAGATTGTTTAAGTGGGAGAAGACGCTGCCCCGCTCCGGGATTGCCGCGCTATGCTCGCAATGACGATTGGGGGAGATGGATGATGTGGAAATTATCTATGTCTCTCAATCTCTGTCCCGTTCGTGTCTCCGGGACCTTCGCCCATCGAGGGAGGTTGATTACACTCAAGCCAAGTTGTCAGGAAGGCAGAGTGAGGAGATAGTTAAGGTTAGTCATCTGGATTCCCGATCAGGTCGGGAATGACAAACGGGTTTCGACCCTCGACGGGTCTCAAGATTCCTTACTATACTGGATTCCCGATCAGGTCGTACATTTGCTTCGAATAGCTACTATACTTTACTCCGAACTACTTCTATGCTTTACTTCGAACGACTTCGTAAAATACCTCCGTACATTTTAGCTGCGGTTAAAAGTATTTCGTTGAAGACTCAAACTGCGGTCTACGGAAGTACCTCCGGTTGCGACCTGCGAGGAATGACAAGGGGAATGACAAAAGGGGTGGCGGCGGCGTTACAGTCCCCGCATGAACTCCGGGCGGAGGAGGGCTGGGTCGCCCTGTTTGATGATCTTCTCCAGCGCTCTGATCATTTTTTCTTTGTCCTGCGGCAGCGTGCCGCGCACCGAGAAGTAGTTAGAGGCGTGCATCGAACTGAAGAAACAGCGGGTAAAATTGGAGTTTTTAATGATGGTCAGCAATTCCTGCAGCGACTCAAAGGGCGTGATCAATTTAAACTTGCCGGATTCGGCGTCAGCGTACATGGGGGTGCCCGGCACCAGGGTCATCGTCAATGCTCCCGCGTAATCCGGGTCCATGGCGCTCAATGCTCTGGCGGTGGCTAATGTATGCCGGTCGCTGGCGGCTTTAGCATCCTTTAACTGTAAAGTACCTCCCAAGCCTAAAATCACGGTCACCGAAGTCAGAATTCCGGCCGCTTTGACGCGTTGCACGGCCTCGATCACCTGCTGCGAGGTGGTATTTTTACAGATCTTTTGTAATATCTCGTCATCGCCGCTTTCCAGCCCGATGTAGAGGATGCCGAGCTTGAGTTGCTTGAGCGCTTGCAATTCCTCGACGGTGCGGCGCAAGATGTCCTGGGCGGTGGCGTAGGCACCCACCCTTTCGATCTGCGGTAATTTCAAGTTCAGGTATTCCAGCGCCTCTTTCAGTTTCGGAAAGGGATAAACGAGCGCATCACTGTCCAGCAGGAACAAACCCCGGCCATCCCACTCCTGTGCGACAGCATAGACGATACGCGGCATTTCCGGCAGGGTCAGGCCGCTCTTGATGTACAGAGCCAGCGCGTCGATTTCCTTTTTAATGTCTTCCAATTCCCGCATCTGCAGTTTTTCACCCCAGCGGTTGCAGAAGGTGCAGGTATTATTGGAACAGCCGGAGGTCAAAGGCAGAAAGTAGGAGCGCCATTCACTGGGCGGGCGGACGATGTCAGGTCTTTCGAATTTCATATTTTAGTTCCTCGATGGGCGATACCGGTGCAAAAGAGGTAAATATTTATTTTTAACAAACAGGAAAAGAGTTCATGTTTAAGCAGTGTTAATAATACCACAATGCCCCATTGCTTTGTGAGGGTATCTGAAATTTCCTGGATTGTCGGGTCAAGCCCGACAATGACAAAAAAATAACAACGTGTACTTAGTCCCATACATAAAAACTTATGAATGAATACGATAACCGTGGGCTGAGACAGCAGGAATTCTCTATTCTGCAATCACGCGGGCGAAGATAGGGTTGGAAGTCATGATGCGGGAGGGGGTCAGGCGGAATCGGGAGCCGTCTTTGACCAGAAGTCCTTCCTGCGACAATTTTTGCAGCCGGGTGATAATGTCTTCCACATTATCCGTCCCGAATTTTTGCGCCAGAGCAATGGTGTCCAGGCCTTCTTTCAGCAACCGGAGGCGGAGCATTGCTTCCTCGGCGGCTTTTTCCTTTTTACTCAGTTCTTCAATATATTCGATCTGGCCGGTGGGATCGGCGATGTAGGAGTCCAGATTGGGGTAGTTTTTAAACCGCTGACCGGCAAGGTGAGAGGCGGCTGCCGGTCCCAACCCCAGGTATTCGCCGCCGCGCCAGTAATTCAGGTTGTGCAAACATGCAAAACCTGGCAAGGCAAAATTCGAGATCTCGTAATGGACGAATCCTTTTGAAATCAGATAAGCGCGTGTTTCTTCGAACAAATGCGCCTGCAGTTCATCGGAGGGGAGGTCGGCGGGGGGATTTTCGGCCAGGGGCGTGCCTTCTTCGAGGGCTAAGCAATAAACAGAAAGGTGCTGGATTCCCATTTTTACCAAGGTTTCCAGCGAGGCGTACAGGCTGGTCCAGGTTTGTCCCGGCAATCCGATAATCAGGTCGGCGGAAATATTTTTGAAACCGAGCTTTTGGGCCTGTTTAATTGCTGCGACGGCCTGTGCGGATGTGTGTATCCTGCCGACGCTTTTCAGCTCACAATCAGAGAGCGATTGTACTCCGAAGGAAAGGCGGTTAAAGCCGAGGTTTTTAACAGTCTGTAGGAATTCGGGGGCGGCGGATTCGGGATTGATTTCGATGGTGGATTCTACGACACTGGTTACCCCTCTCTCTAACTCTCTCCCACAAGGGGCGAGAGGACTAACCAAGAGGCCGTGAATGAGGGTGGTGAGATTTTGAGGACCGAGGAGGCTGGGAGTGCCGCCGCCGAGGTAGAGGGTTTGGAATGTTTGGGCCGATTCACTCGTTTTTTTATAAGTGGATTGACGGGAATCCGCGGCTGATGGGAAATCTTCCAGAGCCTCGTTAGCCGGGGGTTGGATGGATGGATTTTGGCGGCTCAATTCTCCCTTTAGATCCCTCCTTAAAAAGGAGGGAGGGTAAGCACCGGCTTCACGGAGAACGGACTGGACATAAGATTCGATGGAATCCTGGCGCCCAAGTAAGGAATAGAAATCGCAGTAGGCGCATTTGCTGACGCAGAAAGGAACGTGGACGTAAAGTCCTTTCACGTCACTCCTCCATTTTTAGGAGCAGGAGGAACGCTTCCTGTGGGACTTCCACGGAACCTACCATCTTCATCTTCTTTTTGCCTTCGGCCTGCTTTTCCAGCAGCTTGCGCTTGCGGGTGATATCGCCGCCGTAGCATTTAGCCAGGACGTCTTTTCTGAGCGCGACGATGTCTTCGCGGGCGATGATCTTGCCGCCGATGGCAGCCTGCAGCGGGATCTCAAAATTCTGGCGGGGAATCAATTTGCGCAATTTATGGATGAGGCCCCGGGATTTGGTTTGGGAACTTTCGCGGATAGAGATGAAAGACAGGGCATCAACCTGGTTTTCTTTAACCAGGATATCTACCTTTACAAAATCGCCGGCATGGTAACCGAGGAAATCATAATCCATGCTGGCGTAACCGCGGCTGACGCTTTTCAGTTTGTCGTAGTAGCCGGTAATCATTTCCGCCAGCGGGAATTCATAGGTTAACACCGCGCGTTTTTTATCCGGATGGTCCATGGCCACCAGTTTGGCGCGTTTTTCATCGGACAAAGCCATAATCGGCCCGACGAACTCGGTAGGCACGAAAACCCGCAGCGTAATGATCGGTTCTTCAATATGGTCGATGCGGGTAGGGTCGGGGAATTTGGAAGGATTATCGATCATTGCGAATTGACCGTCGGTTGTGACCACCTTATAAATAACAGACGGCATGGTGGCGATCAATTCCTGTCCATACTCACGTTTCAGCCTTTCCAGGGTGATTTCCATGTGCAGCATACCCATGAAACCCAGCCGGTAACCCCAGCCGAGCGCGGCGGAGCTTTCTTTTTCATAGATTATCGAGGAATCGTTGAGCTGGAATTTTTCCAGCGCCGCGGTTAATTTGATATAGTCGTTGGTGTTGATGGGATAGATGCCGCAGAACACCATCGGCTGGGTGTGGCGGAAACCGGGAATGCCTTCGGTCTCCGGGTGCTCGGGGGAAATAATCGTATCGCCGACGTGGATACTGCCCACTTTTTTAATAATCGCGCCGACATAACCCACTTCACCGGCGGTAATTTGCCCGGTGGGAGTAAGTCCGGGGGTGAAATAACCGACTTCATCCACATCATGAATCTGCCCGGTGGACTTGATCATAATTTTATCGCCGTGCTTGAGACTACCGGAGAAAATACGGATGTGGGGAATGACGCCGCGGTAAGTGTCGTAAAAAGAATCGAAAATCAGGCATTTTAACGGCTCATCGCTGCTGCCTTTAGGCGGCGGCACGAGCATCACAATCGCTTCGAATAACTCACTGACGCCGGTGCCGTCCTTGGCGGAAACCAGCAGCGCCGATTTGCCCGGGATGCCCAGCGAATCCTGTAATTGCTGACGGCATTCTTCCACCATGGCGTTCGGCAGGTCGATTTTGTTGATGACAGGAATGATCTCCAGGCCGGCATCGATGGCGAGGTAGGCGTTGGCGATAGTCTGGGCTTCGACACCCTGCGATGCATCAACCAGTAAAACTGCACCTTCACAGGCCTTGAGGCTGCGGGAGACTTCATAATTGAAATCGACGTGGCCGGGCGTGTCGATCAGGTTCAGGATATAGTCCTTGCCGTCCTGCGATTTAAAGGGCATACGCACGGATTTGGCTTTAATAGTGATGCCGCGTTCACGCTCGAGGTCCATACTGTCCAGCACCTGGGCATTTTCGGTGGTGTGAATCATGCCGGTCATTTCCAGCATGCGGTCGGCTAAAGTTGATTTACCGTGGTCGATATGCGCGATGATACAAAAGTTTCTGATATTTTCCATACATCTGAATAGTATCACGAGAGGGGCAAAGGGGACAAGAAAGAGGCGGATACTCTGGCAATAATTTTCGAATTTTTCATGGATTTTCAACAATGCTCAAATTGAATAAATCATAGAGTTAGTTGTAGAATAGGTCAATCATGGAAAAGGTTGGAATGAGCTAGTGGAGAATAAAAGCGAGATACAGTATCAGATAGATGAAAATGATTTGGCCACTTTTTATGTTTACAATTCTCAACATAATCCGAAACTTAAGTGGTTTCGAATAATCTTTTCGAGGGTTTTAATTGGCTTCGGTATATTACTTTTTATCATGGCTATTCTCGGAGAACTGTTGTTTGATGAAGGTCTATCTTTTGCCATAATACTAGGCATATTAGGTTTATATTGTCTGTTAATTGGTATCTTTAGTTTCAAAATATCGAATAAATTTTTATTAAATAAAATATATAAGCGAATGTATGCTAAACCCAACAGAATATCCGGAAAACATCGACTGTCAATAAATTCTGAAGGCATTACAGATATCAATGAAGTGGGGCAAAATATTACACATTGGAACGGAATCAATTGGTTTGCACGTACTGATAAATACCGGTTCTTAGTTGGGAGCGACAATACAGTTATCAACATTGTGCCAAAGAGAGCCTTCGATAATGAAACTAATTTTAGTCAATTTGTTGAAACCGCAAAGGCTTACTATGAGAATGAAGCAAAATAATATTGGAATCCACAAGTTTTAAATATCAAGTTCCAAAAACTATGTTTTGAAATGATATATAAACTAAAAGTGAAATAGCAATGATGTTATGAAGATTTTTGCATGTGGTTTAATAATCTTTGGCGTTTGTCTGGTAGTATTTCACAGGCAAATGACAAAGTGGTCGGTTAGAATTTATAAACAGGAACATATTCCCCATGCTGATGAGACCACACTTCCAATATTCTGCATTTTCGGTGGAATATTGGTTGCTATTATCGGTTTGTTTAACTTATTCTGAATTACAAGAGGGAGAATTACACATGGTGGGCTGTACCCACCCTACAGGGTCTAAATCTCAAGTTCCAAGCGCCAAATCCCAAACAAATTCAAAATACGAAAGCCAAAATACACAAATGGATGGCGGTTTTTAGCGGTATAGAAAGGGTATATTTTATAGAAATAGGCACTCTCCCGTTTGTGCCTCCGGGACTGCAAGCCGGGGATGGGATGCCCGTATAGATGGTAAATGCGATATGGGCGATGGGGAATATTGGATGGGGGCGACCGGCCGGTCGCCCGTACAATTAATCTGGTCGCCCGCATGGATAGGGAAAAAAGGAGAATTACGTCTGGTGGGCTTTGCCGACCCTACAGGTATTAAATTTCAAGTTTCAAACAAATTCAAAATACGAAGTCCAAAAGGGAAGCCTGTCTCACTAACAAAATCAGCCGGAAATGACCCGGTCGCGGCCTTCTTGTTTGGCTTTATAGAGGGCGGTATCAGCCACGCGCAGTAGTTCTTCCAATCTGATGCCTTTATCCGGATAGGCGGCGACGCCCATGGATATGGTAATGTTGCCGAGAATCTGTCCCTGGAACACTATTTCCATTTTCCTGATCTCTTCGCGGAGGCTATCGGCGCGTTTGAATGTATCCTGCAGTGAGCTTTCCGGGAGAATAACTAAAAACTCTTCGCCGCCGTAGCGGCAGGCAATATCAGAACCCCTGAATTTGTCTTTCAGCAACCTGCCTATTTGTACGATTATTTTATCGCCGGCGGCATGGCCGTAAACGTCATTGAATTTCTTGAAATGGTCGAGGTCGCCCATGATGAGACCGATGGTTGTTTGTTTGCGTGCGGCGCGGGAGATTTCACGCTGCAACGATTCTTCCATGAAACGCCGGTTATACAGCCCTGTTTGTGCGTCCAGAATAGACTGCCTGGAGAGGCTTTCGCTAAGTTTCACGTTGGCGATAGAGAGCGAAAGATATTCCGACAGCGTGAGCGCCATCTGTTTCAAGTCGGCGATTTGCGCTTGCCCATCATCCCCGGGTTTGATCAAATTCTTGAGATGTAATAAGCCCAGGATATCGCCTTTGGCCATCAGCGGCAGGCAGACATAAGGGGCTGAAGGTGTGCCATGAAGGTGCGGGCAGACCGGGCCGACGTTGATGTCGTCCACCACATGCGCACGTCCCCGTCTTAATCCCCAGCAGGCATCCGGCGGGAAAACATTGGTTTCGGAACTGACCGGAAAATCACCCCAGGTGACGATCGATTCCAGGTCCGAACGGGAATTACTTAACAGGAATAAAGCACCCTGTGACGAGGGGAACAACTGTTTCATAAAACCCATGATAATGGGGGCAGTTTCTTCCATCCTGGTACAGGCCTGCAGCATGTCCCGCATTTCCGTCAGGATGGCGCTCTGCCTTTGCTGTTCTTCCAGTTGTTTCACTACCGAAGTGAGGCGTTGATTAGTTAGTTCTGTTTCCTGCTCCAATCGCTTCATTTCGGTAATATCCATGAAGTTGCCAAGGGCGGCTCTTTTGCCCTGGTGATGTATGGACATGATCGTTTCCAGGATCCATTTGATCTGTCCGGACTTGGTCACCACCCGGTATTCGTACGGATCGCAAACGCCGGTTTTCAGCGCGTACGTAGCATGAGCTCTTACGAGCGTCCGGTCGTCCGGGTGGACATAACTCAAGGTTTCCGTGCTTAAAAGTTCATTGATGTTATAACCGATTATTTTCTCGAACTGGCGGTTGATGTAAATGAATTTTCCGCTTTGAACAATACAGATACCGATCGGGGAACTCTGTGTTAAAGCCGTGAATAATTCCTTTTCCTGTTCGCGGTCGGCAGTGTTGTGCGCCAGAAAAGAGAAAGCACAGATCTCACTGGAATCATCACGCAGAGGCGACACCAGTATTGAAACGTTAATACGGCTGCCGTCTTTTCGACAATGCACGGACTCGAAACTTACGCTGGGTTCTCCCGCGCGGATCCTTTTTATTATTTCCGGGCGATTATCTCCGATGTCCACGGGCACGAGCAAAGAATGCGGTTTCCCGATCGCTTCATCGGCGGAATAGCCGAAGAGATCCTGCGCGCCTTTGTTCCAACTGGCGATAATGCCTTCTCCGGTTTCGATGATAACGCCGTTTTCCCAGAGTTCGCAGACCTGGCCCAGCTGGTTAATCTCGTTTTTCACTATTGTTTTCGATTGCATTTCTTTTTATCGATATCCGATATTAACTTGGGGTTGGTTTTTAGTCAGGCTGGTCTCCGGCTTTCGTTGTTCTGTTGATACGGTTGACCTGAGTCTTCAACCGCTGCAAATCTTTTTCCGTAAACAACCGCCAACCATTACGGTCCCGGCATCCGACATCGGCAAATTTGTTTTGTCTGACCCAGCGTAAAAAGGTATCGCGGTTAGTGCCGGCAAGCTTACAAGCTTCCTGTGTGGTGTAGTAAGTCTGGCCGTCAATTTCCAAAGTCATTTTTAATACTCCGGCAGTTTTTATCTATAGGTAACCATAGTTAACTATAGTGTAGAATGTGTCAATTTCCAATCACCTAAATGTACCAATGCGTTGGATAATTAGTACTGCTGATGTTTAAATAATCAATTTTCAATAGTCAATAATCAAGAAAGAATTAAGTACGAATACTAAAATCCGAAATAAAAACGAAATCCGAATATCGAAATTCCAAAATAAATACAAAGATCAACAACCGATAATCAAACAAGATTCGAATATCAATAATCAAGAATCGAATCATTAATTACGAAAAATGACAAAATCAGATCATACCGACGCAAATGGATTGGTGATTCGGGGGAGTAAAACCTGTTATAATAACCCCTAAAAGCGCTCAATAGTCTAAGAAAGGTTGGGGGATTGACCTATGCTGATACCGGATTTACTGGCTGAGAATGCCCGTCTGTACCCGGATGAAATTGCGCTGGTCGAACTGCATCCCGGCAAGAACATGCGCAAAACAATTACCTGGCGTGAGTTTGATGAACGGGCCAACCGGATCGCGAATGCTTTGATTGCCCGCGATATTAAAAAAGGCGATAAGGTCATCCACCTGATGATGAATTCCATCGACTGGCTGGCAGCCTATTTCGGCATTATCAGAACCGGCGCCTGGGCGGTGCCGTTGAATTTCAGATTTACCGGGAGCGAGATAAAATACTGCGCGGATATCGCCGAAGCGCGCGTCATGATATTGAGCGAGGAATTTACAGAGAGGGTTGCTGGTATCCGGGAGCAGTTGCCTACTATCGAAAAGTTCATCTTCGCAGGGCAAAAATTGCCGGATGGAATGGAAGACTTTGATGAAGTTATCCGGAGCGCATCGAAAGAACGGCCGAAAATCAAGTTAACCGGGGACGATGTCTGCGGTCTGTATTTTACTTCCGGCACGACCGGCGAACCGAAACCGATTGTTTTAACCCATGCCAACATGGAATTCGCCGCGATATTAGAGCAAAAACACCACCATCAGACGCACGAGGATAACTTTATCCTGATACCGCCGTTGTATCATACGGGCGCCAAGATGCACTGGCTGGGCAGCCTATTGACCAGCAGCCGCGCCACAATACTGACGGAGATCAGTCAGAAATTGATCCTGGAGACAGTTGATAAGGAAAAAGGCACTATTGTCTGGTTATTAGTGCCGTGGGCGCAGGACATCCTGGTGACGCTGGAGAAGGGCGAACTGAAGCTGAAGGACTATGATCTCTCCCGCTGGCGATTGATGCATATCGGCGCACAACCGGTACCGCCGAGCCTGATCAAACACTGGAAACGCTATTTCCCGCAGATGCAATATGACACCAATTACGGATTGAGTGAATCGACCGGTCCCGGCTGCATTCACCTCGGCATTGAAAATGAGCATAAAGTAGGCGCGATCGGCAAGCCGGGCTACAGCTGGCAGGCGCGCATCGTTGATAATAAAGGCAAAGACGTGCCGCAGGGACAAAATGGCGAGATTATCGTGAAAGGGGCCGGTGTGATGCGGGAGTATTACAAAAACCCGCAGAAAACGGCGGAAACTTTGAAAGACGGTTGGTTATACACCGGCGACATCGCGCGTATCGATGAAGACGGATTTTACTGGATCACGGACCGGAAAAAGGATGTCATCATTACCGGCGGAGAAAATATTTATCCGGTGGAGATCGAAGAAATACTGCACACCCACCCTAAGATATACGATGCGGCAGTCATCGGTATCCCAGATGAGCGGCTTGGGGAAATCACGGCCGCGATCATCGATGCCAAACCGGGTGTGGTATTAACGGAACAGGAAGTGATCGATTTTTGCGCACAGGGGCTGGCCCATTTCAAACGTCCGCGGCGGATCTTTTTCGGCAAAGTGCCGCGGAATCCGACAGGGAAGATCGAGAAGCCGAAGTTAAGGGAAAAGTA
>PMMG01000173.1 GCA_003162335.1 Dehalococcoidia bacterium
CATAACAAAACAGTGAGCCTGCTTCTAGCAGGCTCACTGTTTCTTTTAAAATCCGGTTTTTTAATTAATGTCCCAATGACTTTTTCACACCGCTATCGATCCAGAAACGGGCGCCGTAGAAACCGATCATCAACGGGCCGGTGGATACGCCGGAGAGAGCGAAGTTCTGGCCGTTAAAACCTTTGAGCCACGGTTGATAAAGCGCGTACAGGCTCGGCTGCACTAGCGAAATGAGGAAGTGCTGGCGGGCGACATATTCATCCATGGTGCGCACTACCTGCTTCACACCGTCGATAGATGTGGCAGCCATTGCTTTCGGTAAATAAGTATCGAAAGTCGCGTCACTGACTGCTAGCCAGTTAGTTGAGTATCCTGTCTGTAACCGCTGCAACTGTCTGGTAGGCTCAAATGACAAGCCGAGGAAGCCGTTAGCGCTGGCGCACAGGGCATCCTGTTTCCTGGCGCGGACAAAGCTGTTCCATGAAGCGGAATCCATTGATTGTATCGTCATATCGACGCCGATCGCAGCGAAGTAAGATTTGACGATCTGGTACAGATCGAAATCGCCGGTGGCATCCGCGAGCAAGTTGGTTTTAAACCCGGTGGGATAGCCGGCGTCAGATAACAGTTGTTTGGCCTTGGTTGGGTTGTAGGCATACTGGTCTTTCAGGTCTTGCGGCCATTCGGAGTACTGGAAGCACCAGCCGATTTCATACCTTGAAGTGATCGGGGAGGGGAAAGCATCGGCGTGCCCGCCGTAGTATGTGCTGGCGATTGACGGCAGGTCCAGCGCCATTTGTAAAGCTTGCCGTACCCTGATATCGGTATACGGTTTCAAGTCGTTGCGCGGGTCGATGCTCGGACAGTTCGAAGTAGGTACGGGCAGTTGTAATATTTCGGGGTTGGTTTTCTGCATATTTTGGCCGTTTGCCAGGGTAACGCCGTCGATAAAATCGATCTTACCGGCGCGGATCCCTGCTAATGCCGTTGCCTGGTTGGGGATAACTAATAGTTTCATTGAATCTACATAGGGGATCTGGTTCTGGGGATAGCGTTCATCGTGGCCCCAGTAAGTGGGATTTTTGACCAGCGTTAACGAACTATCGGACACAAAATCAGTTAAAATGAATGACCCGGTGCCAATAGCGTGATGCCAATCGCTGAGGTTGCCCCAGAGGTCGACTGCTTCATGCGGCTCATAACACATCTCGCCGCCGACGCCCTGCAGTGTCTCCATGATATATTCCGGGTTGGCTATTTTCCACTTAAACGTGACCGTATATTTGTCCGAGTTCGTCACTGCTGTCAGCTGCTGCCAGGCAGCGACTGACGCATAATAAGGAATCGGTTTAAAACCGCCGCCCAGTCCCAGGTAGCGGTTCCAGTGATAGACAATATCATCGGAGGTGAATTCACGTCCGTTGACCGGAGCAATGTTCTGCCAGTGAATGCCCTGGCGGAGATGGAAAACCACAGTGGAAGGATCAGAGAACTCCCAGCTTGAGGCCAATTGCCCCTTTACATAATCGCTAGGCCGCCAGTTGGTGGCGTATTGGTATACACTCGGGTTTAATGTCCAGTCATCGTAGAATAGCCTTTCCTGGTAGGAACTCTGGATACCAAAAAGGCCCGGTCCGGCGGCAGCGTCAAAACCCGTTACGTTTTGTGCGAGTGAAATGACCAGTTGCCCGCCGTATTGCGGTTTCCCGAGGCTGTCCCACCAGTTGGCCCCGGCTGTCGGGGTGGATGTGGTGGACGTTGGCGCAGTAGTAGAGGTTGTTTTTGGCGCGGTGGAAGTAATTGTTGTAGGTTGTGTGGTGGGTTGGGTGGTGGTTTTAGTAGTGGTTGTCGTTGTTGTTGCCGTATTGCATGAGACTAAAACCATTGATATTACCATTAGAACAGTTAGTGCAATCCAGATGACTCCTCTTTTCATCATTTCCTCCTTATTTCTGTGGAAAAGATCTGGAGAATTGACTATTGCCTGTTGGTAGAATATGCTTATGGTAGAAAAGTCTTTATCGGTGAGGTCGGCCTTGCCACTAACCCCGATTACTCCCAGGGCTCCGGTCACGGGAGGGAACAACAACCAACTTAGCTGTAAGTTCGACAACTTAACCCACAGTACCCTGGATTCCCCTGGCAAGGCCAGCCTCACTGCTTATATTCATCTTTTTTGTCTATTTACCGGCTGTCTTTCCAAAACTGTCGTAATTACCGTCTTAATATTCCCATTAATATCTGTTATCGTATTCACTAACGAAGGCTGACGAATTAAGCAGCAGTATATCATCTGATTTCACGCTTTGTCAACAACTATTTTATACAGGATAATGAAGCACTGCGATCAGTTGACAATCAAATACGCCCGGTCATATTATTAGTCCATTAGTAAGCATTTTGAAAAGGGAAAAATCAACGCCGTTTCCGTTGGTGAAAAGTGTCCTTTTTCAAAAACAAGGGAGATGTTTTGAAGAAGAAAGCAGCATGGTGGGATAAATTTGGTGAACCGCAATACGGCGGCGAGATGACTATTCGCAGCACGACAAATCCGTCGAATTTGGACCCTTATCACAGCGACCACATCACGCAGATCTACTCGGGGTGGATGGAAAGACTTTTTGCAGAGGATTGGACGCTCGACCCTGCAATTTATGATTTCAAAGGTGTGCCACCCAAACAGTTTTTAAAAGGTTTGCTGGCGGAAAGCTGGGAATTTCCCGCCCCCGACACGCTGGTTATCCATATGCGCAGAGGCATTCACTGGCAGGATATTCCGCCGGTCAACAGCCGCGAGCTGACTGCTTACGATATCGAATATCACTATCATCGTTTATACGGTCTGGGCAGCGGTTTTACCAAGCCCGCACCTTATCACGGCAATGTCAGCGCTTATAAAGACCTCATTTCGGTGACCGCGACCGATAGAGATACCGTTGTCCTGAAGTGGAAGACGCCGAATCCCGAGTTTATTTCGGAAACCGTTGTCACCGTGCACAGTCCGACGGCGGCGATCGAAGCACGTGAAGCGATTGAGAAATGGGGCAACCTCGATGACTGGCATCATGCCATCGGAACCGGCCCCTTCATCCTTAAAGAATTTATCTCCGGCAGCGAAGCAACAATGGTAAGGAACCCTAAATACTGGGGGCATGATGAACGCCATCCCCAGAATCAGCTGCCGTACATCGATGCACTTAAGGTATTAGTAATACCGGATGAAGCTACCGCGCTGGAAATGCTGCTGGCAGGTAAAGTCGACGTGATTAACCATGTTTCGGCAGCGCAAGCAGCGCAAATGAAGAAAAGCAATCCGGAATTAATAATAAATGCCCATCCGGATTCCACGACGACGCTGGACCCCAGAAACGATGTGAAACCGTTTAACGACATCAGAGTCCGCAAAGCAATGCAGATGGCGCTGGATCTGCCGACAATCGCGAAAACCTACTACGGCGGCGCGGTTGAGCCTTACCCTTCTTCAATCACTTCACGCTACATGAAAGGCTGGGCCTGGCCGTTTGAGAAGTGGCCGAAAGATTTACAGGAAGAATATGCTTATAATCCGGCGAAAGCGAAACAATTGTTAGCCGAAGCCGGTTATCCCAACGGTTTTAAAACTAATATCGTGGCGGACATTGCCGCGGATCTGGAATTAATAAAGATCGCTAAATCCTATCTGGCGCAGGTTGGCATCGATATGGAAATCCGGCCGATGGAATCCGCTGCCCTTGTCGCTTTTGTACAGACCGAACAGAAACACGACCAGCTGGCTGCCCGCTCCGGTGGGTCGCTCGGCACCGGCCATGAACCGCTGCGCCAGCTCACGCGTTTCTGCACGAATTCTTCCGGCACGCCGCAATTACGCGTCAGCGATCCGGTAATGGACAGTTTTTACCCGCGCGCGATCAAAGCGACAACAGAAGATGAAGTGAAGAAGATCCTGATCGAGGCGAACGAATATGTTGCCCGGCAGCACTTCGCGATATCGCTGATGAATCCGATCAAATATTCCCTTGCCCAGCCCTGGCTGAAAGGCTATTCCGGTCAGTTCGGCTCGACAGACCGCAGCCCGCAATGTCTATCATTCTACGCCTCGCGGTTCTGGATCGACCAGAAACTGAAGAAATCGATGGGACACTAAAATAAAAATAAATACTAAATTGCAAAAAACAAATACCAAACAAATATAAAATAATAAATACGAAATCCCAGAAAGAGGGGAGGAATTTTAAAATGAGTAAAAAATTAACGATGCTGGCGGTAGGTGATGTGATCCTGGAAAAGCCCAATGCCGGACAGTATCTCTCTTTGGTTGCGCCAACGTTTAAAAAGAGCGATGTGGTGCTGGGGATGGGCGAGGTGATGCTGAGCGATAGAAGTATCCGGACGTTTGTTGAGTTCTTCCCGTCTCCGGGCGGTCCGGCCAGTAACTGTAAGGTTCTGGCAGATGCGGGATTCAATGTTATCAACCTGGCTGGTAACCATGCCTTTGATTCGGGCGCGCCCGGCATCGAGGACACGGTGAACGGGTTGAAGAAATTGGGTATCGCCGTTACCGGCGCGGGTATGAACATCGATGAGGCCAGGACTCCGGCAATCATTGAACGCGGCGGTACCAGATTTGGTTTTCTGAACTACAATTGCGTCGGTCCGATTGGCGAATGGGCGCATAAGTTTAAACCGGGATGCGCCTACGTGCAAATCCTTACTCATTATGAATTAGGTGGCGCCAACCCCGGCGGCCCGCCGGATGTTTACACGTTCGCGGTGCCGCGCACCCTTGATATGATGACTGAGGACATTATGAAACTAAGACCGTTATGCGATGTGCTGACGGTCAGTTTCCATAAAGGAATTTTGGGTAATCCGGAAATGCTGGCCATGTATGATAAACAGGTATCACACGCGGCGATCGACGCGGGGGCGGACCTTGTGCAGGGGTGTCACGCGCACATGCTCAAAGGCATCGAAATGTATAAAGGAAAGGCCATCTACCACGGATTGGGGCAGTTTGTTTCGGTGGGTGCAGGGCTGACTGACGAACAGCGCAAAGAGTTCCGTTCTCTGGGCGGTCCTAATATGTCCACCTACGTTCTGCGGCTGGATCCCGCCAGAAACCTGACGATGATCGCCAAGTGCGTGATCGAAGATAAGAAAATCACCAAGCTTAGTTATCTGCCTTGCCAGATCAATGACGACCAGAAGCCGGAGATCTTGAAGCATGATGCAAAGGGACAGCAGGTTTTCGATTTCATGGACCGGATCACCAAAGCCGCAGGTTTGAATGTAGGGTATGAATGGGACGGCGACGAAATAATGATTTACCAGATCTAATATTTCTGAAGAGTTCAAATAATAAAAGGGGCAAGGTTTTAAAAAGCCTTGCCCCTTTACTTTTTTCTTAAAACAAGATATTCATATATTATAAAAAATGCCGGTAATTACCAAAAAAATGAGCGTCTGATTGCTTTTGCGTATTGAAAGTTCAGTTGACAATTACTGCTGCTTTTTGTACGATTAAAGCATTCGGATCCACATTTTTATACTAGAAAGTGAACTCAATATTTTCCCGGATTTCCTTGCGGGATTTCATGAATATTCGACGATTATTAATCTAACTGTTCCTATAAGAAATAATATATCTGCGACGGCAATGACAAGGAGGTTCAACGCATGGCTGAGAAAAAGAATGTAGTGGAGTTTAAGAACCAGGCATATCAGGTAGAAACGCAAGCACCGGGACTTACCGACGAGAGCATTAATGAAGCGAAAAAGCTGATCGGGGTGGACTTGAGGGTCGGACGGGCAACCGTTGAGGTTACCAAAGATTTGATACGGAATTATTGCAATATGAACGATTGTGTGAATCCGCTCTATCTTGATGAAAATTATGCCAGAAAATCGAAATGGGGAGGCATTATTGCTCCTCCACCGCTGGTGGGACAGATCGGCAACGCGATCATCGATACAGGGCTGCGCGGCGTGCACGGCTACCAGGTGGGTGAAGACTGGCACTGGTACCAGGTGGTCGAATTAGGGGATGTGCTGGTCAGCCGTTCCAAACCGATCGATGCCATCGAACACCACGGAAAAACAGCTCCCCGGATGATCGAACAAATCACCAAGAGACAAATATGGAACCAGCGCGGTGAACTGGTATGTGATTGCTGGTTCCACGTGATGCGCATCCCGCGCGCCAGCGGCGGCAAAGGCGGCCTCAGTTATGAACCCCGTTTGCATAACTGGACCGATGCGGAAATGAATAAATTTATGACCGACAGCGCCGCGGAAAAGGTGCGCGGCTGTACCCCCCGTTACTGGGAAGATACCAAAGTAGGTCAGGAGATGGAACCTATTGTTGTCGGGCCTTTACGCAATGTAGACACCGCTTTTATCGGCGGCAAGCCTGCCAGCTATGATAACGGCGGTTCCTTTGTCTACACGCTGTTACGGCGCCGTGAACATCCCGCCGATACCTATGTCGACCCGGTGACCGGCGCACAGGACCATCCGCACCGCGGCCATTATGAAGAATACCTGGCGCGTCAGATCGGTATGCCGGGCAGATATGACGGCGGCCCGACGCGTAACTCGATCATGGCCAGATACGTAGCAGACTGGATGGGCGATGACGCCTTTCTACAGAAATGCTGGGTAACACTGCGCAGACCCCGTCTGGTGGCAGATGTCGTCTGGGGGAACGGCAAAGTGACGAAGAAATGGATCGAGGGCAATGACCATTTAGTCGAAGTGGAAACCTTTTTAGCGAATCAGGATGGTGAGAAAAACGCGGTCAGTCGTGCCGTTGTAATCCTGCCTTCACAGGCTAACCTCTAGATTTTAGCGGAAGATTGAATAAGGAGAGAGAATAATATGGTAATGAACCTTACTGTTGATTATCCCGAGCTTACCGNNATCGGCGACCGGAATCCTTTATACATGGATGACTATCACGGACGTCTGAGCCGCTACGGCGGTCTGATTGCGCCCCCGCTCTGGCTGTACGCCATTGACGATACGATCGTATCGCCTAAACTGCCCGGCATTCACTGTATTTACGGGGCCGTCGACTGGGAGTTTTTTAAAATAGTCAGAATGGGCGACACCTTCACCACCGAAGTCTGCGTCGCAGATGTCATTGAGAAACAGAGTGAATTCTGCGGCAGAATGGTAATGCAGGTGGGCGAAGTCAAATACTACAACCAGAAAAAAGAACTGGTGGCCAAGGCCTCGCCGAAGATTTTACGCACGCCACGCAAGGCTGCCCAGGGAAAAAACAAGTACGGCGAAATTCAAAAACATCATTACACGCGTGAAGAACTCACTGCCCTCGAGGACAGCGTGGACGAGGAAAAATGGCAGGGTGCGATCATCCGGTACTGGGAAGACGCCCAGGAAGGCGAATTGCTGACTCCGATCGTAAGGGGCCCGCTCTCCAGCGAAGATGTTAAACTTTTCATTCAAAACACCAATCCGGTCAAATCGTACAGGCGTTTTATGCAGTATCTGGAACGGCATCCGTTGTGTGCTTTTAAAGACCCGGCCAGCAACATCTGGGAAGGCTGGGAGAACCAGCTGCTGGACGACAAAGTAGCGAAGAGCATGGGCTTTCCTTTTGCCCACGATTGCGGGCTGCAGCGGGTTGCTATTTTAAGCAACCTGGTCACCAACTGGATGGGGGATGATGGTTTCCTGGTCAAGTTTGGTGTCGAGCTAAACTTACCCTGGATTTACGGCGATACGATGTACTGCAAGGGTAAAGTCACGAGAAAGTATGAAGAGAACGGACGGCACCTGGTCGACCTACAGATTTGGGGTGAGAACCAGAGCGGCGTTGCGCTGACGGCCAACGGTTACGCTACTGTCGAACTGATTTCTAAAAGCGCCAGAGACGACGAGCGGAAGTTAGTTTAATAACAGATTCATTTTCATGTTATCGATGTGAACAGGGTGGGCGAAAATATAGCCTGCCCTGTTTTTTATATTCTTGCATAATTCTCCTTTGATGAGGCTGTCTAAAAATGACCATNNACAATCCAGGGAATTTCGGACAGCCTTAGAATGGTAAATAGCTTCTTCCACTGTTGATTATTGTCAAGAAATGCAGGTAGAATAGGTTTAATCGAATATAAATCATCGGTATTGAAAGCAATTTGTTATCACAGAATAATAAATATTTGTTGCGGAAATACCGGGGAGTGTGTGAAATCATAGACAAGAGATTGAAAGATTTTGCCGAAAACACCTTCCAGCTGGAAGAGAATGAAGGTGAAGACAAGGTAATCAGCCTGGCAGAAGCGATCAGGAAAAATGTAAAGCCGGGAATGATGCTCCATATTTCCCCCTTCGGCAGCGCGGCCACGCGCGAGGTCATCCGCCAATTCTGGGGTACCAAACCGGAATTCATCCTCATTGCGCCGCCGATATTAGGCATGGATATGATTCAGTGCGGCCTCGTCAAGAAAACCATCGGCGGCACCGGCGCTAAAGGCGGACGGAAAGGGCAGGGGCGGGGTAAACCGGGCACACTGGAACATGATGTCCCAAATGAAATCTGGTCGCTCGGCGGCATCAGTCAAAGACTGTTCGCCGGGGCAATGGGCTCCGGTTTTCTGCCGACGAAATCGATGATGGGCACGACTATCGCCGAGGATAATAAAGAAGACTTCAAAGTTATCGATGACCCCTTCGGCAGCGGCAAGAAGATCGGCGTGATCAAGGCGCTCAATCCCGACCTTTCGATTATTCACGGGTATGCCGCCGACCGTTACGGCAACACGATCCTGTGTCAGGGCGATTCCATTGTCGATGAATACAGCGCCCTTGCCAGCAAACATGAAGTGGTGGTGACGGTAGAAAAACTGGTCTCCACCGAGTACATCCGCGAGCATTCGCCGTTATTAGTGAAAATCCCGGGTTATAGAGTAGCTTCGGTTTCCGTTATGCCGCTGGGTGCGCATCCCACATATTTCCCGCCGTGGCGCGATCTAAAAGAATTTCCTGGCTATTTTGAAGATGAAGAGATGGTGGAAGAGCACCGAAAGGCGCTGTATGAGCCGGAAACACTCAATGCCTGGATCAAAAACTGGATTCTGGATTGTCCCACCAATGAGGACTATTTACGCAAGGTGGGAACGGCCAGGATCCGCGCGATCAAAGATGAGGCGCGGGTTGACCTGGATGAATTCCGCCTGCCGATGATCCTGGATAAGGTTTCCACCAGCATGGAGTTTAATGACAGGGAAATGATGATTGTCGCCGGTTCCCGGATAATCCGGGAGGCCGTGCTTAACCGTGACCGTAAAGTGATCCTGTGCGGCGTCGGCCCAGGCGCGCTGGTAGCATTTTTAGCCTATTACCGGTTTAAAAACGAAGGCCGTCATATCTCGTTAATGGTCGGCAACGGCGTTTTTGATTTCTCTCCGCGTCCCGGTGAACCGAATTTAACCAGTTATCCGAACTGGGACACTGTTAAGATGCGGCAGAATTACTTCTGGTCTTATAATCTCATCATCAACGGGGAAAACCAGAAGAGCATGGCGATCATCGGGGCCGGGCAGATCGATAAATACGGTAACATGAATTCCGGTATCGAAAACGGCAAGATCGTCGTGGCAGGACCGGGCGGGGCTGCCGATGCTTATCAGGCGTGCGAGACACTGGCCGTAATGAACCAGTCCAAGACACGTTTCCTGGATAGAGTATCGTACATTACCAGCTACGGCGCAAAGGTGAGGACACTGGTTTCTTCGTTGGGCGTGTACGAGAAATTGGGGGATGACGCCGAGTTTTCGCTAACTGGCGTTTTGCCGAACGCGAGATTTAAGACAATGGATGAAAAGATCAGCAACATCAAGGAAAATTGCGGATGGGAACTGAAAATCAGCCCGCGGGTTGTGGAAATTACACCGCCTAATTACGAGGAATTAATGATTTTGAGGATTTTGGATCCGGATGGCATTTACAGAGGGCAATAGGGGAAATTAATATCCAAATAACAAGTCCCAAATAAATCCGAAATACGAAAGATAAAATATTAAAAAAAGGAGCTTCCGAATTTTCGGAGGCTCCTTCTAACACTATTCAGTAATTTACTACGCGCAGCCGCGATCAGAACACTATTTCCCGGGATCGGCTAATTTCCATTCACGGACATCCAATTCTCCGCTCGGTTTCTTCGAGTATACCGGCCCGCCCATTTTCTTGCCTTCGGCGGAGCCGCTCATTCTAAGCACTTTGGCGGTAGTTTTCCCGACATTTTTGATGGAGTGCCGCACATTGGACGGGCAGTAGATCAAGCTATCGGCGCCGACAACTCTTTCGTCGCTGCCGATCTTGGCCAGGATCTTGCCGGAGATAACATAATATACATGGTCGAAGACAGGCATATCGGCATTAAATTCATGATAGTGCTCTTCGACGCCGCCGCCGGGTTTGATCTTGTCCAGCGTCAGCATGAAATGCTTTGAAGGTTGAGGCCCGACGCGATCCTTTTCGCTGGACGGGCGAATGAAGCGAAAATCCTCCTGGTCGGGGTGACCTTCCCTTTTTAAGGATTGCACCGATTCTTTGATCGGCATGATATAGCCGTTACCGTTTTCCAAAATAATTCCTCCAACATTTCAATTATATTAGTTCTAATTCTAGCATAACCGCATTGCGGAATGCAGCCTGAGTGCGCAGGAATAGCGCTTTTTAACCTGAATGTATAATAGCTATATTCCCTATGATAAGCCATATGATATTTGCTAGTCGAATATAGGGACGATTTGATTCATTTTTTTGCAAAAGTCAGACCGGAATGATATATTAGGGATATTAGTATCAATTAGCGCCGGTGCTCGCGGAACTGTATTGGAAAAATTAAAGCACCTAGAAAGCACATCAAGTAGAATAGGCGGTAACGTACACTCTTTAGAATCTGCGGACTTTTTCAAGTCGAGTCGGTTATTCTTTTTTTATCGCAAATACCTGGAATATTTAATAGCAGCGAAGCTATATTTTGTTGAAAATGGTTACTAATAAATTTGATACGGAGGAATAAGAATGGAAGTGAAATGTAACCTTCCCGATAAATGGGATTTTGAAGCGGATGTCGTGGTGGTTGGTTACGGCGGAGCCGGCTCAGTAGCCGCGATTACCGCGCATGATGCCGGAGCGAAGGTATTAATTCTGGAAAAAGCGCCTCTCGGACAGGAAGGCGGCAATACCCGGGTAGCCGGTCAAGGCTGGCTTAACCCGTTCCCGATCGAGCAGGCAATTACCTATTTTAATGCAATGTGCGGCGAATATACGGTTCCCCAGGATATGGTTCAGGCGTGGGCGGAAGAAATGAACAAAAACAACGCTTTCATTGAGAGCCTGGGCGCCGTCATCATGGAGACCGTTTACAAGAACAGACACCCGGCGGAATTCCCGGAACTGCCCGGCGCCGATTGCATTCATGATTATCATATTAGAACAGACGACGGCAGCAATGGTTATTCCCGTTTGTGGGAAACCCTGAAAGGAGCAGTTAATAAACGCGGCATCAAGGTGCTTTGCGCGACCCCGGTCAAAGAATTGATCCAGAATCCCGCGACGAAAGAAATTTTTGGCGTCAAGGCCGAACACAGCGGCAGAAAAATAAATATCAAGGCCAACCGCGCGGTGGTATTAACCTGCGGCGGGTTTGAGAACAACCAGGAAATGGTCCGCGACTTCTGCACCAATCTACCATATTGTTATCCGCTGGGCACACCCTACAACACCGGCGACGGCATCAAGATGGCGATGGCCGCCGGCGCTGACCTATGGCACATGAGCTGCATTGCCGGCCCGGTCTACTGCTCCCTGAAAGTACCGGAATTCCCCGCCATTCTGGAAATCCCGGCGCTGGAACCGCAAGCCAGAGCAGTTTTCCCCGGCGGCGTGATCGTTGTGGGCGCGGATGCCCGCAGATTCGCCGATGAAAAATACAGGGTTACGCACGGAAAGAGTTTGATCAACGGACGGTGGGCGCAAACACCAACTCCCTGTCCGCTGCACATGATCTTCGACCAGACGATTTTCAATGTCGGTTTATATGACAGCCACCGCTATCACGGCTGGAACCCGTTATTGAACGTTTATACCTGGAGCAAAGATAACAGCGCCGAGCTGGCCAAGGGCTGGATTAAAAAAGCGAACTCAATTGCCGAACTGGCGCAGATCATCAAGCTGGATCCAAAAGTATTGCAGGAAACTGTTTACAGATGGAATATGAACAGCGCGGCCGGTCATGATCCCGATTTCGGTAGAACCAGGATGGTCGCACCGATCGAAGGCCCGCCTTTCTACGCCATGGAGGTGACACCGCACTTCGTGAATACGCAGGGCGGTCCCCGCCGTAATGCGAAGAGTCAAATCCTGCAGGTCAACGGCGAACCGTTACCGCGGTTATACGGCGCCGGTGAATTGGGTTCGATCCACAGCTACCTGTACAATTCCGGCGGTAATATCGGTGAATGCCTGGCTTTCGGCCGCATTTCCGGACGCAACGCCGCGGCGGAGAAAGGCTGGAGTTAGTTCCGGCGATTGACGCTTAGTTAATATTAATCAAAATGAAAGAATCCCCTGAATAAAATTGGGGGATTCTTTTTTAATTGGGCGAACTGAATCGAAGGGATAAGAATGAAAAGATGGGTTTGTAATAGGATAGCGTATAATTCCTGTCAACAATTAAGGCGTATCGCAATTGCCGCTGTTTGGTCAGATGGATTCCCGATCAGGTCGGGAATGACAAATCGTAAAGAATAGATTCCTGCAAGGCAGGAATCTATTCTTGTTGTTCTATTCGCTATCTGTATTTCCTGATATTAAATTATTCGATCGCTCTGGTCACCAGATGGGACATATGGCCGGGCATGTATGAAGAATGCTTGCCGGGGCCGCCGACCACGATCAGGTGCAGGTCTTCGCGCTTGATTGTCGGGGGAACCATGTAATCCTCAGGCATATCGGGGTAGTGCTTCATCCTGGCTCGCTCGTAAAAAGCCTTGCGCGGGACACGGGCATGTTCGTACAGATAATCCAGGACGTCTTTTTTTGAGAATCCTTCTTTGGCTATCGTGCCGGCATGTTCCGGGCCCAGCGCCAGCATCGCGTCCCCGTCGCCGCCGAGCGCGCCGCGGACATTGTTGTTGCCCAGGGTAGCCATCGTGCCGCAAATCGTGGACAATATTTCCATGCCGTTCAATGCGTCATGGTCGTTAATATTATGGGGGTTTTCCAGCCCGACGACACTGACAGTGCTTGTGGATCTATGGAATCCTCTTTCAACGCTTAGCGGCTCCCAGGGGCTGTCTTCCTCATTTTCGGCGATGCAAAAAACGTACTTGTTCGGCTGCGCCTGGCAGGCCATATCGGTCTTGGCCGGTAAAGCCCCGCCGATGTTCATCAACATTAGTCTGACAGCTCTGCCGATNNGATGGGCCCATTGATGATAAGTAACGGTGCTACCGGGTGGGTAGTGGGTTGTATGCGGTATAAACGCACCGGCGCATCGCACAGCGCTGCAATCGCAGTAATTAATAACGGCATGTATTCCGGCAGGCACCCGGCCATTACGGCATTGATCGCGATTTTTTCCACAGTCGCTTCGCCAAAACTGGGCGGCATCGCTGCTATAACTTCAGATGGGTCCCGTTTGGTGCCCGTAAGCATCTTTTCTACGTTTTCTTCGGTAGGCGGAACGATCGGTAGTCCGTCTGTCCAACCTTTTTCCAGATACAGGCTGCTGACAGCTTCGATGGAGTCAGCAACCGCAAATTCTTCGGAAGTCAGTCTTTTACTCATAATTTTCCCCTCTTTTCGTTGAATCGCAAAATAGTGTCCGCGTGGATAATTATCGCTGAAAATTCGGTCGTTATTATAAAGTCAGACAGTTGTAGATTTTAGCATTAAAAAATAAAATGGCTTACATTTAGTGTAAGCCATTTTATGTGCTTCTGTCCAGATAATCTTATGCAGATTTATCAAAAGTGTGTGTGTTAATTGTTCCTAATGTCCTAAAGATTTCTTCAAACCCTGGTCGATCCAGAATCGCGCGGTGTAGAAGTAACCGATTTGCGGAGAACCGAGTCTGCCGCCTACGGAGAACGATTGGCCGTCGTAGCCTTTCAGCCACGGTTGACAGAACGAATACTGCATCGGTTGTAACAAGGACACGACAAAGTGCTGCCGCGCGGCATAATCATTGGCGTCTTTCACTACCTGTTTAATGTCGGCTAAATTACTCAGCCCCATCGCTTTCGGTAAGAAGGAATCAAAAACCGGATCGGAAACGTTACCCCAATTGGCAGCGTACCCGGTGCGGAAACGATTCAGCTGATGCATCGGCTCATAGGTCAGACCGATGGGGTCGCCGCCATTTGCGATCATAGCCATGGCATCGGCTTTGTGGTTGGTGCGCACATAGGTTGTCCAGGAAGCCGGGTCCATCGTCTGGACGGACATATCAACCCCGATTGCCTGGAAATAGGCTTTGACGATCTGCACCAGGTCCATATCGGCGTTAGACGCCACAATGATGTTAGTCTTGAAGCCGTTCGGGAAACCGGCATCGGACAGCAGTTGTTTGGCTTTGGTCGGGTTATAGGAGTACTGGTCTTTCAAGCTTTGCGGCCATTGACTGTAGGGGAATCCCCAGCCGGTCTCAAAGTTGGAAGTCAGGCTGGAAGGCGAAGGGCTGGCAGAACCACTATAGAAGCTAGAGGCGATAGTGGGCAGGTCGATAGCCAGCTGCAAGGCTTGCCTGACTTGAAGGTCGGTGTAGGGCGCTTTATTATACATCGGCACGATAGCCGAGGTTGATGCGGCAGGTGTGGGGAATTGCAGAATTTCCGGGTTACTTTTCGCCACTTGTTGGGAAACGGCCAGCGTCATGCCGTCTATGACATCGATCTTGCCGGTGCGCATTGCAGCCAGAGCGGTAGTATCATCAGGGATGATCAGATACTTGATCGAATCGGCATAGGGAAGCAGGTTCTGCGGATAGCGTTCGTCATGCGCCCAGTAATTGGGATTCTTGACCAGGCTCGCCGAGCTGCCGGAAACATAGTCTTTCAATATGAAAGGGCCGGTACCAATGGCATGATGCCAATCGCCGACGTCTCCCCACAGTTTAACAGCGTCGGAGTTTTCGATCGTATTTTCGCCGCCGCTGGCCTGAATGGTCTCCAAGATAAATTCAGGATTGGGTGTACTCCATTTAAAAACAACGGTATATTTGTCAGTTGCCGTGACCGATGACATATTAGAAAAGTTAGAAACGGCAAACATTGGCGCTGGTTTAGAGTAACCACTGCCCAGGCCGAACATGCGGTTGTAGTGAAAAACTACATCATCTGCGGTAAATTCACGGCCGTTTACCGGGGTAATGTCCTGCCAATGGACCCCTTGACGGAGGTGGATAACGTAAGTGCTGGAGTCTGTCATTTCCCAGCTTTCCGCCAGGTTACCTTTTACATAATCGCTGGGACGCCAGTTGATGCGGTAATCAAATGTGGCCGGGTCGATTTTCCAGTCATCAGCGGTAAGTTGTTCCATCCAGATATTATAGATGCCCCATTGCGCTGCGCTGGTATCAGGGTCCCAGGCGGTGAAGTCTGTGTTCATCCTGAGTACCATTTCGCCGCCATATTGCGGTGCGCCCAGTTTGTCCCACCAGTTACCGGTTGTGGGAGCAGAGGTGGCTTTGTTTATCGATGTTGCCGCAGAGGGGATGGGCGCCCCGGTGGATGTTGTCGCGGTGTTGGAGTTTGTGGCTGTTGAACTGGAGCAGGATGTAAGCAACATTGCCGCACCATACAGGCAGATGAAACTAAACAATGTGACTTTGTTCTTCACTTTCTCCCCCATTTCAATAACCTGAAAGGCTAACGTGAATTTTAACAAGCGTCGAAGAGAATTGTCAAATATTCGCGATAGAAAAACAACAGGGTTGAATTGCTGTTACTAAAAATTGACTTTGCTTGGAATTCAGGTGTAAAATTTAGCTTTGAGGACATTAAAAAGTAATCACAAAAAGGCAACATTTTCAATAGTGAATACACATTGAAATAACCAGCCGGTAATTAGTTGGTAGTTCTTAATTAATATATCAATATCAAAAATACCAAGGAGGATTATTCACGATGGCGGAAGAACTAAAAGTACCCAGTTTGGAAGAAAGGCTTGCTAATGTTATAGCCCATAGGGGCGTACCCAAGTACAATAGAGCAACAGTGTCAGAAGGTTTACCTTCCGGTGACATTGGTTATACTGATGTTGCATCAGCCGATAATCTGCGCAGATATGCAGATTGTATTGGGGATTTTAACTCTCGGTTCCGTGATCCCGAATATGCCAAAGTAACCAAATACGGCCGTATTATCGGGCAACCCACCTGGTTAGCCAGTGCGGCGCACCATGTCGATCCCCGCGGCCATGAAGAAGTAATGGAAGGTAAGCTGAAAGGCTACCATACTGCTGGCGCGCGAGGTTTTAACAGCGGCAACTCATGGGAGTATTTGTTACCAGTTTTTGAAGACGACAGGATGGATTTTCAGGGCATCGGTCTTGTTGATGCCAAAATCGTAAAAAGTAATTTCAGCGGCCAGATGATGATCACCACCGCTTTGACCCAATACCGCAACCAGAATGGAAAGGTTCTGGCATTGGCCAAGAGTTATGTGCATCATTCGCCCAGCAATGAAGCGACAAAAAGCAAAGGTAAATACGAAGCCTTTATTAAACCCTACAAATATACCGATGAAGAGATTGCCCAGATCGAAGCCGACAAGAAAAAGGAAGTTATTCGCGGAAATCAGCCCCGCTACTGGGAAGATGTGAAAGAAGGGGATTCCCTCGGTCACATCGTGGTCGGTCCATGGACGATCATGAGCTATTTCGCCTGGAACTCCGCTGAAGGAATGAAAGGTATCCGATTCCCGCTGCATGCTACCCGCGGCGGTATTTACGACCCCAGAATTAACGCACGGACAACCTTAGGTCCGCATGCCGATTATGACCTCGGTAGAGCTGTCGGTGTGCAGGGTAACTACGACCTCGGCGTCGAGCGTGAATGCCTGGTCTCCATCCTGTTCACTAACTGGATGGGCGATGACGGCTTCCTGTGGAAATATGCCATCCAATTCCGCGGCTTTGTTGTGCACGGCGATACATGTTATTACCGCGGCAAGATCACGAAGAAATATATCGAAGACGGCAAATATTGCGTCGATATCGAGCATTGGGGAGACAACGAGCGGAAGATCAGGGTAACGCAGGGCACTGCGACCATCATCCTGCCTTCCAAAGCGGCCGGAGAAGTAAAATATCCTACTCAGAAATCCATCGAAGATATTGCTCCCGGATTAGCATAAGTTTTTCGAGCAGTTAAATATTTCAATTAAAGAGGGGCTCCTTCTGCAGAAGGGTGCCCCTCTTCTTTGTTTTATAACATAGCTATTCAGAACAAATCGGGATTTAAGGTCTAATGCTAAAAATGTCATGCATGTGGAGTCATCGCTGAGAGCGGACAAGTTCGTACATCATACTTTGAATACGCGTTTGAGTTTCTTCGAAAACTCGACCCTACAGCATTACAAAGAAAAAACGGCACCCTTTCGAGTGCCATCTTTTTTATTCATTAAATATAGCGGTTTACTTTTAGCCTCTATGACCGTCCCATGGGTGTTTGGCGATTTCTTTTTCATTCAGTTCGCATCCGATACCGGGTTTGCGCGGGAGCTGCAGGAAACCGTCTTTGATCACCGGAACGTCTGTGACGATTTCGTCCTTCCAGGGCGCGCCGTCGACGTCCATGCCCATGATATTGACATTGGGTACGGAAGCGCACAATTGCGCCGTCATAAACGTGGAAAGATGACTGACGGCATTATACGGTGTGATCGGGATCTCGTGGACATCCGCTAACGCGGCGATCTTGCGGGCTTCGGTGAATCCACAGCCTCCGACCTCTACCATCGCGATATCCATCGAGCGTTTCATCAGGAAAGGATTAAATGCCCGGCTGGTGCATAAAATGCCGCCCGAACAAATGGGGATTCGCACGGAATCCTTCAATTGCCTCAGCGCCTCCGGTGAAGGAGAATCGATTTCCAGCCACATCAGGTCGTATTGTTCCAGCGCTTTGCCCATACTGATAAAGCCATTGTTATTGAAAGTGGCATTCAGATCGACAGCGATCTCAATTTTCGGTCCGACCGCTTCCCGGAAAATGGACACGATCTGTTTCATTGCGTCGATATTATCACGCAATGCCGCTTCGGACGGCTCGCCGGTGAACATGATATTAGTCTTCAAGGCGGAATAACCCTTTTTCACCACTTCTTTGCCCAGGTCGTAAAGATCGTCCATTTTCTTGACGTGTGGGATCTTCATCAGGTCGGCGATGCGTGTCCGATAGAGACCGCAATGCCCCCAGTATACCTTGAGTTTAGTCTGCTGCGGCCCGCCGAACAATTCATATAACGGTACGTCGAGCGCCTTGGCTTTAATATCCCACAGCGCGCAATCAATACCGGCGATGGCTTTAAGCGCCACGCCGCCGAGGGCCTGTCTGGCCAGTTTATACATCTCTGCGTAAAGTTGCTCAGTCTGCCTGGGGTCTTTGCCGATGATCGCCTTTTCCAGGTCTTTAATGCAGCCGAGTAAGCCGTAGGTGCATCCGCGGTGGTCGCTGCATTCGCCGTAACCGGTGACGCCATCATCTGTCTGGACTTTAATAAAAATCCAAACACCCCATGCACTGTCGCACATAATTGGTTCAACTTTTGTGATTTTCATCAAATACCTCTCATCTATTCTTGTCCGCTATATTACGCTAATTGTAATTTGGGAAGTTACGTACTGTCAAGGCTTTAAGTGCTGTGTTAACCTATTATTGATTCCTGGTGGATGTGCATTACTAAAACAAACAAAACCCCTACGCTGATTCAACGAGTTCAACAACGTCCCTGAGCGAAATGAGAAGGCGAGTCATTGGGCAATCTTGTAACTTTGTAATCAACCTGATAACCAGATTAGCTAAAAATAATACTGACAGCTGAAGGCTGATTGCTGAAAGCTCAAGTAGTATTTCGTATTTTAATACATTATTTAGTTGGTTTAAAAAATGATTTGCTGCTTGACCAGGTCGGCGACTTCCTGCTGGGAATAACCAAGTAGTTTTGTCAGGATATGATCGTTATTCTCACCCAGCGCAGGGGCATGATGCCGGAAGGCGGGCGGGGTTTCACTCATTCGTGCAGGATTACTGTAAAAAATTTCTTTTCCGATGACTGGATGCTGAATCTCGTAAAAAGTTTTATTGGCAAGGAAATGAGGGTCGGCCAGTTGGTCTTCGCAGTTTAAAACCGGTGTAGCGGCGACATTTACTTTCTGCAGAACATTGGTGATATCGTACTTATCAAATTTAATAGTTTTAGCGGCGATGAGTTTGTCCAAATCTGCGCGGTGCTTTAAACGGGTTGCTTTATCGGCAAAGCGTTTGTCTTTCAGCCACTCCGGCACGCCGATGGCCGTGCAGAAATTTTTCCAATCAGCTTCGGTGTCCACCGCGATCGCTACCCATTTATCGTTGCCCTGGCAAGGGTAGTTGCCGTGGGGGCATAAAGCAGGGTGATTATTTCCCTGTAATCCGGGGATGTTGCCGTTCATCAGATAGTCCATTGTAGCTTCCCCGAGCAGGCTGGTAACTGCGTACGATTCGGCCAGCGAAATATGCTGTCCTTCCCCGGTCTCTTCGCGGTGCCAGAGCGCGGCCAGCACGGCAAACGCCGCGTGGATGCTGGCATTCGTATCGCCGTAGCCGGGAACCAGATTCATCGGAGATTTATCGTCGGCGTAGCCTAACGTGCTTTCCAAACCGCCAAGCGCGATGATCAACGGCGCATAGACAAGCGTGTCCCGCATTGGTCCGGATTCGCCGCAGCCGGTAAGGGTGATAGTGATGATGTCCGGTTTGATCTTTTCCAGGCTGGCCTGGTCCAATCCCAGACGTTCCATGACACCCGGACTGGAATTGTCCGAAACCACATCACTGATCTTGATCAACCGGGCGAAGACATCCATTGCGCCCAGCTGTTTCAGATTAATGGTGAAGCTTAATTTATTCCTGTTCAAGACATGAAATACAGGTTGCATGTCCAGCCATTTACTCTCGTCTGTGCCGGCAATCTCTGGGCCTACGGTTGGACGCCCGAGTCTCAAGCCGTCCAGCTTAGTCCGTGTTTCGATCTTAATTACTTCCATGCCCATATCAGCTAAAAGTTGTCCGGTTTGCGGTCCCGCGACAGCTGTTCCGAAATCAAGTAAACGATATCCTTCTAACGATTGCATCCACGTCCTCCGTAGTTAAATCTACGCCTTTAGATTACTCCCGATTTTTTCAAGGCAGTCATTTCTGTTTTGGTATAGCCTAAACGTTCGCACAATACCTGCTCGTTATTTTCACCAAGTAGTGGCGCCGCTTTCTGCCACTCCCAGTCGGCCTTTTCAAATGTGCACGGGCCTTTAGCGTATTTCAATTTACCAGCCTCAGAGTGATTGAGTTCGACAAAGTAATTCATTTCCTTTAGCTGTCGGTGATTGACTGTTTCAGCGATGTCATAAACCGGAACGGCCGGCACCCTGTTGTCCTGGCAGAGCTTATATATTTCCTCTTTGGTATGTTCCATCATCCAGGGGATGATCTTAGCGTTGACCTCATCCGGGTACTGCTCCGCAATCGCTTTACGGTCCCGGTAGCGGGGTTCCTTGCTCCATTCGGGCGTGCCCAGTACGGCGACGAGCCGTTTCCACTGTTCGATCTGCGGCGCAATCAGGCTGACATAGCCATCCTTACAAGGGAAGATTTCGCATGGGTAAACCTTGCCACCGTGAATACCTTTTCTAGTACCGCTTATTCCTTTGAAACCTTCATTCAGGACATTCTGGCCGGTGTGTGTCGTAGCCCAGACTTCCGTCTCGGAAACATCGATATATTGACCTTTACCGGACTTGCGGCGTGCCAGCAAAGCAGCCATCACTGCAGTAGCGGCGGTGCCTCCGGCCTGATAACCGCCTTGTGAAAACGGCATGGTTAGTGGTTCCCGTTTCGGGTCGCCGACGCCGACGGACATGCCGCCTGTGCCGCAGCAGTTAATATTGTAAGCCTTATAATCCTTATACGGGCCTTTTTGTCCGAAGGGGGTGATCGCCGTCATTACCAGCTTCGGATTAATTTCTTTTAGCGTGTTGTAGCCCAGCCCCTTTGCTTCCATTGTTCCAGGGGCATTGTTTTCCACCAGCACATCGGCGGTTTCAATCAGTTTTTTAAAGATGTCCTGGCCTTTTTTCTTTTCCAGGTTCAGGGTAATGCCCATTTTGTTGGCGTTCAAGGACAGGAACAGGCCGCTCTTCTCCGGATGAGCCTGACCTTTGGGGAAGGGACCGTGGTTTCTGGCTATATCGCCGCTACCGGGTTTCTCCACTTTGATTACTTCGGCGCCCAGACCGGCCAGCAATCTGGTGCAATAAGGGGCGGAGATATCTTCTCCGTATTCAATTACTTTTAGCGCATGAAAAGGTCTTTTTGCCATCGGTCGATCCTCGTTTAGTCAGTATATTTTGGAAATAATTTCTGGCAGCGCAGAGCCAGGGGAAAGACATTTTTTAGAATAGTAAATTACTTAGGAATATACCAAAAAACAGTGGTTCACGTCAAATTCACGCTCGATATTCCTATAGATATTCGCTATGAATTATTGCCGGATAGGGTCTGGATAAAACTCTCCCTCTGGTGATATAATTCACATAATAGTAATAATAAAATTCAGGACAAAGGAGAAAAATGGAAAACAATCAATGTGCATTGCCGGAACAATTAAAAGGCGGGGTTTATGCTAACAGCGTGGCGGTTACCTACGGGAAAGAAGAGTTTGTCATCGATTTCAGACTGATCACTCCGGTAGAGAACATGGTCACTGCCAGACTGATCGCTACCCCTCATCTTATTTTTTACTAANNCCGATGAACCTTTAAAATAACCGGGGAATTTAGTACTGTTAAAAAAATACCGCATGGAAGGCCGCGCGGTATTTTTTTAAGTTAAAAGTAATTGGTAGAATTTTATGTTATATTTACATAAATAATTGTATTTTAACGATTAACAAAACATATCTTCCCAAAACTATATTCAACTATAGTTACAGCAATTGACATGCGATGCGTCTATGATAAAATAGCTATCAAACACTTAATCAGGTGGGAAATATTACCAGATTGTAATAATCAACAAATAAGTAAAACCCGAGAGCATTGAACCGTCATCTCTATTTGGACACTTGGATGACGCGGAGCTAATAGTGAAACCGACCTCAACAGGTCGGTTTCTTTGTTTTTAAAATTAGAATAAACGGAAGAAGTGTTTAGACAGGGAAGCTGCGAAAATGAAGCATCGAAAAATGTTGATAATATTACTACTCATGGCAATTGTTACCCAAGCTATCGGAGCCATTTTAAACCGGATAGTAATATCATCTAATTTGGGTATGCCGACTATTGGCTGCGCCAGCGCTTTCAGTAAGTGGGTTCCCATTGACCAGGGCACCAAACTCACTGCGTTGTCCGATGTTATCCGCGTGGGGAACTACGCTTTATCGATGGGGGATTTGTTTATTATCACCGGACTATTCATCAGTATGTCTGCGCTCTGGCTGGCCATACCGGCAGGTCGGAAATTTTTTCCCTTCCTCGTCGCTAGCGTCGTCGGGGTTTTCATGTCTATCGCCGAACCGAACCGGATCATATCCACTGTTTTGTGCGAGATAGCTGCTGTCGGCACGATCATCGCTATGTACTGGTCGCACCGTTCGGCCGTTAAGGCGCAGGTGATCAAAAAAAGATAAAAAGGGAGCTGGTTAACCATTTCCGCTATTTCGTTCCAGGTTTTTTTGTGCCCTGTTGAAATCTGCGCAGTGATGCCAGTCCGAATTAGTATCTTATTCTAAATTGCTGACCCCCAATTCAGAGCTTGTAGCACTTTCGGTACTTTTCGATAGCGGGTAGTTTAAGGAACCATACTTAAATCC
>PMMG01000087.1 GCA_003162335.1 Dehalococcoidia bacterium
GTCCGAATCCGGTATGCGCTACCAGTTACAAACAATATTCAAGATTCAATCGCCGATAAACAAGAAAAAGTCCGCTTGGGGCGGACTTTTTTGTTGTAATTTAGTTCCCTTTGAGTCTTAAATGAAATACACGAAGATCCCTTTCGAATGCAACCTCCCTCCCAGGGAGGGATTAAAGGAGAGTAATAATTTCAATATTCGTTAGTCCCCTTGAGGATATAGAATAGGAGCTACTGGAAGTAAATGTAGTGCCTGTGTACCTAAATTTTTAGACTAAATTACAAAGAGAACGCACAACTATTTCTATTTCGGAACTTCCACTCCGATTTCAAAATCTTCTCCCTTCAATTGTGCCACCACCTTCTTTGCCTCTTCTTCAAGCCCCTTCGGCACCGGAAACCGCGCCGTATATTCCCCCTGGATACGCCCGGATGGCGACGAGTAGTCTAATTGTATAAACATCGGGTCGCCGGCCTGCAGACTGGCATTGCGCAAAAAGGCAGCAGGCAGCTTCCAGTAATGGAAAGATCTCCCCAGCATCGCACCGGACTTGCCGATGTAGACATCCCCCGGGTGTAAACGCTTTTCCCGGTAACTGGCGGCGATCGAAAGCCACGCCGTCAAAGCGATGATCAGAATCAGCCCGCCGACAGTCAGCAGTGTGCTCAACCAGGCCTTTCGCACGATCAAAGCGAAAATCACCCCGACGACCACTGCGATGATCGATATCAGCCGGAACAATCCCCACTTATCGCGCTTGTCCCGCAGGTGGTCCGCTTCCACGTAGCGCGCCCATTCGTCGGCAGCATAAGTCCAGTGCACCAGCAGACCCTCCCCGATCACCAGCTCGTCCACCTGTTTCGCGACGCCGCGGAAAACAAAACCCGTCACCAGTCCGGTCAGAAAGATCACGATGCCCACCAGATTCAGCGCGAAACCGGCTCCGTAGGTCGATATCGGAAACATGATCGGGAAAAGAAACACCGCCGCGCCGATCACGGCCATGATGAAGCAATTCCGTGCCGTCGCCGCCGGTTGATTGTAATATTTCTTCTCGTTCGCCATCGCTCAGGCTCCTTGTCAGGTAAAAATATCTAACATCGAATTTCATTCATTTTACCCAATATCAGCCACCCTGTCGAGTTCTCATTGCGGGCGAAGCCTCACGATCTCGTAGCACAGGTCTCTGTGCCTCTGCCTATATCTCCATAGTATAGTAGGGTGGGTGCAGCCCACCGCCTTCGAGCATTGTCATTGCGAGGAACCAAGCAATCTCAGGGAAGGGTGGCATTCGCGCTTATCGTACGGGCGAACGGCCGTTCGCCCCGACCCAAACAACAACACCGGTCGCCCTCTTGAAGGGCAAAGCGCAGCAATCTGACTTCCCAATGTCATCCTGAGCCTGTCGAAGGATCTAGTGGCACAGGCCTTCGTGCCGGTGTCTAAAATATCTCTGTTAAGTAGTTATGGGTAAGGGTGTAACATTTTTATCACCATCAAATTGCCGATTATGAGCAATGAGTTTTAAGTTCAATATTTGAGTATTATTTCGTATTTCGGATTTTCTCCCACCTCCCATTCCTTCCCTCCGCGCCAGATGCTATAATAATCTCCAACACGCTATTCTCTCGGGCGTACCAAGCAAGGTTTGAGTTACAAGGTCCCTGAGCGAAGCGAAATGGAGAGGGGCTGCGCCCCTCTAAGATGGCGTACCCGCAAAGCACACAAAATAGTATTTTATAAAGTAACAATTCATCTTTTTGTGACCCAACATTTTATTCTTTTGTATTGTCTTTCATAAGTTGGGCGCCAACATGCGGAGTTCAACCCGCGAACATCCCCACCATTGTTACCTATGTGATTGCGATTATATTTATGCCAATTATCTGCTATACTATAGTTAAATAAGCGCATATAAAGGAGTAATCAATGCGAGACTTAGTAGAAGCCGCCAAAGCCCTTGCCGACGAGACCAGACTAAGAATCTTGAATCTTCTGCTTGAGCGTGAATGCTGCGTCTGTGAAGTCATGCAAGTCCTGGAAATATCACAAACCCGCGCTTCACGTAACCTTAATATATTATTGGACGCCGGTTTTTTGAAAGTACGAAAACAAGGATTATGGGCATACTATTCGATTGAGACCATTGACCCTGAGAACTATATGTCATCTATTCTAAAAGCGGTAGAGTTAGGACTTCATGGTGATAAGGTTGCCAATTTGGATAAGGAACATTTGAAGACTGCCGAACGTCTTGGCCCGGAATCTTGTTGCAAATAACGGAGGAATAATATGAAAACGGTAGTATTTGTATGCGTCCACAATTCTGGAAGAAGCCAAATGGCCGAAGCCTTCTTTAATCAGATAGCCGAAGGGAAAGCCATAGCCCTTTCCGCAGGGACGCAACCGGGAGACAAAGTGCACCCTATAGTGGTCGAGGCGATGAAAGAGGCAGGAATTGATATCAGCGAAAACAAACCGAAGATGTTAACAATGGAAATGATAGAGAAGGCGGACAAAATGATTACCATGGGTTGCGGAGCTGATGCGGGTGGGTTATGTCCGGCCGGATTCATCGAGACAGAGGATTGGGCACTGGAAGACCCCAGTGGTAAAACTATTTCTGAAGTCAGGATAATTCGGGACGAAATCAAACGACGCGTTAGTGATTTGCTGGCGAAAATTACATCTAAGGAGTCTTCATGAGCACTCAAACAGCTGAAGTTTGTGCCCCAAGGCTTTCTTTTGTCAATCGATTTTTAACTCTCTGGATATTCCTGGCGATGGGCATCGGAGTTGGATTAGGCTATTTTATCCCCCAGATCGGCACCACCGTCAATAAGTTATCAGTCGGCACGACGTCTATTCCAATCGCCATCGGACT
>PMMG01000069.1 GCA_003162335.1 Dehalococcoidia bacterium
TAATCGCTGATGCGGTCGCTGCCGACTTTATTGGAAAGGGCAATCACCGCGATAAAGGCACCCAGATTAGTGACCGCATAACCCGCCAGGAAGAAAAGCACGCTGCTCTGCCCGGAGTGGATCATCGCTGGCGCTAGACCCATGGTAGCGATACCCAAAATCAGGTAACCGGCCTGAGCAATACTTGAGTAGGCCAGCATACGTTTAATGTTCGTCTGCGGAATAGCCACGATATTGCCCACCGTCATACCGATAGCGGCCAAAACGGCAAAGATCATGCCCCAATCCTGACTTAACCATGACGGGAAAAGGAATGCCGAGTAAAAAATGCGCAGGATGACGGCAAAACCCGCCGCTTTGCTGGCGACGGAAAGAAAAGCGGTAATCGGGGTGGGCGCGCCTTCATAAACATCCGGTACCCACATCTGGAATGGAAACGCGGCAATCTTGAAACCAAAACCAACGATCAGCAGTACCAGACCGAGCATCAGTCCGGGTGCGGCGGACGCCCCGGTCAAACCCAGGTGTTGAATTGCCTGTGAGATGTCTCCCAATTGCGTTTTACCGGTAAAACCGAAGACAAATGCCATGCCATAGAGCAATATCGCGGAGGCGATAGCCCCTAACAGCAGATATTTCAGTGAAGCCTCGGATGATTTTGCATCTTTCAGAAAACCCACCAGCGCGTAGAAGGAAATACTGATCAATTCCAGCGCCACGAAGATTGTAATCAGATCAGCCGCCGCCGCGATCAGCATCATGCCGATGGTGGATAACAACACCAGCGCGTAGTACTCGCCCTGGAATTCTTTAAATTTTGAAACATAATCGGTCGAAGCCAGCACCACTAAACCTGCCATCACCGGGAACAATAATTTGAAAAATAGCGCGAATTTGTCGCTGATGAGCATGTTGGCGAAAGTCGTCTGCGCGTCGCCGCCCCATAAATAGCAGGTGAAGCCAAAAGCGACCGCTAACCCGGCCAAGCTGACAACGGCCAGTAAACTCTTTCGCTGAACAAACAGGTCAAGTAAAATCACTACTACCGCCGTGACCAGCAAACTAATTTCCGGCGCGATTAACTGAAGGTTCAAAAGCTTACTCCTCTCAGATGCTTTCGGTTTTTTCTAATTATTTTACCCGCCAATCAGGTGAATAATCGGGGAAATACCGGTTTTAATAATGTTGGTTAATATGGATGGGTCCAAACCAATGGTGAAAATCAGGATAATAAATATCGCCGAATAAACCCTTTCCAGCTTGTCCGCGTCATGCACGCCATTGAATTTGTCCTGCGGCGGGCCATAGAACACACGCTGCAGCAACCATAAAATGTAACCAGCGCCCATCAGGATACCGAGGATAGCAATCACCGTAAATACATGGGCAAAGAGGGTACTGCCGTGGAAAAGGACATTGCTCTGGAAACTGCCCAAGAAGGTCATGAATTCCGCGATGAAACCGCTGGTGCCTGGGACACCCATCGCGCCCAGACCGGCAATAGTGAAAATGATCGTGATCATCGGGATTTGCCGTGCCAGACCGCCCAATTTCGCGATATCGCGTTCGTGGGTATTATGCATAACCAGTCCGGCGGTGGCAAACAAGAGACCGGTTATCAAACCATGGCTGACCATCTGCATTGTAGCGCCCACCATACTGACCTGCGTTAATGCGAAAATGCCCAACAGCACAAACCCCATATGGCTGACGCTGCTATAGGCAATCAGTCTTTTAATATCCGTCTGTTTCAACGTCACCGCTGCGCCGTAGATAATATTCACGACAGCCAGGGCGATGAACAATGGCGCATATTGACGGGCAACCGCCGGGAAGAATGAGACGCAGATACGAATCATACCGTAGCCCCCCATTTTCAGCAATGCACCTGCCAGTACGACGCTGACTGCAGTCGGCGCATCGGTATGGGCATCGGGTAACCAAGTATGGAACGGAAAGACCGGCAATTTGACGGCAAAGCCGCCAATTAATAAGAAGAACATTAAGGCTGTCGGTACAACTGAAACGTAGGAACCAATACCATTATGCATGATATCGACCATGCTTAAACTGCCGGTGGTGAAATAGAGACAAAGGATACCGGCCAGCATCATTGCGCTGCCGAATAAAGTATACAGAACATACTTGAGGGCAGAATATTCCTTTCTACCGGCGCCCCAGATCGAAATCAGGAAGAACATCGGGATAACTTCAATTTCCCAGAAGATGAAGAACAATAAGATATCAAGGGAGGCAAACACACCCAGGATACTGGCTTCTAATAAAAGCAGCCAGGCAAAATACTCACGCGGACGCAGGTCGATTTTCCAGGAAATCAGAACCACCAGGAAACCCAATAAATCCATTAACAGGAACAAGGGCATGCTGATACCATCCAAACCGACATGGTAATAAGCTTTGATTAAAGGAATCCATGACAAATTGGCGTCGAATTGCATGACACCGGCCATTGCGGCCGAACGGTCAAATTTTATGAATACTATTACACCAAGGATAAGAGGGATCAGCGTAAAAAGCGCTGCAACATATTTAATCAGCTTTGCTCGTGAATTCGAGATACAAGCGATTATAAGCGCTCCCATCATCGGGAGAAATATTATCAATGAGAGAACAGTATTATTAAAATTCAATGTTCTACCCCCTTACAGGTAATTACACTCTGCTAAATATAAACACACTGACAATTAAAGCAATGACACCCAATCCGATAATCAATCCGTAAAACTGTAATTGTCCGGTCTGGGCTTTGCGTATTGTTTTTCCGGCGGCCAATGTCGTCCCGGCCACGCCGTTCACCGCACCGTCCACGCCTTTTCGATCGAAGGCAAATAAACCGGCAAAGAAATTCTTTACAATTACTTTTTGGATCATAAAGGTGTTTATTCCGCCGTCGATAACTTTGGTATCGAAGAAATGCGCGGCTTTGAACAGACCGCCCATCAGGATTTTCTTTACGATAATGCCCTCATAAAGCTCGTCGACCCAGTATTTATGATAGAACAGCTGGTATAAAGGCTTAAACATTTTGCCCAACGATTCTGCAGAAATCCACTTGCGACTGTAGATAGCATAGGCCAGGAAGATCCCGGACCCGGCCAGTAGCAGTGAAATCCACGGCAGCGGTTCTTTGAAAATACCGAATAATCCTTCGAGGATACTATGCGTTTCTCCCGCGCCAAAGAAGGAGCTGAAACCGCCGTTGAGATTGAAGAAACCGGAACCTACAGCCAGGACGGTCAACACCATTAGCGGTATCGTCATTACGGAAAAAGATTCATGCAGATGGTGTTCTTTGCCACGGTACGTGCCGCCGAAGGTTAGGAAGATGACGCGGAACATATAGAAAGCCGTCATGAATACAGTGATCAAAACTAAGACAAATATAATCGGCTGCTTGTCTAACGCCTGTGACAGAATCGCGTCTTTACTCCAGAAACCGGAGAGCGGCCAAATACCGGCCAGACTTGTAGCCGCTATCAGGAAAGTAATGTATGTTTTAGGCATGGCTTTGCGTAACCCGCCCATTTCCCGCATATCAAAGGTCTGAGTAGCATGATTGATACTGCCCGCGCCGAGGAATAACAAAGCTTTAAAAAAGGCATGGTTGAACAGATGGAAAATACCGACTGCCACACCGCCGGTTGCCAGACCGAGCATCATGTATCCCAGCTGACTGATTGTGGAATAAGCAAGCACACGTTTTATATCATTCTGCACCAAAGCAATCGACGCTGCGAAAATAGCCGTGAACCCGCCAACAATTGCGACGGTATGTAACGCTGTGGCAGAATGTTCAAAAAGCGGATAAGTACGCGCTACCAGGAACACACCGGCGGCGGCCATAGTGGCAGCATGAATGAGGGCGCTGACCGGAGTCGGGCCTTCCATGGCGTCCGGCAGCCAGACATGCAGCGGGAATTGTGCGGATTTGCCAACTGCCCCGGCAAAGATGCCGATCGCCGCCCAGGTCAGGACACTTCCAGCCAACATACCGCTGACGGCCATGTTCTGCAATGTGGCAATATCAAAGGTACCTGTATGCGCATATAAGAAGATAATTGCGGCTAAGAATCCAAAGTCCCCGATACGGGTGACAATAAATGCTTTTTTGGCAGCATTTGCCGCGGACGGCTTGTGAAACCAGAAGCCGATGAGCAGGTAAGAACATAAACCGACCATTTCCCAGAACATGAAAGCCAGCAGTAAACTGTCAGCCATGACCAGGCCTAGCATGGCAGTGGTAAATAATGACATGGCGGCATAATAGCGGTGATAACCCGGGTCATCCTTCATGTAACCCTGAGAATAGATCTGCACCATCAAGCTGACTGTGGTCACCACCATCAACATAATGCCGGTAAGTGAGTCTATCATTAATCCGAGGTGGATCGTGACACCATTCTCGATAATGACCCAGTTAATTTCCGGCACGATCAATTTGTGGTCGGCTGCGCCGAGTAATTTAAACAGCACAACGACGGACAATATAAAAGAAGCGGCAACGGCAGCAATCGTGACATAACCGGCTAGTTTCGGTTTATCCTTAAACAGCGGTTTAAGGAATAAAGATATTACCAAAAACGAAAGGAATGGTAATAAAAATATTAACCAGACAAAATTGTTTTGCATTATTTTACCATTTCATCAAATCGATTTTATTTGCGTCAATCGTTTCTTTATTACGATAAATAGAGATTATAATTGCCAGTCCTACGGCAGTTTCCGCCGCGGCCACAGCCATGGCGAAAAGAGCAAATATCTGACCGGTCAATTCAGCCGGTACGATAAACCGGGAGAAAGCAATCAGTGCGATATTGACCGCGCTCAACATTATTTCGATCGACATCAATATCACGATGGCATTGTGTTTGGCCAGTGCGCCGTACAGGCCGATAGAAAACAAAATGGCGGATAATACCAGATAATGCTCTAATCCAATTGTCATTTCTTCCTATCCTTTACCAGAACGATTGCGCCCAGAATTGTGGCGAGCAGAACCGTCGGCAGAATTTCTACCGGCAGGATAAAACCGTCCTTGCTGAAAAGTTTGACCCCCAACCCGGAAGTAGTCGTTGCACCGGGCGCGACGGACGAGATTTGCCACTGCGTATTCAGAATCGCCCAAATAACACCGGTGCAGAATAAAGCCGCGATAATAAACGCTGGAATCTGGAATTTATTTGAGGGGCTGCCGAATGCTACCTCTCTGGTCAGCATTATCGCCAGGATTACCAGAATGGAAATAGCCCCGATGTAAATGAGAATCTGCATTGCCGCAAGGAAATCGGCGCTTAATAAAATGAAGATACCGGCAACGCCAAAGAAGCAGGCGACGAGTAAAACTGCCGCACGGAAAACGTTCTTCAGCAGCACTACCCCTAAGGCAGCGCCGATGATCGCTACCGCAAATACCCAGAAAGCTATTACTTGTCCCATTTCTTCCCATCGATTAACAGCGTTTGTTTCGGCAATTTAGTCTCATTTTCCGGACTGTAATAACCACTCGGTTTAGAACTATCAGTCATCAATATATCTTCTTTAGTTAATTTCAATTTTTTCCGTGAGTAGACCGCCTTTTCGTAATCGCGACTCATGAACAGGCATTTCTGGGGGCAAGCCTCGACACAAAGACCGCAGGAGATACAAACGCCGGTGTCCACATCCATTTTATCCATTTGTAATTTTTTATTTTCATCGCGCGATGTGACCATCGTAATGCAATTGACCGGGCAGGCTCTGGCGCACATGCTGCAGGAGATGCATGCTGTTTTGTTCCAGACAAGCTGATTCCCCCGGCTGCGGCGGGAAATATTCAACCTCTTTTCCGGGTATTGCGTGGTAATAGGATCACGGATGGCATTTTTCATCGTGACCAACATGCCTTTGGCAATCCCTTCGCCATAGCTCTTAAGCTTCAACCTTATCTCCCTTCGTGCGGAACATTCTTGAGAATGCTACGATCAGCACCGCGGAAAGCACAATATTAACAGCTACAATCACCCATTGCGAAAGATCGGGCCAGGCAACGACCTGAACACCGGTGATCAACAGGTTAATAAAAGCCAGCGGTAATAAGAATTTCCATGCGAATCCCATCACCTGATCGATGCGCAAACGCGGTAAAGTAGCGCGCACCCAGATAATCAGAGTAAAAACCGCAAACACTTTGATCAGGAACCATAACACCGGCGGCAAGAATGGACCTTTCCAGCCGGCAAGGTACAAAGTGGTGATAATCGTGGAAATAGCGATCGCTTCCGTGTATTCGGTTAAATAGAATAACGCAAACTTGAAACCGGAATACTCGATGTTATAACCGGCAACGATCTCACCTTCCGCTTCCAGCAAATCAAAAGGTGTGCGGTTGACTTCAGCAAGGGAAGCCAGAAAATAAATTATAAAACCTAGCGGCTGCAGCAGGATAAAAGGAATACTCTGTTGCTGCACTATACCATTCATCGAGAGCGTACCGGCGAATAATACAACGCCGATGATGGACAGCGCGAGCGGGATTTCGTAACTGACCACCTGGGCAATGACACGCATGGCACTGATTAGTGCGTATTTATTGTTGGAACCCCAGCCCGCCATCACCTGGCCCACAATACTGATTGAACTGATGGCAACAATATACAGGATACCAATATTCAGATCGACTAACGATGCGCCGTTGGAAAAAGGTATCACGGCAAAAACCATGATCGCCGGGATAATCGCGACCGCCGGCGCTAATAAATGGATAATCTTGTCCACGTTGAGTGGAACAATATCTTCTTTGATTAAAATTTTTATGACATCGGCGACCGGCTGCAGTAGACCGAACGGCCCGATGCGGTTGGGCCCGATACGGATCTGATAACGGCTGATCACTCTGCGCTCAAACCAGATAAAGCCCATTGCCATCAGGATAACAAAAGCCATAACAATCACAACAAAAATGATCATGTGACTCCAGAATCCCCACGGCCAGTCCGGAGCGAGCACGGAAGCATGCACAGTCAACGGTAAAACATTGCGCCCCAGGATAGACACTATCGATCTACCTCCCCAACGCAAATATCGATGCTGCCGAAGATTGCCATTGCATCCGCAATTTTAACTCCCACCAGCAACTCTTTTAACGCGGTTAGGTTGATCAAAGATGGCGGACGCACATGTAGACGATATGGATTGGTAGAACCGTCCGATACCAGATAAAACCCGAGTTCACCCTTCGGCCCTTCGATGTGCCCGTAAGCTTCGCCTTTCGGAGGACGTAAAACTTTCGGTATTTTAGCCTGGATTTCACCCTGCGGTAACTGTTCCATTGCTTGCCTGATAATAGCAATACTCTGATGCATTTCTTCTATTCTGACACGGTAGCGGTCATAGATATCTCCGACAGAACCGACCGGGACTTCAAATTTAAACCGTTCATACACCGAATAAGGATCGGCTTTACGGATATCCCATTTTACGCCGCTGCCGCGCAGCACCGGTCCGGCTGCGGAATAATTGATCGCAGATTCTTTAGTCAAGATGCCAACATTTTTCGTACGAATTAGGACGATCTCATTTGTAGCTAAAAGCTGTTCGTATTCGTTAATAAATCCAGGCAGGCTGTCGATGTACTTTTTCAGCGCCGGGATAAATTCCTCGGGAATATCCTGACTCACGCCGCCGATACGCATGTAATTGTAAGTCAATCTTTGCCCGCAGACCATATCAAACAGGTCGAGGATCTTTTCTCGCTCGCGGTACATGTAGAGCAGCGGTGTGAGAAACGCGCCGAGATCATTCAGGAGAAAACCCACGGCCATCAGGTGACTGGAAATTCTCATCAATTCGGCCATGATCACGCGCAGGTATTCCGCCCGTTCGGGGGCCTGGATGCCAGCCAGCTTCTCGACGGCAACGACATAAGCCTGATTATTGGTCATCGAGGCCAGATAATCCAACCGGTCGGTAAAAACAATATCCTGCGGGTAAGTCAGACCTTCGGCCAATTTTTCGATGCCGCGGTGCAGATAACCGAAAACCGGTTCCACATCTTGAATAACCTCACCGTCCAGCGTCAGACGCATACGGAACACCCCATGCGTACTGGGATGCTGCGGACCTGCATTGAGGATAAAGGTTTCGGTTTTTAGCGCCATTAGTGTTTGAAATCCTTTCGCAGAGGATACCCCTGGAATCCGTCCCAGAGGAAAATCCGCTTGAGATTCGGATGTTCGGGAAAATTGATACCGAAGAGGTCGTATATTTCCCGCTCCTGAAAATCCGCACCACGCCACAGGCTCACGACTGAAGCCACGGTAGCTTTTTCGCGGTCAGTCAAGCGGGTTTTTAAAATTATGTGGTGGTTATGTTCGATGGAAATCAAATCATAAATCAATTCAAAATGAGTCTGGTAATCAGTTGCCGTAAGATAATTCAGGTAATTAAAATCAAGCCCCGCAGTGGTTTTCAGGTAAGAAGCCGCCCGGAACAACTGGACATCTTTCACCACAACAGTATTACCGTTCGATTCAACTACGCTGCCAGGCAGCGCAGCTTCTAACTTTGCTGCGATTTCAGTAGCTGCTAACGCCGTTGTCATCCCTGTTTCCTATTCTGGAGAGTACTTTGTTTTTTAATCTTTTTGTGTAGCATTTGTATACCGTAAAGCAAAGCCTCAGGTCTGGGAGGACATCCCGGCACGTAAACATCGACGGGAACAACCAGATTGACACCAGGCACGACCGCGTAAGAATTCTTGAAAAGACCGCCGCTGATGGCGCAGGATCCCATGGCAATGACCCATTTCGGTTCGGACATCTGGTCGTAAATTCTTCTTAATTGCGGCGCCATTTTCCAGGTCAAAGTGCCGTTGACGATCAACAGATCAGCCTGACGGGGTGACGGACGGAAAATTTCCATACCAAAACGGGAAATATCGAACCGCGAGGATGCGGCAGAAATCATTTCAAAAGCGCAGCATGCCAGACCGGCATTAACCGGCCACACCGAAGAAGAACGCGCCCAATTGATCAAAGCAT
>PMMG01000117.1 GCA_003162335.1 Dehalococcoidia bacterium
TCAAAAGTATGCTGGAATACCGGTTGACAACATTAATCGACATATTAATAATGATCATAAATTTCAGCGTAGGATATTTATCGACATGGGTGCTACTCAGTAAATTTCAATCAATACAAGGCTGGACGCTTTATGAAGTCTTTCTCCTTTTTAATATCAACATGGTAGCAAGCGGTATCAGCGGGTTTTTCTTTAGCGAGCCGATGCGCACAATGGAACAAATGGTACAGCAAGGGGAGTTTGACATGGTATTAATCAGGCCAATGAATCCCCTGGTTTTCACACTGATTGGCCGCCCCAATTTTTCTTCGATCGCCAGCCTGATTTTAGGAGCAGGTGTGTTTGTATTGTGTTTTACCCATCTGGCGATCCATATCACGATGCTGAAAATTGTCTTTCTGTTGGCTGCAATTTTGGGTGCTGCATTAATTCAAGCAGCAATTCTGGTAATTGTCGGTACAATCAGTTTTTGGGTGGTTAAAAACACCGCTACTTTATCTTTACTCAACTGTTTCAATAATTTCATTGATTACCCTATATCAATTTATAGCAGGGGCATACAGGCATTTTTAACATTTGTGTTACCATTTGCTTTTGTGAATTTTTACCCGGCGCATTATTTTCTGGACAAGGCAGGGGGTGACCTCTTTTTCCCAGTAATACAGTACGGCACACCAGTCGTGGGAATTGTGTTCTTTTTATTAGCTTACCAGTTCTGGAAAGTCGGCGTTAACAAGTACGAAAGCACCGGGTCGTAAAATAATATAAAAAGGGCCGCTTTTCAAGGTATTTCATGAAAAGCGGCCCTTAATATTTTAATAAAGATTTGGACTATACTTTTTTAATCAGCTTGGCGACGAGTTTATCGGTGCCAACGACGTTCAATTGCTGGAAGAAGAAGGAGAAACGTTCCTCGATCTCAGCGCAGATTGCATCGATATTAGGCTGGGGTATATCCCAGATCTCTTTCTTGAAATCGCCGAAAGCGCGCTTGCGTGTCAGATAATAGAATTGAATATCGGTCTGGTCTTTCTTGCGTTCGTTGGGATACTTGGCTGCCAGACCGGCATGGATCTTATCCAACAGCGGTTTCGGGAAAGAGGCAGAATCGAAAATAATGTTCTGGAAACCGGTGGCCAAATGTACTTCCATAGTGCCCTTCTTGGGGAAGAGGTCGAACATATCATCCGGCAGGGTGGAAGCGCCATGTTGTACCGCACCGCCCATGCCGTATTCTTCTCTGGCCAGTTTGGAGAGCTTTTCCAATGTATCGAAGTCCAGTTGTACCTTGGCGATTGAACCGTCCTTGAGGACGATGCCGCCGTGGGTTGTTCCTGTCTGAACGCTGATCTTGGAAATGCCTTTCATCCCGGCAGGCAGATTCTTTTTATATTGCTGCATATAAGCGCGCAGGTCTTCGACGGTGCTGTTGGTGTGGCCGATTTCCCCGATCTCGCCGCCGACAGAGATGGTAACGCCCTTCGGCTCGACGCTGCGGATGTATTTGGTAAATTCCGCGGTCAAACGTCCGTTGGCTTCCTGCTGCTCAACCAGATCGGTTTTGCTCATGTCAACCATGGTGGAGGCATCGATATCGATATTGTAGAAACCGGCGTCAATCGCCTCTTTGATCAGATTTTTAATTGCGGTGGTTTCTTTTTCCGGATTATCACCGTAATTCTTGCTGCTAACCTGGCAGTGGTCGCACTGGATAAAAACGGGGCCTTTATAACCTTCGGCTAAACCGCCGGCAATGATCGCTGTGGCGAATTCGCCGGGGGTTTGCTTGGTGTATAACATTTCGGAGCGGGCTATTTCAAAGACGAACGGGCCGACTTTATTTTTCAGCGCGGCTCTAAAAGTTGCTCGAGCAAAATCGAAGGTGATACCGCGGACGTTGACCGCCGGGACGGTGAAACCGCCGTATTTTTTACCCATGGCATCGTAAAGGTTTTGAATGCTGGCAAAGAACAAACCGTTGGCATATGCCAATTCGCGAATTTTTGTCTGTTTAGTTTTACCATCGGTACCGAATTCCATGTCGCGGACTAAAGATTTAATTTCTTCGGGTGATACTGTTGTCATTTTTTCTCTCCTAATTAATTACAAAATATTGCGGCTGCCATTGTATCTGATAGTATCGTACATATTCGGCACATCCACCAGGCTGAGATGGCCTAATACGTTCACAATCGGGACGGAGGATATTGTTCCTTCTTTTGAGCAGACGAGTTGTCCCCATTCCTTTTTATCGATCAAGTTGACGGCGGCTATACCGAAGTATCTGCCCATTCGCCGGTCATAGGCGCAGGGAGTGCCGCCTCGCTGAATGTGGCTGAGGATTACACAGCGGGTCTCGATACCGGTGCCTTTGGTGATTTCAGCAGCGACTAATTCACCGACTCCGCCCAATGTTTCATGGCCGAACGCGTCAAATTTTTTGTCGCGTGCAACGACCGTTCCGCCGCGGACTTTAGCGCCTTCGGATACAACGACGATATCGTAACGGGCACCGCCTTTGCGGCCTTCGATAATCAGTTCGTTCACGCGGTTCATGTCGAAGTCGTATTCCGGGATTAATGTGATGAAAGCGCCGGAAGATTCACCGGCTTTGAGCGCCAGCCAGCCCGCGCTGCGTCCCATCGTCTCGATGACGAAAACCCGGCTGTGAGAACCGGCGGTTGTTCTTAATTTATCGACAATATCGGTGATTACCTCGACGGCTGTTTCGAATCCCAACGTATAATCGGTTCCGGCCAGGTCCTTGTCGATCGTCTTGGGGATCCCGACTACCGGCACGCCGTCCTTGTGCAGTTTAGCTGCAACGCTGAGGGTATCGTCGCCGCCGATAGCAACCAGCACATCGATGCCAAGATTCTTAATATTGGCCAGAGTGGTTTTGGAGGTATTATTCTTGGTGTTATAAGGATTGAACCGTGAAGTCCCCAGGAAAGTCCCGCCAAATCTGTCCCATGTCCGGACAACATCTTCGGTCAGGGTTATCACGTTTGCTTCCAGCTCTTTTTTATCGGTAAAAGACAAGCCTTTCCAGCCGTCTTTAATGCCTACTACTTCATACTGAAAATCACGTTCCTGCTCTGATTGTCTGTCCAGCGCGGTCTTGGTCACCCATTTAACTGCCGCGTTTAAACCCGCACAGTCGCCGCCGCCGGTAAGAATGCCGATTTTGATCTTTTTAGACACCTTTTATACTCCATATTCAGGCCTTCTTTGGCCATAATTCACCATTTACATTATACAATAGAAAAAATCAACAAAACTAATCCGGTTAATTACCTTCGAAGAAATTGCGTGGATTATCGACACAGATACCGTTGATGACTTTTTCGGAAACACCCAATTCGCGGAGTTTCGGCAATACATATTTATGGATATACAGGAAGCCATATGGATTGTCCCAGGCTAATTTATTTTTAGCAACCTCCGGCAGGTTATCGAAAAAGGTTGAAACTAAAAATGTGTCGTGACCCAGCAGAATCCGGCTGGCATAGCCAGCATCGATCAATGCTTTGATCGTCCTGACGCGCCCTTCCGGGCTGACGCGGACCAGCGGGGGAACATGGATACCGGGTAATCGGTCCATTCCCAGGTAACATCCCTGTTCAGCCACCCAGGCGATATATTCGATATCGGTAGTGTCCGGCAAGTGGTCGATCTTGACACGTTTTAAATTCACGCCCTCTTCTTTCAGAATGGCAATTTGCTGTCTGCCGATCTGATCGGGGGCATATGAATGCAGCATGATCGGCGCTCCGGTCATGACGTGCGCCCGTGCTACTCCGCGCAATATCACCTCATTATCCGGCGTGACTCCGCCGAAATCAGATGCTGATTTAAGGATGCCGGCCTTGATATCAGTGCCCTCGATCCCTTCCCGCACTTCACGGGCAAAGAGCTGCGCGAACTGATCCGCGGTAAACGAACCCAGAAAAGGCGGTAACTGAACATACCAGCCACTGCAGCAAATAATGTTCACGCCGCTCAGCTTGGAAACCTCGGCCAGTATTTTTACGGATCTGCCCAGGTCGAATGTGTCGGCATCTACCACTGTATTTATCCCGGCGTGTTTGGCGGCAATCAGCCCTTTCAGTATGCGTTCTTTGTAATCTGCGCCTAATAATTCCGGGTATACTTGCGCGATACCGGCGCTCGCGCCCAAAACGTGGTCGTGCATTAAAGCAAAACCGATCTTGGTTGTTTCCAGCGGGCCGAGTACCGTATTTACCGTTTTCAAACTTGACTCCATCATCGGTGATAGTGGTTAAAAGCGGCATGTCCTTTTACGGGACATGCCGCTTTTTATTGTTTAACTTCCTATTTTCTAACCAGTTTGAACTGCTCTCGCTTGGCAATGGCTTCCTTGACGGCAATGGCAATGTCCTTGGCGCCCAATCCGAAGAGGTCTTTCAGTTCATCTACGTCTGCACTGAGCCGGGCGGATTGACTGAATTCATCTTCCACGCCCACTCTCACCAGTGCAGCCGGTGCGTACTCACCCAATACAGCCGCGACTCCGTCACCCATGCCGCCGACAATTGAACCGTTTTCCGCGGTAACGATCGCGCGGGTTTGTTCCGCAACCCTGATGATTGCTTCTTCATCCAGCGGCTTAACCGTGCACATGTTCAGGATACCAACATCGAGGCCTTCTTTCTCCAGGATATCCAGGGCTTTGATCGCCTCGGTTACCAGGTAACCGGTAGCGATAATCGTGGCATCCTTACCGTCTTTGATCTGATAGGCTTTGCCGATTTCAAAAGGATAATCATCGGTGAAAATTTTCAGCGGGGCAGGCGCGGACTGTTCCATTCTGAAGTATACCGGGCCGACATAGTCAGCCATGGCGATGTAGGCTTTCTCAGCCTCGACAACATCGGCGGGATTTAAGATCACCAGATTCGGCAGGATGCGTGTGCAGCTGAGGCCTTCGACAATATCATGCGAAATACCCAGGTCGCCCCAGACGCCGTCGCGGGCGGTGATTTTAACATTAAAGCGGTCTACCAGAATGCTCTGTCTGATCTGGTTATAAGCACGCTCAATCACGGCAAAGGAGAAACTATGCAGAAAGGGCATGAAACCTTCAGCTGCCAGAGCGCCGGCAATCACTGCGCCGTTAGCTTCGGCAATACCGCATTCAACAATCCGTTCGGGGGCATGTTTCTTGAACCATTCGAGGCCGGGCATACCCATATCCTCAAGCACCGCAACGACATTGGGATACTTTTCGCAGACTTTAATCATCGCAGCTTCGGCTCCGTTCACTGCGGGAGTCGCCGGACCGATCTGGACGTATTTATTAAATTTAGCCATATATCTCTCTCCCTTCTTTGACGGCAATGGTGGTGCCTTCTAATCTGGAATAATGCAGGTGGACGCTCTCCCACACCGGGATGCCGTGGCCTTTTACAGTATGTGCAATGATGCATTTCGGTTTACCGTCGCCGTACATGTTGTTGACCAGCTCCAAGGTATCGAGAATTTCTTTCATGCTGTGGCCGTTGATCTCATAGACGCCCCAGCCAAAAGCTTTCCATTTGTCCGCCAGCGGTTCGAGCGGCATGATCATCTCGACCGGGCCATCCAGTTGAAATTTGTTATAGTCGACGATACAAATCAAATTGTCCAGTTTGTATTTGGCAGCAAACATCGCGGCTTCCCAGTTTTGCCCTTCACCCAGTTCGCCGTCACCGACAATACAGAACACGCGGTAAGCGGGATTATATTTTAAAACTAGTTTAGGCATGTTCGCAGCCGTGACGCGCAGCGGTGGGGGATTGATTGCCGTATGCATTTTTTCGGCTTTGGCCATCCCCGCGGCAAATGACAGACCCTGTCCTAATGAACCGCCGGAATAATCGATGCCGGGTGTGCACCAGCGGTCGGCATGACCCTGGAATTGCGACTTGTAAGCATAATATTTATCGAGCATGTCTTTAGAGACATAACCGATTTCCGGTAGGACGGCATAAATTGCCTCGGCGGCATGCGCCTTCGAAAGTACCACACGATCTCTTTCCGGCCAGTCACAGTTTTTCTTATCGAGTTTCAGATGATGAAAATAAAGGGCGGCGACAATATCGACAGCCGACATAGTACCGCCGGAGTGTCCCTGTTTACTGTTTTCAAAAATCCTGATAATATTGCGGCGTAATAAGTTTGCTTTATCCTCAAGTTCCGCGATTACTTCTGGGCTGTGAGCCATGTTTTCCTCCCTTTAGTCTCAATCTTGACTGTATTTAATGATAAACTGTTACCGCATTTCGGGCAGACATTCTTATAATAGCCGAGCACGGTTTCTTCCGAGGGGATAGCGCGCATGTAAAGGCGTCTTTTGATCTCCTCGCCAAAGTACAGCATCATATTACATTTTCCGCAATAGATCTTTTCTGTCATCCATAACCTCCCGTTTTATTTCTATTTCTCATACCGCTATATTGTCTCAGCGGTTTAATTCACTGCTAATTTCGGACCATGTCAAGGTTTTAATAATATCTTGATCGCTTTACCTTTTTTGTGTGCTTCGAATGCCTTGACCGCGTCATCCAATGGGAATTCGGTGATCATCGGTTTAAGATCAAGTTTTGGTAATATCTCCAGCGCCCGGGGGAATGAATACGGCGCAAGTTTGACCGAGTGAATCGATAATTCTTTGGAATACATATAGAAAATAGGAACTCCCAGGTCGATATTCCCTGGATAGACACCGGCCCAGACGATATTGCCGCACCGTTCTGAGAGTAAGATCAGCTGGCGGGCTAGAGGCGCAATGCCTGTCGCTTCTATGCAAACATTAAAACCGCGGCCGTTGGTGAATTTGTTGGCAATGGCCAGCAGGTCTTCATTTAATGGATCGACTGTGACATCCGCGCCAAACCGCTTGGCCAGTTCTCTTTTTTCCGCAACCGGCTCTGAGACAAGGATTTTAGCCGCTCCGGCCTTGACTGCCACCTGCAGCGTCAATAAACCGATGGGACCCCCGCCGGTGATAATGACAGAATCGCCGACTTTAACTTTAGCGATATCGACGGTATGGACGGCAATGGACAGCGGTTCTAGAAAAGCGCCTTCATCAAGCGGTAAATTTTCCGGCAATTTGTAAACCAGGCTTTCTTTAAAACTGCCGTATTCGGCCATCACTCCGACGAAGGGTGTAACGCGTTCGCAGAAATGCTCCATTTTGTTCTGGCAGTAATAGCAGCCGCCGCAGGTCTTACGGAAATTCATGGCTACTTTCTGGCCAATTTTGAAATCACCCTTTACATCTTTGCCAATTTCGACAATGGTACCGGAAGCTTCATGACCTAAAATTTTAACACCTGGTCGCATCGGCGTGACCGCCAGGGGACCGCCGATTGCTCCTGCGGGAAACGCCGCGCCGACGGTGCCCTCCAGGATCTTGGGGTCGCTGCCGCAGATTCCTGCATAGGCGATTTTTACTTTAATTTCATCGGGCTCACACACCGGTTCGGGGATATTCTGGACCTCTAAAACGCCCGGTGCTTTGATTACTGCTGCTCTCATAATCCGATTTCCTCCTCATCTTGTACCAAGACTGGTATAATTTATACTAAATAGTACTTGAATTTTTATTCGCTTTAACAATATCCTATAATCATTATAGCGGGTTGACAACTAAAGAATATGTTGTATAATATTAACGACTTGTTGTACGTATACGTACTAGATAAAATATTATAAGCTGTTTTATTTTGTAATGCAATATCAGCGCGCTGTTTTTTTTACAGTGCTTTCATTAATGAAAAATAAACAAAAACGGAGAACATCAATGCAAGAATTTAAGAAGCTTTTCACGAAAATCAAAATAGGCAAAATGGAGCTAAAAAACAGGATTTGTTTCGGGGAGCAGGCGCCGCAAGCGTCACATGGCTTTCTTACCCAGGCGACAGAGGATTTTTATGTGGAGAGAGCCCGAGGTGGAGCCGGTTTGGTGATGGTCGGGGGAACCTGTCCCGATATCTCCAGCCTGGGCACTGAATCGATGGCCAGGATCGATGATGATAAGTATATTCCAGGTTTTGCGAAATTGGCGAAACGTATGCGTGAAGTAGCTCCTGATGCTAAAATCGGGATACAGCTGATGCATGAAGGTCGGGCAATGCGTCCGGACGAAGCCGGAGCAGCGAAAAATATGCATCCAGTTGCGCCGTCACCTGTGAAATTCAAGTTCGGCGTTGTTCCGCATGAATTGACGATCCCGGAAATCAAGCACCTGGAAGACCAGTTTGTCGAAGCCGCCCGCAGGGTAAAAGACGCCGGATATGACTGCGTTGAAATCCACGGCGCACATGGTTATCTGATCGGCTCGTTTATGTCTCCTTATACAAATAGAAGGACGGATGAGTACGGACAGGGGCCGGAGAACGGCTCGCGCTTTGCCTGCGAAATCATCAAGGGCATCAAGAAAAAATGCGGGAAGGATTTCCCTGTATTGATTAAACTTAATGCACTGGATAGACTGGACCCGAAAGAAGCGCCGATGCAACTGACTCCTGATATTATTGTTGCCATCGCGCCGTACCTGGAGAGGGCCGGTGTGGATGAAATTCATCTTTCTGGCGGCACGCATGAGGCGCCGATGTGGTCTGCCGTCGGTCCTTATTATGTTCCTAAGGCCGCCTTTGCCGATTATGCTGCTATGGTCAAAAAAGCGGTCAATATCCCGGTTGGCGTCATTAACCGCATAAATGATCCCATTTTGGCTGACGAACTCATCGTTTCGGGAAAAGTGGATCTGATTTGGATGCTGCGGCCGTTAGTTGCTGATCCTGAACTGCCAAATAAAGCGAAGGAAGGCAGGTTGGATGAAATCCGGACATGCATTGCCTGCAACACCTGCCATGACATTCTTTGCCAGGGTTGGTTTCACGAGACTCGTTGTGCCGTCAATCCCGATGCCTGGCGCGAGGGTGTGGCTCACATTGAGCCTTCGTTAAGAACAAAGACTGTGCTGGTGGTGGGCGGCGGGCCTGCCGGTATGGAAGCAGCACGTATCAGTGCGATGATCGGACATAAAGTTACGCTCTGGGAAAAAGATAATAAACTCGGCGGACTCTTGAATTTGGCCGCGATTCCTCCCTTGAAGGGCGAAATTATGAGCATCCCCAGATATTATAACGCGCAGTTCAAGAAACTTGGCGTTAAAGTGGAATTGAATAAAGAAGCTACACCAGCGCTGGTCAAAGAAATGAAGCCGGATGTCATTATCATCGCCAGTGGTTCGGATACGTTCTTCCCACCCATTCCGGGAATCGACAAGAGCCTTGTTGTAGACGCCCGTAAAGTGCTGGATGGTTCCGCCAAAGTCGGAGAGAATGTGGTTGTCATTGGCGGCGGCGAAGTCGGCATCGAAACGGCAGAATGGCTCGGCGCCCAGGGTAAGAAGGTGACGCTGGTGGAAATCCTGCCGGTCATCGGAGAGCTGATGGTGCGCGATGTCATTGATTACGTGATCGACCAGCTGGTACAGCATAAAGTAGAGATCCTGACCAGTACGAAGATTGAAGAGATAAACAACGACAATATCGTTGTCAGCGATAAAGATAAGAATAAGCGCACGATTAAAACCGATTCAGTCGTAGTAGCAACCGGTGCCAAACCGAATAAAAAGGTGCTGGATGCGCTGCAGGGCCTGGCTAAAGAAGTCTACCTGGCTGGAGATTGCATGGTACCTGCTAATATCAGAGTCGCCATCCACCAGGGTAATATGGTTGCCCGCATGCTGTATTAATTCTGGAATTGAATCCAGTCTAAAGATAATTATGAAGATGGAGCGCGAAAGCGCTCCATCTTCTCTTTTCCTTCTTCCATTGCAAGCGAAGCGTGGCAATCTCAGTTTAAATAGGCCTTTGCCATCGGTAGTAACGCCCATGTTAAATTGAATGTCAAACGAAAATCCTGACTGTTAGCTTATTTAGTATATGGTTATTGGTTTTTGGTATTTTCTTGATATTTAATTATTGAAGCTTGATTATTTATATTTTGTTGCTATTGCTCAGTCCAGCAGAAGCTGATATAATCTGACATAACAATAAATACTGAAATGTGACTGATAAACGACGATGACGATCGATGCAGCCTTCCTGAAATCAATATCCTACTTTTCGGTGATGAGCGCTGCCGAGCTGGAAGCCAACAAGCAATTATTCACCGAAAAGACAGTACAGCGCGGTGAAGTGATAATAATGGAAGGCGAATTGTCCGACACACTGTATTTTGTCGCTGCCGGGGCCGTCAAAGTATTCAAGACTTCCGCGCAGGGTAAAGAGCAGATCCTCAGTATCGCCCGTCCGGGTGAAGCTCTTAATGATATTCCCGTTTTTGATGGCAAACCTAATCCGGTTAATGCCCAGGCGCTCGGGCCGGTGACGCTCTACGGCCTGAAGAAAGACAAGCTCCTGACCATCATGCAGCAGTATCCTAAGGTCGCGCTGAACACCAATAAGGTGTTGGCGGAAAGAATGCGACAGCTGGTGACACTGGTGGAGGACCTGTCATTCAGGCACGTTCTCGGTAGGGTCACAAAAATATTATTGAATCATTCCAGCGAAGGTGCCGGTGCTAATGATCATCTAACGCAGCAGGAAATGGCAGCGATGGCAGGCACGGCCAGAGAAGTCGTGGCACGCTCGTTAAAAACGCTGGAAGAGCAGGGCTTTATCCGTATCGAGCGTCATCGTATCGTTATTACGAACAAAAAATCGCTGGAGGAAATAGTTGCGGAGTCTGGTTGAGACAAAGGTCACAGACAAGGCTATCGATATCCGGTAGATTGTATTTGTATGGAGGCATACTCAATTGGTAGAAATGCCAGAAATTAATCAGGACAAATGCAACCGGTGCGGGTTGTGTATAAGTGTTTGCAGTTGTGGAGCGATTGTTCTGGTTGAGAACAAAGTAACCATTATCGAGACTGAAGACTGCCACTGGTGCACCACTTGTGAAGCTGTATGCCCGACCGGCGCGCTCACATGCTCTTTCGAGATCATTGTCGAAAAAGACTAATCTTAATTTTTTACCTGTTTTTCCACTTTGTTATTAGCCTTCTTTTCTGTTTTTATTATCCCCTGAAATGAGACCATTGTCACAATGAGACGATTGTCACATACTGCGTTTAATCATTTGGGTAGAATCTAACTTGTAATCAATGGTGTGGAATGTGACAAAGGAGGTAAACAAAATGTTACATTGGAAATTAAAGAATTGTAGCCGCTGCGGCGGAGATTTATTTGTCGATCGAGATCTCGATGGCTGGTTCGAGCAATGCCTGCAATGCAGCTATCGCAGAGAATTGCCGGAACTAAAGAAGCGGGGGGTGGCGGTAGGAGTCGGCGGAAGGCAAGAAGATTGGAGTAAAAACGAAGAAAATTAAGGCCGCCAAAACAGACAGAAACCCTCGAAAGAGGGTTTCTGTCTGTTTTCACTGTTAGTACTATCTCCCCGGCATGGGCGAGGGTCAGATTTGAGGGGATACAATAACATTATCACTTAGCTTGTAAGACATATTCCGTTTCCAAGCGATAGAGAAATTAACTTCCAACTATTATCAATCCAATTTCCTCAGCTTTTGCTATAATGTTAGGTGTTATTTGATTGAAAGGAAGACTGAATGATACCTGAAATCAGAAAGGCCGTTCCGTTGGACGTTCCCGCGATTACGGAAATTTACAACGAAGCAATATTGACCACAACAGCGACCTTTGATATTAAACCGAAAACGGTTGCCTCGCAAAGAAACTGGTTCAAAGACCATGGCAAACGCAATCCGGTACTGGTAGCGGTGGTGGATGGCAAGGTCGTTGGGTGGGTGTCCCTTAGTGAATATTCTGCGCGTTGCGCCTATGCCGATACTGTCGAACTTTCACTTTACATAAAAGAAGTATTCCGCAATCAGGGTGTCGGCAAAAGACTGATGACCGCCGTCCTCGCAGAAGGTCAGAAAGCCGGTTTACATTCCGTCATTTCCCGTATTGCCGGAGGAAACGATATCAGTATCCACTTGCATAAACAGTTTGGCTTTCAGGACGTGGGTATGATGAAAGAAGTAGGGAACAAATTCGGTAAATTGCTTGATGTTTACATAATGCAAAAAATGTTTTAATGCTCACCCTGTCGTTCCAGCGAACGCCTGTAATCCGGTATCCCCACCTCCACGGGAGGGGAATCTATCTGATTGCTTTGCTACGTTAATAACGGTTTGTCAATGAATGATTATCGGTTATTAATGAATTCGCCTTGATTAACCGACGTTAATAACCAAGTTGCTATTATCCAAATTAATATAGTGAGTTATTTAGTCGTGTTACCTTTCCGGTATATTCTCTGTATTGCCTCTATCCGCTGTAGCAGTGGGGGATGAGAATAATTGATAAAAACATAAAACGGGTGCGGCGTAAGGTTTGATAAATTCGTGGCTGACAACTCTTTCAAGCCATTGACAAGACTCCGCGGGTCTTCAATCGTTTCCGCAGCGAACCGGTCCGCTTCATATTCATTTTTGCGAGAAATCATTTCCATAACAATGCCTAAAACCAGCTCTATCGGTGTATAAAGCAACCCGAAAAAGAGCAAGCCAGCGTAGATCGGTTGCTTTGTGATTGAAAAAGCCTGATATAAGCCGGCGTTGGTCACAAACAACGATAATAAATAAAATAGCACGCCCATATGCAATACGCTGATAATCATGCTCTGCAGTATATGTTTTTTCTTGTAATGCCCGACTTCGTGGGCGAGCACAGCGACCATTTCCGGCACGGTATGCTGCGCGATTAGCGTATCAAACAGGGCGATGCGTTTATTGTTGCCGAATCCAGTGAAAAATGCGTTGGATTTGGTGGAACGTTTAGAACCGTCCATGACGTAGATATTTTTGACCGGGAAATTGACGGAACCAGCGTATTTCAGAATCGCATCCCGCAGTTCGCCCTCTGTCATCGGTGTGTATTTGTTGAACAACGGCATTATCCAGGTTGGGGCTACATATTGCATAGCCAGGGAGAATACCACGACAGCAGCCCAGCAGTAAAGCCAGGCGAATTCTCCCGCGTATTGGAATAAAGCAAGCACACCGGCTAAAATCAGTCCTCCCAATATCACCCCTAAGAAGAATCCTTTGATCAGATCCAAAATGAACGTGCGGCGCGTGGTCTTGTTAAAACCGAATCGTTCTTCAATTACGAATGTACTGTAAATATTGAAAGGTAATTGCAGCGCCATGTAAGCCAGCAACAGTATGCCGATGTACAAAAGACCGGCAAAAACCGGCGACAGGTTCCACCCTGCGATGATTCCATAGAACCAGTTGAATCCGCCGGTAATCCAGAAAACCAGTAAGATGAGTAAACTGAAACTGCTTTCCACAAGACCAAAACGCGTGTTTACACGCAGATACTCCTGGGATTTGCGGTATTCTTCCGGCTTATAGATCCCCTGTAAAACCGGCGGTATTTCCCGTTTGAGGGACTGCAGGTTTAGCAGGTTGCCCGTGAACTTGAGAACGAATTCAAACAGCAATGCAGCCAGGATGATTACGGCGAAGATGTTAAAAGTCATTTCAATTTGCTCTCTTTCGTACTTTTATTACCTTTAGCATATGCTCTTTCCTGTTTAGAAACAAACACCTGAAAATACTAACTTCCAAACTCCAAAATCTGAACAAGTTCAAATATCAAGGTACTAAAAAATAAACAGATTGATTCGCGTTGCAGGATGCGTGGAGGGCTGCGAAGCCTACATGCTCGAACTATACATAAATAATCCAAAATATAAGACGGATGAGCTGGTATGTCGATTCGGATTTTGAGTTTAGTTCTTCTTCACTTTTTGGTCTATCCAGAATCGGCTCAGGTAGAAGCCGGACATCCCGGGGCCGCCGCCGTGCGCCCATGCCGAGCCGAATTGCGCGTTGTAACCTTTCAACCACGGTTGACAGAAGGAGTAGGCCATTGGCTGTATCAAAGAGATCGTGTAGTGCTGCCGCGCGACGTATTCATTGGCGTCCCGCATAACCTTCTGTATTTCAGCAAAGTCCGTTGCCTTCTCTGCTCGGGGCAGAAATGCGTTAAAAACAGGATCGTCTACCATATTATAATTGGCGCGGCTGCCCTTCTGAAAAATCCGCAAATCGTGGGTGGGGGAGGAATTGTGCCCGAGCGGCCCGCCGGCGTGATAGGCCAGCTGGTCGTGTTTATGGTTAATCATGACAAAAATGATCCAGTCATCGTTTTCCATGGGACGGATCTCCATGTCAATACCAACTGCTTTAAAATAAAACTTAACTATCTGCAGCAGGGGAAATTCTCCGGAAGTATGAGCTACGATGTTGGTTTTGAACCCATATGGATAGCCGGCTTCTGCTAAAAGTTTTTTCGACGCCTGGGGGTTATAGGTATATTCGTCCTTGAGGTCTTGGGGCCAGTCTTCCCAGCGGAAACCCCACTCACGCATATACCGGGTAGTGAATGTTGCCGGATATGGCTCGACGGTATTGTGATAATATTCACGAACGATAGAGGGCAGGTCGATAGCCATCTGCATTGCTTTACGCACACGGATATCATTAAAAGGCTTAACATCATTCCGAGGGTCGATAGTAACCGGATTTGCGCCCGGATGAGTGATCTGGATTATTTCCGGATTGGTTTTTCTCAACGCCTGAGCGCCCAAAGGCGAAATCTGGTCGATGAGGTCAATTTTTCCTGCGCACATTAAATCTAGCGCCCCGGCTTCATCCGGGACAATCAGAAATTTAACGGCATCGACATAGGGCAATTGGTTTAGCGGATGCCGTTCGTCATGTCCCCAGTAATCAGGGTTTTTTACCAGAAAAGCTGATTCTCCGGGAATAAAGTGCTTCAAAATAAACGGACCGGTGCCGATGGCGTGCCGCCAGTCACGAACATCACCCCATTTTCGCACTGCCTCCGGATTTTCCAGATAAGCGGCGGGGCTGATCTGATGCAGGGTTTCCATGATCGTCTCTTCGCTGGTTATTTTCCATTGAAAAACAACGGTAAATTTATCTGAAGCCGTGACCGATATCAGGTCTTGAAAGCGCGTGACCGCGGTTTGCAGCGGGCCTCGCTTTTTATCACTCTGACCGAAGCCGCACAACCGATTGTAATGAAATACCACATCGTCCGCGATGAACTCCCGGCCGTTTGCCGGCGGGATATTTTGCCAGCGGATGCCTTTGCGTAAATGCATTATATAGGCGCCCGGCCCGGTAAATTCCCAACTTTCCGCCAGTTGCCCGCTCATGTAGCGGGAAGGATGCCAATGCGGTTTAAAATCGAATATCTCCGGATCCAACGTCCAATCATCGGCAGCCAGTTTTTCCATCCAGGTAGAAAAGATATAAGCCAGTTGGGTGGCGCAGGGGTCAAAATCTACGATATTGCTGTTGGCACGCACCACGATTTCGCCGCCGTACTGAGGTTCACCGAGATTGTCCCACCATGTGTTTTTCTTTTCCATATTTACTGCCCCTGTGCGTCAGGAATTCAGGCTAAATCCGGCCTGGTCATTTCGGGTTTTTGCTGCTGTCTTTTCAAAATGGATTTAGTAACCGATAGCGCAATCCATTTGTAATCCATTTAAAGTTTCAAAAATATTATTCCCCAGCTTTAAGAGAAACCTCTCACAAATTTCCGTAATGGTAATATTAGTGTCCCATAGCTTTTTTAAATTTTTGATCTATCCAGAACCGGGCCGGATAAAAGAAAAGGAGGGTAGGTCCGCCTGTGACCGCCGAGACCGAATAATACTGAGCATTGTAGCCTTTTAGCCAGGGTTGATACAGAAAATATTTTCGAGGATGAAGTAATGAGATGGTAAAATGCTGCCGCGCATAATATTCGTTGGCAGTCCTGATAACCTGTTTCATTTCATCGACGCTGTCTGCGCCCATCGCCTTCGTATAAAAATCTCCGAGAATGGCGTCATTGAGCATCAGGTAATTGGTGGGATATCCCTGAACCAGCGGGTTCAATTGTCTGATCGGTTCCATACAGTGACCGAGTTGACCCTGTCCGGTGCGGTGTGCCAGTTGGTCGTGTTTGTGACCCGTTTTCACATCGGACATCCACGTATCAGTTTGTACCGGATGGATCTCCATGTTGATACCAACCCGGGCAAAGTAATATTTGACTATTTGCAAGAGGCCTAAATCCCCTGCGCTATCGGTAGTAA
>PMMG01000034.1 GCA_003162335.1 Dehalococcoidia bacterium
GCATTAAGGAGCGCAAAATGGCCGTAATTGAACCAATCGAAGGTAGATACGTATATCTCACTATCCAGGGCATCGAATACCGTGTGTATTTTGAAGAAGCAGGTAAAGGCATTCCCATCATCTGCCAGCATTCCGCCGGTTCGCTGGGACTGGAATGGCGGCATATGTTGATCGACCCGGATATTATTTCTAGATATCATGTCATCGTCGCCGACCTCCCCTATCACGGACGATCCTTGCCGCCGGAATCGGTGCAGTGGTGGAAAGAAGAATACAAGCTGACCAAGAGTTTCTACATGGACTTTCAGGTCGAACTCAGCCGAGCACTGGGGCTTGAGAGACCGGTTTATATGGGAACGGCTACCGGCGGATTTCTCGCCTTGAACCTGGCTTTAAACCATCCGGCTGATTTTCGGGCTGTCATCGGAGTGGAAGCTGCCGAAACCGCCGGCACCGCAACGCTCGATACTTTCTATCATCCGAATATCGGCAATGATTACAAAAGGGCTAACTCGATGTATTTCTCCGCGCCAACTAACCCTGAAAAATACCGCCGCGCGATTACCTGGGTCTCAATGTTGACGGCGCCGCCGGTGACCAAGGGCGACATGAACTATTATTTCATTGAACACGATATGACCGGCAAATGCCAGCAAATCGATACTTCAAAATGCGCTGTCTACCTGCTTACCGGTGAGTATGACCCCACCAGTTCCGTCGAAGATACTATAGAACTGGCGAAAAAGATCAAGGGCTCCAAATTTGCCGAAATGAAAGGCATGTCGCACAGCGGCATGGCCGAAAATCCGGCCCTGTTCAAAACATATCTGATGCCAATACTGGACGAGATTGCCAAAAACTCCAAAAAGAAATAACTTACCGGCGTTAGAGATAAAAAAGGGAATATAAATGGCCAGATTTGAAGCCGCAGTCGGCAGATATATCCACCTGATAATTCAGGGCATCGAATACCGTATTTTCTATGAGGAAAGCGGACAGGGCATCCCTATTATCTGCCAGCACGCCGGCGGTGGCGATGGATTGACATGGCGGCACCTGCTGGACGACAAAGATATTATTTCCAGATACCGCGTTATCATCCCGGATCTGCCCTACCACGGCCGGTCATTACCCCCGGAATCCATCGAATGGTGGAAACAGGAATATAAACTGACAAAAAGCTTCCTTTTCGATTTTCACCTGGAATTGTGCAGCGCTCTAAGTCTGGAAAGACCGGTCTTTATGGGTAATGCCCTCGGCGGCTTCCTGGCGCTGGACGTGGCGCTGGAATATCCGGACAAATTCCGGGCGGTCATCGCTGTCGGCGCGGCGCAGCGCGGTGGCCCAGCCACACTGGACACATTTTACCACCCTAATGTCACGAATGATTACCGCCGCACTAATTCCATGTATTTCTGCGCTCCTTACAGCCCTGAAAGATACCGCCGTGCTGTGACCTGGGGAGCGATGCAATCACCCGGACCGATTACCAAGGGCGACCTCTATTACTATTTCCGCGAACACGACCTGACCGGCAAGTTGGATAAATTCGATACTGCCCGTTGTGCGGTCTACCTGCTTACCGGCGACTATAATCCCACCAGTTCCGTCGAGGACACCACCGCCCTGTCAGCGCAAATCAAAGGCGCAAAATTCAGCGCGCTGGTAGGCATGTCCCACAGCGGCATGGCCGAAAACCCGGTAGTCTTTAAGAAATATTTAATACCGATATTGGACGAAATCGCCAAGCAACCGCAATAACCATTAGTCGCAATTTCGTTTGCTTTGAAAACTGAAGTGCACTCCTGCTGAAAGCTGAAGTCTGATAACTTACCAATTTACCCCGGTTTTGTAAACACTATTTAATCTCAAACGCGTTTGACATTCTGGCCTGATTTTAGATAAGATATAACCATTACTTTAGTACGTGTACGTAATAGGGGAACAGTCATGTACTAAGTTGTTCCTTTTCAAAAGTACGAAGAGGAGTAAGGGATATCCCGTCCGGTCAGGATAAGACATCCCGGAAAATAAATTAAGGAGAGAGGATGAAAGGAAAAATCACACTGTTGATTTTGTGCTGTCTGCTGGCGACTTCAATGATTCTGTCATCTTGCGGCACATCTTCAACGACAACAACCACAACGACACCACCCGTTAGTACTTCAAGTACGACAACAACCTCAAAAACGACACAGACACCGTCCACAACAGCTGCTTCTACCACCCAGGTAACCACCAGCAATGCCTCGACGGGAAACTGGTGGGATTCGCTTGGAGTCCCGCAGTACGGCGGCACCATGGTCATGCGTATCAACCTGAACCCCACGATGTTCGACCCTTATCAGGGAGACAGAATTCCGAGCGTCGAACCGGCCTGGTTCGAAAAACTGGCTGCCGACGATTGGACTGTTGATCCCAAAGTCTTTGATTACCGGATCCAGTTCCGCCCCTCCAACTACGTCAAAGGCTTCCTGGCCGAAAGCTGGGAATTCCCCGATCCCAGCACCATCATTTTCCATCTGCGCAAAGGCGTCCATTGGCAGGATATTGCCCCGGTCAGCGGCCGCGAATTCGTCGCTGATGATGTTGTATATCATTACGACCGTATCCTGGGCATTGGCGGCGGTTTCACCAAACCGGCACCCAACTATGCCGGCGTTTTCACTCTCGGCTTTATGAAAACTATCACCGCTGTTGACAAGTACACCGTCAAAGAAACATGGGGCATGCCTAACATTGAATTGATCTACGAAAGCATGCAGGTTGTCGGCGCTAACGTTGACCTGGAAGCCAAAGAAGCCGTCGACAAATGGGGCGACCTCAATGATTGGCATCATGCCATCGGCACCGGCCCCTTCATCTTAACCGATTATGTTTCCGATTCTTCTTTAACTCTGATCAAAAACCAGAATTATTGGGGATATGACGAGCGCTACCCCAAGAATAAGCTCCCTTATATTGATAGCCTTAAGATACTCATCATTCCCGATACAGCCACCGCGATGGCCGCCATGCGCACGGGTAAAATCGACGTGATGGAAGGCATCCAGGCCCCGCAGGCTCAGTCAATGTTAAAAACTAATCCGGAAATCAACCAGATCCTCATTCCGGCCAATAACGCGAACACGGTCGACCCGCGGAATGACCTGAAACCCTACAGCGACATCAATGTCCGTATCGCAATGCAAAAGGCTATCGACCTGCCTACCCTGGCAAAGACCTATTATGCCGGTAATGCCCCGCCAAATCCTTCCCCCTTTACCTCACAATACGCTGTCGGCTGGGGCTTTCCTTACAGTCAATGGCCTCAGGACCTCAAAGACCAATATTCTTACGACCCCGCGGCCGCCAAGAAACTGCTGGCTGACGCCGGCTATCCTAACGGCTTCACCACTAACCTTGTCTTTGATTCCTCCGGAGATGCGGATCTGCTAAACATCCTCCTGTCATCGTGGTCCGCCATCGGCATCAAAATTAATGTCACTACCCTCGATGCCACCTCATGGCTGGCTTATGTCACCAACGGTAAAAATGATGGTCTGGCGATGCGTTCATCATCTGCCTGGTATGGTTCTACTCCCGGTATCAGACAGCTGACCCAGTTACAGCCTGGATACGGCACAAACTGGATCATGGTAAACGACCCGACCTTTACCGCCTTTTATGACCAGGCCCTCGCTGCCAGCACCATCGAGCAGCAGGAAGCCATTAATAAGGCAGCCAATGACCGGGTAATGCGCCAACATTATGCCATTTCTCTGCTTCATCCGAGTCTCTATGCTCTCTATCAACCCTGGCTGAAGGGTTACAACGGCCAAAATCAGGCAGTCTCCGGTATCGTAACTCCTCGTCTGATCTGTTTCTACGAGGCACGCTTCTGGATCGACTCAAAACTGAAAGTGAGTATGGGGAAATAATACCTGCTCAACACTGATGCCGGACTCCGGCAGAACATAAAAAGGGGCGGTTCTTCAATTGAGAACCGCCCCTTTTATTGCCTGTAGTCATTGCGAGCTTAGCAAAGTAATCTCCGGAGTAAGCGAAGCTATTATGCTGCTTATTGTTTCATCCTGAAAACTGATAGTTACCGTCTACATCGTTTCGAAAAGTTTACCCAGACCCCTTACCGGCAACCGGATATTTAATGCTTTCATGGCAGCCCAATAACACTGCGTATCATCAAATACCACGGGTTTACCAAACTCAGCTTCCAGTCTTTGCACCACGGGCGGACCGCCCCATACGCCGCAGGCCATATAAACTCCATCGGCCTCAGGGGTTTCTAATAACGCCTCTTTCGCCAGATTGTACGGCAAATCCATCGGCAGTTTGGCTTTGCCAAGTGTGGTTGTCTTCGAACGGGCACTCTTAGTATTAACGACTTTGAAACCGTTATCCTCGAAATATTTTTTCATACGCACTGCCCAGATATCCAGACCGTCGCTTGAACCGGGCTCCACAATGATTATTTTCTTCATTTTCAGCGCATGAAAAGCGTCGATGGTGGCTAATAAAGCGGTCGTGCACGGTAGTTTGGTAATCTCTTCCAAACGCTTTTTGATTTGCAGATTATGATCGACCCCTTCGACGAGAGTTGCGGGCGGACCGCCAAGACAAACGAACTGCGCACCCTGGTCGGCTAATGCTTTTGCAGCCATATCGAGACCCGGTAACACTCTGCCTAGGTTATCGTCGGTAGCATGCACCAGACCAAGGGTTATTTGCATCGTCCCCAGCCCAAGCTGACCGAACTTGTAGTCGTATTCTGCCCCGTAAGACAGTACCACTGCCGGACTGATATACCCTATCACACCCCGCCATCCCCAGGTAGCCCTCATTTGTGAATCGAATTGCGCGTTGAATTGCATGTTGTCCATGTTGCCTCCAAATATTGTTGTCTTTCGATACCACTAGTATATTAGAAAAAAGAATAAAGTCAAAGTATTATTCAATATTGATGCTAATGATTTGTATAACTGAATTCGATGAATCTTGTTCAATGTCCTCCATACGTCGGCACTCCTGCCTTTTTAAGCGCCTCCGCAATGCTGGCTTCCAGTTCAGTGGCTTCGCCGGCGCTCATCGGATTAAGATGCTCAAATAAATCAGGTAAAAGACAGACCCCGTATTTTTTTGCATATCTGGAGGCTTTGTAACCATCTTTATGCTGTTGAAACCGGTCTTCCGGTGTACGATTTGTTTTCCCTACATACAAAGCGTAGCCTGATCTTTTTTTGCCGACGATTTTCAGTAAAATAATATAAACCTTGCTCTTTACTGCCGGTTTATTATGGGTTTTAGCCGAAAAACCTTTGCACACTCTGGTAGCTTTTTTATACCAGGGAATCAGGTCATCATCGGAGATTTCATTTATCCGGTTGAGCAGGTCTGTAAACCTATCTTGTTGATTCGCCATAATTCCGAATCCGGTTTCCGTATTCGCACACTATTCCAAAGTGTGCCGCATTTCCTCGAATTGTTCTTTAGTTATCTCGCCTTTAGCGAAGCGCATTTTTAATGTAGAGAGTGCGTCCAGCGGCGCTTCCGGTGTGGCAATTTTTGCTGTTGTGCCGCCTCTAACCCTCCCAATATTCTCTTCAACTGCCTTCGATATATCTGTCATCGAACGCTTAGGGAGATTATTCAAAATAAGAGTTTCGCTATTGAATCGATGGCTGATGGTGACCGTGGCGAAAAACAACCCCCTGCTTACCTTGAAGTTGGCCATGTCTTCGTACCGGTAGTCTTCGATGTCCTTATGTATGCCAAAAAATCCTGAAGGTGAATACCTGATTACGCGCTGGCTTGTTACAACTATCGTATCAGGGTTGAACAGCACTTTCCACCGGGATTGTTTGACGGCCAATAACACCTGCTCTTCGACAAGCAGCATCCTTCTTACGTCTCGTGGAATCTTAAAATGCACTTTAGTCTGTTCCATGTTTCACCCCATTCAATTAAAAAAATGTACTTTGGTTAATACCAGAACTATACCTTCGGCACTGGTTTCTGTCAACCATAGTCAGAACACCTGTTAGCAAACATTCCGGACGGGTCATAGTATAATGAATTCAGTGAACAATATTGTGAATTCAAGGAACGGCACTCCATCCGTGGTGGCAGGTTTATTCCCTCATATTGTCATTATAAAGAACTTTTGCGAGCTACCTGGGTGATATCGCCATTCCTCTATATTATTCTAGCTACTTCACAAATGCCAAAATGCGAATAGTTATGTTTAAAAGGAGTAAAAATGTACATCCTGATGTTATCCGGAAGCAGAAACAGAGAGGGACGGACCGCCAGGGCATTGAAAGCCATCGGGAAAGGAATCGCTAACGCCGGGGGTAGTTCGGAAACGATCTTCCTGACCGAACTCAATATCGAAAGATGCCGCCAATGCGACCAGGAAGGCTGGGGAATTTGCCGTAGTGAGAACCGGTGCGTGATTAATGATGATTTTGACTCAGTAGTAGCAAAATTAAAAACGGCAGATGTAGCTGTTTTTGCTAACCCGGTGTATTTCTTCGACCTCAGTGAAAGCATGAGAGCTTTCCTGAACCGGCTGCGCCGGATTACCCCCAGACCAGGGCCAGGTCCCCGGGGAGCATCCATCCCTTCACTACCGGGAGTATCGCCCTTTATGCCGCCTGTGGGCGCCACGCCGGCGATTGCTGTATGTTTGGCAGGCGGTGGAGGGCGAGGTGCACCAAATTGTTGCGCAGTATTAGAGCGAATGCTTCCAGAATGCGGGTTTGATGTTGTAGATATGATTCCGTTGCGGCGGCAAAACCTGGAATTTAAATTGCCTATTTTAGAACTTACAGGGGAATGGCTGGTAACAAAGCCGACATCAGGACAAAGCGGACCGCCCAGATAAATAAGCAAAAAGTTGCCCATTTTTAGGAGCTCTAGCCTTCAGTTTGATAGGCGGTACCTTTGGGATTGAGCTCAGTGGAATTTGGTACCCCCAAGGGAATTCGAATCCCTGTTCGAATTCGGTAACCAAGCCTCGATTGCCCGCGCTCCGGCGACCATTGCCATCAGTCCCTGTATTACTTCTACGGGCAAAACCTGGTTTGCTACCGGAGGTGCAACCCGGTTCATAACGACCATATTTGCACCTCTTTTTTATTTGATTAGCTAAATAATACCACAATTGGACTTAAAAGTTACAAGTATTAAATTTCGCGTTTTAATAAATATTGATTCTGATACTCATAACATTATCGGAGCGCATTGAATGGAAATGTTGCAACCTTACAGAAACTGTACGAGGGTTATTGTACAATAACGTCCCGAGGGGGTGGTATAAATAGTGTCGCAACGTATCACCATGCATATAGACCTGGATACTTTCTTTGTTTCGGTAGAGCAGGCGGATAACCCGGAATTAAAAGGCAAGCCGGTGGTGGTCGGCGGCAAACCCGGCGGACGTGGTGTCGTTGCCACGGCTTCTTATGAAGCGCGCGCCTTCGGCTTACATTCCGCCATGCCCATCGCAACTGCTGTCCGCCTGTGTCCTCAAGCGATTTTCATCGAGGGTAATTATAGTCGTTATGCAGAGGTTTCCAAGAAGTTCATGGCAATACTTGCTGATTTCTCCCCTTTTCTGGAACCGATGGGATTGGATGAAGCTTACCTGGATGTCACCGGTTTCGAATCACTACACGGAACGATCCGACAGATGGCGATTAAAATCAAACAACGGGTGAAAGAAGATCTTCGTATAAATGCTTCCATCGGGATTGCTTCCTGCAAGGTAGTTGCGAAAGTTGCCTCCGACGAATCAAAGCCCGACGGGCTAATTGAAGTTCCATCGGGAGGTGAAGCCGCTTTTCTGGCGCCGCTGGCCATCCGCAAATTACCGGGTGTAGGCAAAAAGACCGAACAGGTTTTAGCGGGTCTTGGCATCCACACTATTGGACAGCTAGCCAGGATGCCATTACCTGCCCTGAAAAGCCGTTTTGGTGCGTTTAGCGATATGTTATACCGCCATGCTAACGGTATCGATAATAATCCCGTGACGCCGCCGGGAGAAGCTAAGTCAATTAGCCGCGAAACCACTTTCGAAGAGGACACCCATGACATTGTGCTTCTATCGGGAACACTGCGTTATCAAGCAGAAAGAGTTGGCGCCGATCTAAGGGAATTGGGGAAACAAACAAAATGTATTTCTATCAAGGTCAGATATGCGGACTTTACCACCATTACCCGCCAAAGCACTTTACCTCAAATGACGGATCTTGACCAGATAATTTATCAAACCGGTTATAACCTTCTGCAGAAAGCCATTGCAACCAATCGGCAAGCCATTAGATTGGTCGGCATCGGCGTTTCAGGTCTAAGCCAACCCGGCAATCAATTATCGCTAATGGATAATGCTGAGCAAAGATTGGGAAAGTTGAACAAGGCGGTCGACCGCATCCGGGACAAATATGGTTTCGGTGCCATCCAAACCGGTAGAACTATCCAGTTAAAACACTTTTAACTGAGTAATGAGCTATCCCATCAATAATTAACACACAAGGCTTTCACCTCAAAGATCTGCCTATCGTTGCACATCAAAAATGTCGAACTAGGAACCAATAGCTGCTCACATTTAATCTTCGTATTTTTGAAGGAACTCTTTAAGGAATCTCCTCGAGGCAAGCATCGAGATATCATTGGTACCAGATTACCCAACTTTGGAATTCGCCGCAAGCAGCGGGGTATTAAACCCTAAAAGAGAATAATGGAGTTCTGTCATAAACCACCGGAACCGGGGAGCAGTCATGTCTGGTTTATTCCCCATTTTTCAAAATCCTAACTAAAGGGTCTTTGCCTCTCCTATATATATATTAATATAATAACCGCCGCCGTTGCCGTCGCCACCACCTGCATAGCTACCTACCCTAATCCTAAGAGTATAAAATGACCTATCAACTAAAGAAGGCTGCATTGTCGCTCATTAGTAACTCTGGGGAGGCTCTACAAAAGATGATGGTCACCAGCGTGACAAGTATCCATCTTCATTGTGAATTTGGCGCTAGTTGTATTTTGTCCATACTGAACTAAGGGAAGTGTATCTCCGGGGAGCGTGATCTTTAACGAGAATGAGCTTGCGCTAACGCGCGTTACTACCCTGGGCGGAGGCTCTGCAAAAACGACTACAGGATTACTTCCGACAGGTCAACAAGAATATTAGTGATTTTTATATTTTTAAGATCCTACTTAAAAAGGAAACACTTTTGCCCCCCTTATACATATTAATAATATAAAGCGCCGTCGCCACAGCCACAGTCCTACCTTTGTCAGTTTTCATAGTCCAAAAGAGTCATTGTACGCACGATTTGCGGGTTTACGGCAAATAGTTCCATATTGGGCAAGGATTTGCGATTGACAGCTTATCGGGGAATGACGGAGATAATAGATTTTATGCCATTAAATATGAAGCTCCGTTGAGGGTAGAAAACCATACTTTTTTAAACATCAAATGAATCCCTGTTATTTTCGACTCCCCGCGAATCTATTTGCCTGCATTAATTAAGTTATCGGTTGGAAACGTTATGAGCAAAGATTTTGTGGTCCGGATTATCCTCTCCGTCATCAAACAGATGATGGGAAAATTCATTGATTTTCCCTGTGTTTGACAGTCTCAGCGGATGCGTGACTTTAAATATTAAAAAAACAATGTTGTTTAATGACGGGGAATCTCCGTTTGGTTCAAACTCAATCTACAGCTATGTTTGAACATTATAGAACCTGACTTTCGCAATTTTCCATATTTCGACCAAAAATGAGCGTAAAAGATTGAAATTCGGGTTACTAACGAGGTGTAAATCAGTCGAAATTACTTTACAATAATGGATATGGCCTTCATTCGGAAAGTACCAACTAAAAGCGGTGCAACCGCAGTCCAAATCATTTATAAAAAATATGGTCAAATTACCAACATAGATCATATTGGCAGTGCCCATAATCCAAAAGAGTTAGACACTCTTGTTGCATTAGCCAAGCAAAGGTTACAAGGTACCCAACAGTCATTGTTCCCCGATATTGCAGCATCGTTTACTATTCAACTTAAACAATCTTTTTCAAGCCTATTATGGCAAATATTACGGCAACAATATGATCTCCTGGGTTTTGCTCAACTTGATGACGATGTCTTCGCGGCATTGTGTATTGCGCGTCTTGTTGAGCCAACTTCCAAGCTAGACAGTTTACGCGTTTTAGCGGATTTAGGTATCGATCAGTTTAAAAGGGATCAACTTTATCGCTGTCTTCAAATGGTGATTGAAAACAATTACCGGGACACTATTAGCCAGGTCTGTTTTAATCACTCGGTCAAGAAGGGACTCAGTCTTTTACTTTACGATGTTACAACCCTCTACTTTGAAGTCCAACAAGAAGATGACTACCGTAAATCCGGTATCAGTAAGGAACGACGTCTGGAGCCTCAAATCGTGATCGGACTTCTAGTCGATCAGTCTGGATTTCCTTTAGGGTTACACAGTTTTAAAGGTAATACAGCCGAGACTAAAACAATTTTACCGGTAGTGCAAGCCTTTTGCGCTCAACATGGCATTGATAAACTTACCATAGTGGCGGATGCAGCCATGCTAAGTGCAAATAACCTGTCCGCTTTGGCTAAAGCTGGTTATACCTATATTGTCGGTTCCAGGCTTCATAAGATTCCTTATGATATCGCGCAGTACCAAAAATCTCAAACGCTGAATGATCAGCAAATTATTGTCAGTCAGTATCCAGAATACAGAGTTATCTACCAGTATCGAGAGAAAAGAGCAAGCCTCGACATGAAGAATATTCAAAAACAAATCGATAAAGCTGAGAAAATTGTCACCGGTCAGGCGGTTGCCACAAAAGCGAAATTTCTAACCCTTAAGGCTAAGACCAAACAACTTAACCAAACTCTTATTGANNTGACTCAATTGAGGCTCACCTGACTATTGTGCTAACGTCTTTAGCTGTTGGTCGAAATATCGAAGCTAAAACTGGTATAAGTATAAAACAGTTTGTGAAAATAATTCGGCCTATCAGGTCCGGTGTAGTAATTATCAACGGTCAAGAATATCCCGCCAAAGAAATCATTCCAGACCTTGTTCAGAACTTGCTCCGCAAACTTGACTCGGGTTACTAATTTGCGAAAGTCAGGTACTATGACTCCATTGAGATAGGCGAAGGTACTTTATCAGCACTCTCCAATATAGTAATAAGAAGTTATGATAATTCC
>PMMG01000024.1 GCA_003162335.1 Dehalococcoidia bacterium
CGCGTACCCAAAACAAACACCCCCGTCAGAAATTTTGCCCCCAATAAATAAAACGAATCGCCGATAGACCTTAGGCCGAGAGGTACCATAATGAATATAACAACACACTGCACTTTAACAACAGATTGGAAAACCGGACGGTCGGGTTCGAGACCACGACCATACAAACGGAATTGTTTGACAATTTTGATTTAGTATTTGGAATTTTTGAAGTTGTTGGTGGTAGCGGGTGGAATCGAACCGCCGACCGGAGGCTTATGAGTCCTCTGCTCTACCTACTGAGCTACGCTACCAGCAAGAGAAAATATACCATAATTACTCTCTAAAGGTCAATGTGACGTGAGTTATGAGTTGACCGTTGTGAGTGAATAGGTATGAGTGAAAAGACGCCGCACTTCCTGCGAGTTTGTTGGCCTAGGTCTGGATTCCTGCCTCTACAATAATGACAAACAAATTACATCTTCTTGATTATTAATTATTGAAGGTTGAATATTTTTAACGCGCAACCCTCTATAATAGAACTGAATGACAATCGTAAGGAGTATGAAAATGGCTAATTCGATCAAAGGTACCAAAACCGAAAAGAACCTGCTGGCCGCTTTCGCCGGGGAATCTCAGGCCAGGAACCGCTACACCTATTTCGCCAGCGCCGCCCGCAAGGAAGGATTCGAGCAGATCGCCAACATCTTCGTCGAGACTGCGGAGAACGAAAAGGAGCACGCCAAGGTCTTCTTCAATTACCTGGAAGGCGGTGATGTGGAGATCCTGGCGGCCTATCCTGCCGGCATGATCAAGGACACCAAAACCAACCTGGAAGGGGCCGCTAAAGGCGAAAACCTGGAATGGACGACCCTTTACGCCAACTTCGCCAGAATCGCCAAAGAAGAAGGATTTGCGGAGATCGCGCGGTCGTTCGAACAGATCTCAAAAGTGGAGAAATTCCACGAATCTAGATACCGCAAACTGATCGCCAACATCGCCAACGGAGAGGTTTTCCAGAAGAAAGCGGTCGTGAAATGGCACTGCGCCAATTGCGGCTATGTCTATGAAGGTACCGAACCGCCGAAGGAATGCCCGGCTTGCAAGCATCCTCAGTCCTATTTTGAAGTGCTGGCGGAGAATTACTGACGAGCGGTCAGCTATCAGCCTTCAGTATTTTGCAAAATAATATGGAGGATAAATGAAGAAAATATTTACTACCTCTAATAAAACGGGAACGTTATTAAAACTAATGATGATATCCGTACTGGCAATGATTTTAGTCACCGCCGCAGGTTGTATGAGCGTGACCAAGATAAGTGACATCAAGTCTGACACCGCTAAATACGAAGGCAAGACAGTCACCATTAAAGGCACCGTGGGAGAATCTATCTGGCTGGCAACAGCAGTAAAAGGCACATATCAGGTCGGCGACGGCAGTGAGACCATCTGGGTAATTTCAACACAGCCGCCTCCGGCGAAGGGGGCTTCGGTAACCACCGAGGGAACCGTGCAATCGGCATTTACCATCCTCGGCACCTCATACGGCACTGTAATCCAGGAAACAAAGAGACACTAGGTTAAATCCGAAGTCTTAAAAACTAATTAGTTATTCGAATTTACTTATGATTTCGAGATTAGATATTATAATTTTCAGAGGGAGGACTTATTACCCATGTAATTTGGCCATAAATGCCCATTCATGTCTTCTCAATCGTAATGTATAATTCTTAAGATAAGATTACGGAACCAGCCGCTGAATTAAAATACGGAGAAGAGATGAAGACCCTTTTTACCGCCGCCGACAAAATTGGAATGCTTTTCAGACTGGTACTTTTAGCCGCTCTGGCACTAATTTTGCTGACCGCCGCAGGATGCAATAGTTCGATCACTAAAATCGGGGATGTACAGGCAAACAGCGATAATTACGACGGCAAGACAATCACCGTCAAAGGAACTGTCGGAGATACGGTCTGGCTGGCAACGCTGGAGAAAGGCACATACCAGATCGGCGACGGCAGCGGAACGATCTGGGTTTTTTCCAATGAACCGCCGCCGCAAAAAGGTTTAAATGTAACGACCGAAGGGACCGTGAAAGCGGCTTTCAGCCTGGCGAATCACGCCTACGGCACCATTATCAACGAAACAAAGCGAAAATAGATCAAATCCGAAGCTCTAAACACTAAACTCCCCCTTTAATGAGGTTGTCTAAAATCTCTTGGATTGTCGGGTCAAGCCCGACAATGACAAAAAATAATATTACTATCAGCTATTTTCTGACAGCCTCAGAATCAGCCCCAGGGTATTTAGATGGGCGATTCTGGTTAATATAATCGTTTAACTGACGATAGACCTTTTCGGTGACCGGGGTAGACACACCCAATGCCTGACCTTCGCGGATAATTGTATCTCCGAACAGATCGCCCTCATTGGACACGCTGCCGCTTTCGATGTCCCTTTGAAATGACGTCCGGGCATCGGAAGGGAAATTCGCGGCTTTTTGCATCGATATCTCAACAATGTCCGAGGGCAGACCGATATTTTTCTTGCGGGAGATGGCATATATTTCCTCCATGATACTGCTGACCAGATTGCGGTGCAAGGGATTTGCCATCACGGCGGAGAGGGCTTCGCCGTAGAGCGCGGTTACCAGTCCGAAAGCGGCGATGAACATATATTTCTCCCACATCTTCGGCTGCGGATCGGCGTAATATTCGTACTTAATCCCGGTCTTTGTGAAGAAGGCTTTGACATTTTCGGTAGTATATTCCGGCTTTTTAGGATCGGGACCGAAGATAATAACGCCGTTGCCCCCGCTCTGGTTGATCACGCCTGGACTTTCAATGTGAGTGCCCAGATACAGACAGGCGGGCAAAACGATGCCGGTATCCATCATCGACCGGATACGTTCGACAATATCGACGCCGTTGAGTAACGGGATGATCACCGTGTTTGCACGCGCGGCGGTTTTGATTGCGGCAGCAGCCTGAGGCAGGTCGTAGACTTTCACGCAAAGTAGAATCAGATCCGGAGATGGAATTTCCCCGATGTTATCTGTGGCGAGCACAGGCCGGGCAGAAATAGTTCCCGCCGGGGTTTTCAGCACAATGCCGTGCTGTTGGATGGCCTGCAGATGCGCGCCGCGGGCAATAAAATATACCTCATTTTCGCTTTCCTGTCGGTTCGCGAATAATTCGGCAATTTTCGCGCCAAAGTAGCCGCCGACGCCACCGGTGCCGTAGATACAGACGCGTTTGACTTCGGGAAAATATTTATCCATTTTGTGCCTGCTTTTTTAGAATCTAGACAACCGGTTTTTCCATAAAACAAACGGTGAACGGTAAATGTTCAAATTTAGTTCGCGCTGTTTGCTTAAAACCTTTGGATTTATACCATTGCTTGAGAACGGTATGCTCATCGATAATGCCGATGGATAATTTTTTGCCACCGGCGTCTTTCACATTATTATTGACGAAGTCGACCAATTCTCCGCCGTATCCTTTACTGCGATATTCCGGTAGAACTGCCAGTTTTTCCATGCTGAAAGCTTTGTCCTTTTTCTTTTCCAGGGCGACGAAGCCAAACTGAGCACCTTCCACAAATAACCCGAATAATTTAAGCCCCTTACGTTTCATTTCCATGAGCTGTTTGATGGTGACAAACGAGGGGTGGGTAGGACAATTGTCTTTCGTCAATTTAAACTCAGCGGCAACGGTGGCGAAGGAATCCGCGATGATCTTAATACTGGTTTCGAGTTCGGTTTCGGTGGTTAGTTCTTTGATGAGAGACATATTTTGTTCCTCCAACCTGAATCCTGGATAACTAATATTATCAATAAAGTAAAAATCGTTAGCCCAACCGTTCTTTTAATCTGTCCACTAACTCCGGGGTCAGGCCTGCCACGGTGAGCAGGGCTTCGACAGAGGCTTCTTTAATATCTTTGACCGTACCGAATTGTTTGAGCAGCGCGCGCTTGCGCTTGGGGCCGATGCCGGAGATGCCGTCCAGCGAAGAGGTGAACGTTTTTTTCTTGTGCACCTTCGTAAAATAAGCCACGGCAAAGCGGTGGGATTCGTCACGCACACGCTGTAATAGTTGCAAACCCGGCGAATTGCGCGGCAGGATGATCGGGTTACTGCGTCCGGGGAGATAGATCTCTTCATTTTCCTTGGCCAGACTGGCCACTGGCAAGCCGTCAGCGCCAAATTCTTCCATCGCCGTGTGTGCTGCACTTAACTGTCCTTTGCCGCCGTCGATCAAGACCAGGTCGGGTAAAATTCCCCACGTTTCTTTTTGACCTGCTTCAAGCTGAACGCCGTTCATGCGTTTAAAACGCCGGCCGAGGACTTCGTGCAGCATGGCGAAATCATTTGCTTCAGGGACCGTCTTAATGCGGAAACGGCGGTAATGCGATGGTTTGGCGCGGCCGTGCTCAAACACAACCATACTGCCGACCGCTTCCTTGCCCTGAATATTGGAAATGTCGTAACCTTCAACCCGTTCGGGCAGGTGCGGCAATCCCAGTTTTTCCTGCAATTCCTGCAAGGCGGCTTCCATGACCTGCGGTGCGGCAAATTGCTTGACCTTCATCTGCTTCAGGGCTTGCTCGGCGTTCTGTATGACAATCTGAATCAATTCTTTCTTGCTGCCCTGTCGGGGGACGGAAATCTCTACCTTGCCGCCCCTTTTTTGTTTCAGCCAATCCCTGATGGCATCTTTATCATCAATGGGGTGCTGCAATAACAGCAGCGGCGGGATGTAAGAAGCCGAGGCATAATACTGCTTGACAAAACTGGTCATGATCTCTTTTGGCTCTTCGGCATTAGCGCCGGTTAAAACAAAACTTTCACGCCCGATGAGCTTGCCGCCGCGGACAAAAAACACCATGACATAAGCCTGATCTTTTTCGGTGATGAAAGCCACCGCATCTTCGTCCCCGCTGACTTTGGCGGCTATTTTCTGACCTTCGATGACATTTTTAATCGCGCCGATGCGGTCGCGCAACCGGGCGGCCCGTTCAAAATCCAAGGCATCAGAAGCAGCTTTCATCTGCTGTTCGATTTCACGGACGACCTTGTCGCGTTTGCCTTCCAGAAAAAGCACGATCTGTTTGACCGCTTCTTTGTATTCCTCTTTGCTGACGTAACCGGTACAGGGCGCCAGGCAATGACCAAGGTGATATTTAAGGCAGGGACGCTTGTCCGTGCCTGTGATCGGTTTATCGCAGGAGCGGAAACGGAAGATACTTTCCAGCACTTTTAGTGTTTGCTTCACCGACCAGGGGCTGGTAAAAGGCCCGAAATAACGGGCGCCGTCATCTTTCATCTCGCGGGAAAAACAAACGGTCGGCCAGTCTTCATCGATGTTGACACGGATGTACGGATAGCCTTTGTCGTCCTTGAGGCGGATGTTAAAATAAGGACGATGGCGCTTGATGAGATTGTTTTCCAGTATAAGCGCTTCGTACTCCGAATTAGTGATGAAAAATTCCAGCTCTTTGGCTTCTTTCACCTGCTGTTGGGTCTTGGGCATCAGTTTCGCAGAAGGCTGAAAATAAGAACGCACCCGGTTGCTGAGGTTACCCGCTTTGCCGACATAGATAATCTTCCCGCCGGCATCTTTCATCAAATAGACACCCGGGTTGGAGGGCAACTGTTTCAACTGTTCGTTTATCAGGTGACCTGTCACCGCATTCTCCGGATATCAACTGGAAAACTATCTTCTAATCAACGTCTTTCTGCAGATTAGTGAGGAAATCGGCATTTGTCTTGGACTTCTTGAGTCTTTCCAAAATTCTCTCCGTCGCTTCCACGAAGTTAGCGGAATCGGAGGAAATCATGGCGGCCATGCGGCGTAATAACCAGACTTGTTTCAGCGTGGCTTCGTTGAGCAGCAATTCCTCATGTCTGGTGCCGCTGGGCTCAATATCGATGGCAGGATAAACACGGCGCTGGGCAAGACGGCGGTCGAGGTGCACTTCCATGTTGCCGGTGCCTTTAAACTCTTCATAAATCAGGTCGTCCATACGGCTGCCGGTGTCTACCAGGCAGGTAGCCAGGATAGTCAGACTGCCGCCTTCCGCGGTATTACGGGCCGCACCGAAGAAGCGTTTGGCAGGATGCAGTGCCGAAGGATCGATACCGCCGGAGAGGGTTCTGCCGCTGGAAGGCATTGCCAGGTTATAGGCACGGGTCAAACGGGTAATACCGTCCAGCAGGATGACCACATCCATGCCACTTTCCACGATGCGTTTGGCTCTTTCCAGGGCGAGTTCTGCCACGCGGGTATGGTTTTCTACGGGTTCATCAAAAGTAGCTGCGACGACTTCGCCCTTAACGGAACGCCGCATATCGGTAACCTCTTCCGGACGCTCACCGATAAGGCAAACCATCAGGTGAATATCACTGTAATTGGTTGTAATGGCATTAGCGATGGCTTTCAACAGCATTGTTTTACCAGCTTTGGGCGGTGAAACGATCAAACCGCGCTGGCCGCGGCCGACGGGGGCAATCAGATTCAAGAGACGGGTGGAAAGCCCACTGGAGGCTACTTCCAGATTAATTAATCGATCAGGGTAGGTCGGGGTTAATGAAGTGAAGTAAGGCCGGGTTTTTGCCAGTTCAGCATTGAGGTCATTAACAGCTTCGATTCTGAGCAGACTGATATATTTTTCGCCAGCGCGGGCCGGTCTGCCCTGCCCTGTCACTTTATCGCCGTTGCGCAGGCCGAAGCGTCTGATTTGAGATTGTGAAACGTATATGTCGGATTGGCTGGGCAGGAGACTGATCTGCCGCAGGAAGCCGTAGCCGTCGGTCATGATTTCCAGCACGCCCGTAGAGAAGATATTGCCCTGCTGTTCGGCATCCGCCTGCAATAGACGCCTGACTAAATCCGGCTTTTCCAGATTCGCACAATCAGGCAACTCCATCTCCTTGACGATGTCAAGCAGCTCCTCTTTTGTTTTATTCTCTAATTGGCTAATATCCATCTCCAGACCTCCCGGTGATTCCTGATGTTTGTATTCTTTATTCAAAATAACTTAATATACGCTGCACATACTTATGTAAAATAGCACGGCTGATAATGCTTACGAATTAAATCTGTTGTTTGTTTTAAGGGCATTCCTATGCTCATATCGGAGAGATACTTTCCAACCACTACGAGCAAGGTAAGCCGATATCAGTCAGCAAATGGTTTCCCATCTGCAAATATTCATCGTAAGGAATCATTACAATATGTGCTCCCGCTTTCGCGGCGGTAAGACATTGAGGAAGGTATACACCAGTGCAGACGACCGATGTGAGTAACTTATATTGATTATACACATCCACGACTAATTTTTCAACCCCATATCAACTAGTTATCTCCGAAAAGCATAGGAACTTAGTACAACCGGTTATTAATCCATGAGTAATTCGGATAGGTTATTGATAATTCTATCGGGCTTAACTTTTGAGTCTTCAGGTAATCCGGTTTTCCCGTAATCATGCCAGATAGAAAATATGCCCGCGTCCTGCGCACCGGCAATATCGCGCGCCAGGTCATCACCGACCATCCATGCCTGCTCCGGTCTGACGCTCAGTTTTTCCATGGCCATTTTAAAAAACCGCCGGTCCGGTTTGCCATAACCCAACTCACCTTCGATCAGGCAGATGGGGAAAAAGCGGGTAAGTCCAAATCGATTGATTTTACCCCGCTGAGACTCCCCGGCCCCGTTGGTCAGAAGCGCCAATTTCACTTTTTTCTGCACAAGCCGAGTGAGTGTTTTTTCAGCATCAGGGAAAAAATCCAGGGTTTTATCCAGAATTTCCGCGTAATTAGAGGCAATCAAACCGGCGGCTACCTCATCATCACAACCGAGTTTCTCTAAAGCCATCCTGACGATGGTAGTCCTGGCGCGGTGTAAATCCAACCTGCCAAGCCGGTGCCTTTCAAGGTCGCTCCAATACCAGTCTCTGACAATGTTTAACTGGTTCAGTAATTCCTCTGTCCGGTAAGGTTGAGGTTTTTTCAGGGATACATCGCAAGCTTCTTTCCAAGCAGACTCCGCTGTAACAGAAACAAACAGCAGGGTGTCATCCATATCGAAGAAAACAGCTTCCGGTAACATATCAGTTCGTTAACGGGAGTGCCGGTTGCGCGCCTTCGCGGAGAATATCCTTGGCAGCTCCGATGAAATCACGGAACAGAGGATGCGGCCGGTTCGGACGGGAACCAAATTCAGGATGGAACTGGCAACCCACCATCCACGGGTTATCTTTTACTTCGCATATCTCCACCAGACGTTCGTCCGGGGAAAGTCCGCTTAAAACGAGACCTTTTTCCTGTAAAGCCTGCCGGAAATCATTGTTGTACTCGAAACGGTGGCGGTGCCGTTCCTGAATCATGACAATTTCCTGTTGGTAAGCTTTTGCAGCCATCGTGCCTGGAATCAGTTTACAGGGGTAATTCCCCAACCGCATGGTGTGACCTTTGCTGGCGATGTTTTTCTGATCCGGCATCAAGTCAATTACGGGATAGGTTGGATCCGGATCAAATTCGGTCGAATTGACGCTGACGGATTTAAACACATCACGCGCAAATTCGATCACCATGACCTGCATTCCCAGACAGAGACCCAGATAAGGTATTTTATGTTCACGGGCATATCTGGCGGTTTTTATCATTCCTTCAATACCGCGGTTACCGAAACCGCCAGGGACAACGATACCCTGCGCGTTCCGCAAACAGGAATCGATATCATCCATTTTTTCCAGCTGTTCAGCAGGAACCCATGTGAGTTTCAGGTCGCGGTCATGGAAAAGGGCGGCGTGTTTGAGGGCTTCACGCACGGAGTAGTACGAGTCTTCCAGTTCGACATATTTCCCAACCAGGCAAATATTGACCGGTTTATGGGGTTCTTTCAAACGGGTGACCATATTCCGCCATTCGCTCAAATCGCCGCCTTTGGCGGTCAGGGACAACCGGTCTACAATCAGGTTCCCCATGCCCTGCTCTTCCAGAACCAGCGGCACTTCGTAGACCGTTGAGACGGTCACCAGTGGGATGACGGCTTCTTTATCAACATCGCAAAAGAGCGAAATTTTATCTCTGAGGTTATCAGCGATCGGATAATCGCTGCGGCAGATAATAACATCCGGCTGGATACCGATCCGGCGTAATTCGTTTACACTATGCTGGGTGGGTTTGGTTTTCAGTTCCTGGGTCGAACCCAGGTAAGGTAATAACGTGACATGAATGTAAAGAACGTTATCCCGTCCGGCATCTTTGCGCATCTGGCGGATGGCTTCCAGGAATGGCAGGCCTTCGATGTCACCCACCGTACCGCCGACTTCGATCAGGATAACATCAGCCTTCGATTTTTCGGCAAGGCGTTTGAAACGATTCTTGATCTCGTTGGTGACATGCGGAACAACCTGAATCGTGCCGCCGAGAAAATCGCCGCGTCTTTCCTTGGCGATGACAGAGCTGTAAATTTGTCCGGAGGTAATATTCGAGTCCTGCGTCAGGCTGATATCTATAAAACGTTCGTAGTTTCCTAAATCGAGGTCAGTTTCCGCGCCGTCCTGGGTAACAAAGACTTCACCGTGCTGATAAGGGGACATTGTGCCGGGGTCGACATTCAGATAGGGATCTAATTTCTGGACAGAAACACTGATGCCGCGGCTCTTCAGTATGGTTCCGATTGACGCGACAGCTATGCCTTTACCAACTGAACTAACAACACCACCGGTTACAAATACGTATTTTGACATAAGGGAATATCACAAACCACCAGGCTAGAATAGACTTAACGTTGGACAACCGATGCGGTAAAATAATTACTCATTATTAGTAACACATATTCAAGATGCTTGTCAAGTATTTTTCATTGACGGGTTAATGATTTTTATGCGATTTTTAAGGCTATGAATATAAAAAGAAAAGCCCGCCGTTTACGAATTCTTGTGTTCCGGCGGGCTTATTTAAAGAATTTATTGCGTGATTACGACACGGTTAAAGCGAGGGTCGGTTTGAGATCCAGTTTAACACTGGGTCCCATCGATGTGGTCAGGAAAGCAGTGCGGACGTACACGCCTTTAGCGCCGCTGGGTCTGGCCTTTACGATCGCTTCGACGATTGCCGACAGATTACCCATCAGTTTTTCAGGTTCGAAACTGGATTTACCGACAACGATGTGGATAATGGCGGTTCTGTCCAGCTTGAATTCAACACGTCCCTTGCGCGCATCCTGCAATACTTTAGGTAGGTCATTCCCGGCAACAACTGTACCGGACTTGGGATTAGGCATCAGACCTTTACGTCCCAACACTTTACCGAGTTTACCGACTTTACCCATCATATCAGGAGTGGCGATGGCGACATCAAACTCCGTCCACCCTTCTTCGATCTTTTTGACCAGTTCATCCGCACCGACAAAGTCTGCGCCGGCTGCTTCCGCTGCTTTTGCAGCTTCACCCTGCGCAAACACCAGCACCCGAACCTGTTTGCCCAGTCCAAAGGGTAAAAGGGCAATGCCCCTTACCTGGTGCGCTGAGTTACGCGGGTCCAATCCCATCCGCAGATGAAGCTCGACGGTCTCATCGAACTTCGCTGTGGCGGTTTTCTTGACCGTGGCGATAGCTTCTTCAGGAGAATATTCTTTCTTTTCTACCAATGTGGCTGCTGCTTCGTATCTTTTTCCGTTTTTCATTTTTGTTCTACTTCAATTCCCATACTACGGGCTGTGCCCGCTACGATTCTTTCAGCTGCTTCAATGCTGCGCGCATTGAGGTCTTTAGACTTCAATTTGGCGATTTCGGTAAGCTTCTGCCGGGAAAGTGATCCGACTTTTGTACGACCGGCAGTGCCTGACCCTTTTTCCAGACTTAATGCTTTTTTCAGCAGGTCTGGAGTAGGAGGGGTTTTCGTAATAAAGGTGAAAGAGCGGTCTTCAAAGACCGAGATTTCCACAGGCACAATGGAACCTGCCATAGAAGCAGTTTTCTCATTATATTCTTTGCAGAAGCCCATGATATTGATGCCGTGCTGGCCCAACGCGGGGCCAACCGGAGGCGCCGGATTTGCTTTGCCAGCCGGAATCTGTAATTTTATGACGGCAATTAATTTTTTCGCCACTATTGTCTCCTATATGCAAGAACTAGAGTTTTTCCACCTGTAAGANNCGACCAAACAGGGAGAGTAAAACTTTTACTTTTCCTTTTTCGGTACCGACTTCATCCACCACACCGACAAAATCGGTGAACGGGCCGTCGGTCACGCGGACGCTTTGTCCTTCTTTAAAACCAACTTTGATCTTGGGCGTTTCGGCTCTCATTTGCTTGAGAATTTTTTGTACTTCGTCATCCATTAAAGCAACGGGCTTTCCGCCGCTGCCAACGAATCCGGTAACAGCAGGGGTGTTACGCACGATGTTCCAGCTTTTATCGGTCATTTTCATTTCAACGATAATATAGCCGGGCAATATTTTTTTGGCAATGGTATGTTTTTGCCCGCCTTTAATCTCAATTTCCTCTTCGGTCGGTATTAACACCTGGAAGATCTCGTCGCCGGAATCCATGGATTTGATACGCTGTTCCAGATTCTTCTTGACGCGCTCTTCATAGCCGGAGTAGGTATGAATCGCAAACCAATTTTTTTCGCCTTCGACCACAAACAACCTCAATTAATAAGATTTCAGCTCACAGGGAGCAACGCCTGCTTACGCCGGTCGAAACTATGCGCCTTTTACAGCGGTGATCAACCATTTCACAAATTGACTAAACCCGAAGTCGATGCCACCGAGTATAATGGTGCACACTATAGCGACCAGGAGCACGATTCCCGAAAGGTATAATAACTCACCCGGCCATTTCAGCCATGTAACTTTTTTCAGTTCCGATATCGTTTCACTGATATAGTTGACAACAGCATTCTTCGGTTTGGGCGCCACATTACCGGTAGGTTTAGACTCTGGCATCCTTTCCCTCTTGAGCGTTATCTGACTTCCCGATGAAGCTTTTGCCCACGACATTTCGGGCAAAACTTTTTCAGCTCCATTCTCTGGGAGTCGTTGCGCTTATTTTTTTGCGTTGTATAGTTTCTTTCCTTACACTCTGTGCAGGCAAGGGTTACTATAACTCTATTTTCATTTTTTGGCATGATTTACTCGATTATCTTCGTAATAGTTCCGGCGCCGACAGTTCTGCCGCCTTCACGGATAGAGAAGCGCAGACCCTCTTCCATAGCTACCGGGTAGATCAGTTTAATCTTGGCGGTAATATTATCACCAGGCATAACCATTTCTACGCCTTCGGGTAATTGNNTCTGCCGCCCTCATCTTTGCTCAGAACCATGACTTCGGCTTCGGCATAGGTGTGCGGTTTGATACTGCCGGGGGCTGCCAGGACCTGCCCTCTTTCAATATCTGCGCGCTCAACACCGCGGAGCAGAACACCGACGGCATCACCAGGCTCAGCGTAGTCCAGAATCTTGTGGAACATTTCCAGACTGGTGGCAGTTACTTTCTTGATCTCATGATGCAGACCGACGATTTCAACTTCGTCGCCGCCCTTGATAACGCCACGCTCAACTCTACCGGTCGGAACTGTGCCGCGCCCTTTGATGCTAAAGACGTCTTCAACAGGCATCAGGAACGGTTTGTCCTTGGGTCTAACCGGGGTAGGAACATAATCATCAACGGCATCCATCAATTTGAGGATGGGGCCGCACCATTTGCAATCTCTCTTGCCGCAGCCGCATTCCATCGCTTTACTGGCAGCAACACGCACGATCGGAACTTTGTCGCCGGGGAAGCCGTACTTGGAGAGCAGCTCTCTGAGTTCCATCTCAACCAGCTGCAGCAACTCTTCGTCTTCCATCAAGTCGCATTTATTCAGCGCGACTACCATACATGGCACGTTAACCTGATGAGCTAACAAGATGTGTTCCCGTGTCTGAGGCATCGGGCCGTCAGGAGCACTGACAACCAGGATAGCGCCATCCATCTGGGCCGCGCCGGTGATCATGTTCTTGATATA
>PMMG01000076.1 GCA_003162335.1 Dehalococcoidia bacterium
TACCACTGAGCTACGGACCCGTATGATTTATTATAACTTTACATACTTCAATGGTCAATCGACCTGCTTTATGTAAAGTCTTCTATTCCTTTCAATTGGTCGCGGGTCCCCATAATTACTAATTCATCACCGGCTTCGATAATTGTATCCGTATGTGGATTGGTAACCAAAAGACCGGTTTTTTTCTTTATTGCCAGTATGTGACCGCCATTGACGCGCTTGATACTTTCTTTTACAGAAATACTTTCAATTGACGAGCCTTTTATCACTTTTACCCCTTCCAGGGTAAACTCATTCCGGTCTAACGTAGTGTCAATGAAATCCACCACCAGCGGTTTTAATGTCATCATAGCTAAACGCCGTCCGCCGATGCCGTAGGGCGACATGGTGCGGTCGGCGCCGGCTCTTACCATTTTGGCTTCAGATTCTTCGTTGTCTACGCGGGCAACGATAAAAATATCCGGCTTCAGACTCTTCGCAGAAAGTGTTATGTACAAATTGTCCGCGTCGCTTCCCAAAGCCGCGACCAGTGATTTTGCTTCATTTATTCCGGCTTCTTTCAAGGCTTCATCGCTTGTGGCGTTCATATTGATACACAGTATTCCTGCGGCTATGGCGTTTGCGCAAGCTTTTTCGTCAGATTCGATGACGACAAACGGAGTCTTTTCGTTGACGAATACATGGGCAACTTCCTTGCCTACCTTACCATAACCGCATAGGATTGTATGCCCTTTAAGTTTAGCTATTTCTACCTTCATATGTCGCCTCCCCAGGATATTTGCCAGATTACCCTCAAGTAAATATTGCACGATTGCGGTCGCAGCGTATAACATGGTACCCGTGCCGCCGAGAATTAAAAATATTGTAAAATATCTGCCTGCAATAGAAAGCGGGTTTACTTCTTGAAAGCCTACTGTACTAAGTGTAGTCACAGTCATAAAAACAGCATCGTTAAATGACCATCCCTCGATCATCATATAACCGGCGGTGCCGATCATAATAATGGAAAAGATTGCCAGTCCTATCCACAGAAATCGCCTTTTATTGCCCATTTCGAGCCCGCCTTACCAATTGTGTATATATCACTTGTTAAGCTGGATTGTAACCCGTCGTCTGTAATTTGTAAAGGTAGAAATTGTATCTCAAGTGGACATATTTATTTATTTTCCCTTTTCCACATATGAAATCCATAGAGATTTTATTTGCATTTTGATAAAATATAATATACATTAAATCTAATGTTTGTAGACAGTGTATGGATAGTATGTTGTATACTAGTATAACAGGGTGTTTGCAGGAGAATTAAAGTGTCTTTTGGAGACTCGTCTCAACTCTTTCATAATGAGGCGCCGTTGAAAGGAATCTTAAGCATCGCTATGGTCGACCTGATTAAAGACAAATCAGCTCATGGCGGCGAAATTTACCAATCGCTTAAAGAAAAGTTCCAGATTGATACTCCACGCGGCATAATCTATACCTTACTGCGCAGAATGGAAGGCGATGGTTTGATTGTTTCCGAATGGGATATACAGGAAAGCGGCCCGGCGCGCAGGATATACCGTATTACGGAAGAAGGCATGGATTATTTGAGAACCTCCATGGAAAAGCTGCGGCGCTCAAGACAATTAATAAAAATTCTCCTCGATGAGAAAACATAGATTTAACAATCAGTAATCGTGCTGATGGAAATATTTACAGAATAGGATTGAAATTACGTGATGCGGATTCTGTTTCGTGTGCTCGGTTTACTAAAAAAATACTGGCGGTGGTTGTTTCTTACATATCTTTGTTTACTGCTTTTAACTGCAGCTACTATGTTTGTTCCTCAATTCATCGGAATGGCGGTTGATAACGGTCTGCACGTAAACTCAACTACTTTAGTAGTAACCGGTGATATGAAATTATTAGTTTATTATGGCCTGGCTATCATTGGTTTGAGTCTTTTACGCGGATTATTTTCTTTCGGTCAAAGTTATTTTGCTGAGTATGCCGGACAAAAAGTGGCTTATGATCTCAGAAATGTATTGTACGACCGCATACAACGTCTCAGTTTCGCATTTCATGATAAGGCTCAAACAGGGCAACTGATGTCCCGCGCTACGCAGGACGTTGAAGGTGTTCGGTTCTTCCTGTCGATGGTTGTAGTCCGTCTCATTAATCTTGTAATAACTGTCATCGTCATTGCTGTTATCTTGCTTAGAATGAATTGGCAGCTTACACTTATTAGTTTTGCATGTATACCTTTTATAGCTTATATTGCCGTTAGGTTTGGAGCTGTTATGCTTCCTCTATGGACAAAAATTCAGCAAAGAATGGCGTCCATGAGTACGGCTCTTCAAGAAAATCTAACGGGTATTAGAGTTGTAAAAGCGTTCTCTCGTCAAAAGCTTGAAACAAAAAAATTCGATGAGGAAACCCAGTTATTGTACGATCCCCAAATCCGTACAGCAAGAATACAAGCATTCCGCGGACCACTATTTAATGTCTTGACCGCGATTGCCAGTGCGTTAGTATTATGGTACGGCGGTATGCTGGTAATAAATGGTAAATTGACTGCCGGTCAATTAACCCAATTCTATATTTATCTTTCATATCTCATTCCACCGGTAAGACTGCTTGGACCACATATTAACATGACTTCACGCGCCATCGCGTCCGGAAAACGTATTTTTGAAATTACCGATACGGAATCGGCTGTAAAAGAAAAACCGAATGCCTTGGTGCTTTCTAACGTCAAAGGCGATATCAAATTCAGCGGCGTTAATTTTAATTATGAAGTGGCAAATCCTAAAAAACCAACAAGCAACATTTTACAAGATATCAGTCTGGAAGCAAAATCCGGTGAGATGGTTGCATTACTGGGTGCTACCGGCAGCGGTAAAACAACGCTCGTGAATCTGATCCCGAGATTCTATGATGTTACATCCGGCAGCATAACTATTGACGGCATTGATATCAGAGATGTAACCCTCGCATCATTAAGAAGACAAATCGGGATAGTACAGCAAGATGCTTTCATGTTTACCGGGACAATACGGGATAATATTTCTTACGGCGCGGTTAATGCCAGCGATGATGAAATTATCGCGTCTTCGAAAACGGCCCGCTTGCATGATTTTATCATGACATTACCGCAAAAATATGATACATGGGTCGGCGAACGCGGAGTGACACTTTCCGGCGGACAGAAACAAAGGCTGGCTATTGCTCGTACATTACTTATTGACCCGCGTATTCTGATCCTGGATGATTCAACTTCCAGTGTCGACACCGAAACCGAATTTCTAATTCAGCAGGCATTGCGTGAATTGATGAAGGGACGCACCACATTCGTTATCGCACAAAGATTACAAACGGTGAAAGATGCCCAGCAAATATTTGTACTTGATAAAGGGAAAATCGTTGAACAAGGCACTCATGTGGAATTGCTAAAAGATAGCAAAATATACCGTGAAATTTATGAACTCCAATTAAAAGCTCAAGAAGAAGCTCTGGGCAGCGAGGTGAATAGATAATGTTTGGCGGCGGAATGTCAGGTCCGGGAATGGCCAGTGGTGGATTACTGGGGCGCCCGCCAGGGGGAGCAGGCAGCGGCGGTTTAATGCATAGCGGTGATCTTAATGATGATATTGTTTTTGGAAAGGTTTATGACCAAAAAGTAGTAGGTCGTTTTGCTTCTTATCTTAAGAAATACAAAGGCAGTACTATCATTGCTTCTATTTCGATGATTATCTCGACTCTTACAACTTTGTTTATGCCTCTTTTATTCACTGATGCTATTAATATCGTTCAGACTGGTGATATAAGTAAATTAGACCCAATCGTTAAATATTTTATTCGCCTGTTTAGTGTTCAGGGTACTTCGCACATTATAACCGCAATATTTATCATTTTTGTTGTCGATGGTTTAATTGGCTGGGGCAGCCAGTATATACAACAGTATACAATGGCTAATATTGGATATGGGGTAATTCTCAATCTTCGCAGACAGATGTTCGATCATTTGCAACAATTGTCGCTTAGTTTCTATGATCGTAACGAAGTGGGACGTATTATGTCTCGAATCCAAAATGATGTGGGCTCACTTGAAAACCTGTTAAGTAACGGTATTCTCCTTGTGTTTGCCGATTTAATCACCCTCGTTGGTATCGTCATTATAATCTTAAGCATGAATATCAAACTGGCGCTTATTACGATGACGGTAATACCGCTTTTGGCGGCGGTGATGATAGTCTGGCAAAAATATTCCAAAACTGCTTTTTTGAAAGTCCGTACGGCTATCTCAATTGTTAATGCTAATTTGCAGGAAAACATCTCCGGTGCGCGAGCTATTCAGAGTTTGTCTCGAGAAGATGTAAACTTCCACCGGTTCGACAATATGAATGAGGCCAATTTTGACGCCAACGTTGCAGCGACCAGGATGGCGGGGGGTCTTCAACCCATCGTTGAATTACTTATGGGAGCGGCAGTCGCTATTGTAATTATTTATGGTGGTTCCCAGGCAATTGCCGGTAAATTGTTGGTGGGTGATTTAGTAGGCTTTGTTCTTTACACTCAGAGATTTTTTGATCCTATTCGTGATTTAAGTGTTTGGTATACCGAATTACAGCGTGCAATGGCAGGGGGGCAGCGTATCTTTGAAGTGCTTGATGCTAAAGTAGAAGTTAAAGACGCGCCCGATGCCAAGCAAATGCCGCCGATTAAAGGTGAGATTAGTTATAACAACGTTTCTTTCCAGTACATTGAAGGGCGGGAANNGCATTGGTGGATCGTTTTTACGAGGTCAGCAAAGGCAGTGTTACAATCGATGGTTACGATATTCGTGAAGTGACTCAGGAATCTTTGCGTAAACAAATCGGGGTCGTTTTGCAAGAACCGTTCTTATTTTCAGATACAATCAGAGAGAATATTATCTACGGGCGCGAATATGCCACCGATGAAAAAGTAATTGAATCAGCTAAAGCAGTTGGTGCGCATGACTTTATTATGAGACTCGAAAAAGGTTACGATACGGTGCTTCAGGAAAGAGGCAGCAACTTAAGTCAGGGACAACGACAGCTTATCAGCTTTGCCCGCGCAGTGCTTTCCGACCCGCGGATTTTGATCCTGGACGAAGCCACCGCTAACATCGATACCCAAACCGAGGTGATCATTCAGCAAGCCTTGAAAAAATTATTACAGGGCCGTACGTCGCTGGTCATTGCTCATCGTCTCTCGACGATTCACGACGCGAATTTGGTCGTGGTTATGGAGAACGGCAAAATAGCGGAAAAAGGCAATCATAAGGAATTGATCGAAAAGAAAGGTATTTATTATCATCTTTATACTATGAGTTACGCTTATTCCGACGAGAAATCTGCGCCGTCGGATAAAAACCAGGCGACGTAGTCTGTTAATAAGGGACTCAAAAATATCTATTCGATAGCCATTTATCAGAATAATTTATTGTATTTTCTCTATTTAGGAACGCTCATCTATTATTAAGGACAATGTCCCGTCCTGTTATCATCACGGGAGGGATCAAATGGTGAATTTCTGTTATATCTCCGGCTTTTATAGATAATGGTCGTCATTATTTAAACACCAGTTTATAACCTATACCCAATAAAGCACCGCCTAAAATCAGCCACGTCGAATTTACCTTGTATTTAAAAACGAGAAATAATGCCGTAATTGCCAGGACAATTGTAAACCAGTCAATTACTCCTGCGCGCCCCAGTTCCCATGTCACCGCGGCCATCAATCCCAATGAAGCCACGTTCACGCCGTCCAGGAATGCCCCCGACCACCATTTTTTACGCAGATAAGGCATAATACGGCTGATCAGTGCAATAAAAATAAATGATGGAATAAAGAATGCCAGTGTCGCCAGCAGGGCCGACTGCCAACCTCCCATCAGGTAACCAATAAAAGTCGCGCTGGAAGCCACCGGCCCCGGGGTGATCTGCCCTACAGCTATCGCGTCCAATAACTGGTGATGAGTGATCCACCCTAACCGTTCGACAAATTCGGAATTAAAGAAGGCCACCAGCACGTAGCCGCTGCCGTAGAGCACCGAACCGATCTTTAAAAATGTAAAAAAAAGTGTGCTCTGACTGAACGGAACCGCTACGGTGGAAAGTATTTGCGCAGGGATTTTAATAACAGGAACCGCTAATAACGACGAAAGCCCTTTCTTGATAAAATGCTGCCCGCTTTGAAACAGCAGGACAGCTGCAGCGCCGGCAAAAAGCAGCGCAATCTCATTTAATTTGAAAAAGTAAAATACAACGACTGCTATCCCGACAATTGCGGTCAGTGGATTTTTCACCGCTTTGCGGCCAAGATCCCACAAAGCCTGCACCACGATTGCGATGACGATGGGCTTTACGCCGTAGAGAACCCATCCGACTTCCGGTATCGAACCGTAGGTAACATATACCCAGGCCAGCGCTAACGTGGCCAGCATGCCGGGAATAATAAACAATAGTCCGGCGGCTGCGTATCCCAACCAGCCCGCCCGAACCAATCCCAGGTATAAAGCCATTTCCGTGGCATTCGGCCCCGGTATAATGTTAGCCGCGCCCACCATGTCCAGGTATTCCTGATCGCTTAGCCAGTGCCTGTTCCGGACAGTCTCTCGTTGCATGATCGCAATATAAACCGCTGGTCCGCCAAAAGCTGTTGCGCCGATCCTGAGAAACAGCAGCGCAACTTCTTTCAGATACCTTAACTTATTGGAGGACTGATTCACTTTCTTCACAGGTAACAAATTTTAGCATATTTGCAATAAACAGCTGAAATCCCTTAGCTTATTTGGAACTCATTACTCATAACTTAATATCTCTAAATTGACACTGGCCAGAAGTAATGTTATCGTTTTTATATACCTGACACACGAAAAAAGGCTATTTATGTTCCGGCGTTTGTGGTTTGTATTTATTGGAATATTTGCGTTACTAATGCTGGCGGCAATTGTCGGCTGTGAAGCTGCCCCCGAAGGCAGCGCAGAATGGTATTTTGCCCGCGCTTATCAATTTGCCAAACAGGGTGATTATAACAGCGCCATTACGAATTATACGGATGCCATCAAAGTCGAACCTTTATTGTCCAAGGCTTATGTCAACCGCGCTGCCGCTTATGATAGTATCGGGGAATACGACTTGGCCATTATTGATTGCGACAAAGCGTTAACACTCGAAGCAAACCTGCCGTTGGCCTATCTCAACCGAGCTTCGGCCTACAATGGTCAAGGTAATTACGACAAGGCAATTCAGGATTGTGAGAGCGCAATTCAACTGGATAACAAACTTGCCCAGGCTTATATCAACCGGGCGATTGCATATAATCACAAGGGCGATATGGGGAACTCCATCGCCGATTGTAACAAAGCGCTGGATATCAACCCTAATCTACCTGACGGCTATTACCACCGCGCATTTGCGTATGAAGCCCTGTTAAAAACAGACGCCGCTATTGCTGACTTTAACAAATTTATTTCATTGAGCGACAATCAGGTCTTGATAGAAACCGCCAGACAGGAGATCATCAAACTGATGGCGCCTGTACTCACACCAACCACTACAAGCAGCGCAAATGGTAACGGACGTTGATTAATCAGGCAATTATTTTATAGCGGGCTTTACCCCGCTGATACAGGTCTCCGCCGTAAATATCGTTGATCACTGTTACCGGAAAATCCTCAACTTCCAGTTTTCTTATCGCTTCCGTACCCAAGTCAGCGTATGCAATTACTTCGGCTTTTATTATCCTCTTTGACATCAGCGCACCGATACCTCCGATCGCCGCAAAATAAACGGCCTTATTCATTTTGATAGCATCTAAAACAGGTTGGGAGCGTTGTCCTTTTCCGATCATCCCCTTCAACCCTGCTTCCATCAGGCGCGGTGCATAAATATCCATGCGGTAGCTGGTAGTTGGACCTGCAGAACCGATTATTCTGCCCGGTTTGGCTGGGGCCGGCCCCATATAATAGATAGTTTGTCCTTTAACTTCGAACGGAAGTGGCAGTCCTTTTTCGAGTGCTTCAACCATTCTTTTATGTGCAGCATCACGCGCTGTATACATCACGCCGCTTAGCCGCACGCTGTCACCTGTTCGTAATCCGGCAATTACCTTCGCGGTTAACGGTAGTTTAACTATCTTTGGCAAATTATTCGGTTTATATTCGGGATTATTCATATAATTGCCTCCTTGTGCCTGGAACTGTGGCAATTGATATTAACAGCAACCGGCATACTGGCAATATGCGCCGGAAAAACTTCTATATTGACAGCGAGGGCTGTAATTCGACCGCCGTAGCCCATTGGTCCGATGCCGAGTTCGTTGATTCTTCGTAAAAGCTCATTCTCCAGTTCTGTTACTTCCGGGTCGGCATTATGTAACCCGATTTTCCTCAGCAGCGCTTTTTTTGCCATCAGCATCGTCTTTTCTGCAGTACCGCCGATCCCCACTCCGACAATGATCGGCGGACAGGGATTACTGCCGGCCTCGTCTATCGCTTTTACCACTCTATCTATGATACCTTGCCGACCTGCAGACGGAGTCAGCATGATTAAACGGCTCATGTTCTCCGCGCCGCCGCCTTTTGGCGCAACAATGATTTTCAATTTGTCTCCGGGAACAATATCGGTATAGATAATAGCCGGTGTATTATCTTGCGTGTTAACCCGTCCGGAAAATGGCTGAAACACCATCGATTTCCGTAGAAATCCGGTTTCATAAGCCTCGCGTACCCCCGCGTTAATTGCTGTATTCAAATCCCCGCCGGTGATGTGTACTTCCTGTCCCAGTTCCAAAAAAACAATCGCGGCGCCGCAATCCTGGCAGAGCGCAATTTGTTCTTTTGCGGCTATATCTGCGTTTCTGATTAATTGCCCCAGTACCTCTTTCCCCACTGGTGATTCCTCGGTGTCCTGAGCTCGTTGTAATGCCTCCAGCACATCGTCCGTCAGGTGATAATTAGCTTCAATGAATAATCGAGTTACGGTCTTTGTTATCTCAGCAGCATCGATCTCTCTCACACGTAAACTCCTTACGCTTAGAACTTGTTGTTGTTTCCAATCATGACAATACATCAACTGATTACGTCAGTCAAACAAAAAAGTCTGGTTCGCTCAGGAATATTTTTATACACTTAATAACGAATTAATTGCATCTAAGTCGAAAATCCAGAAGAAGGAGTACGAACACATTAATTTTCTTTTTCTCCTTCTTCTTAAGGGAGAAGTCAGAGTGATGGTCTATACGGACTTATAACATTGCCTTACCGAAAATAACATGATTATTATGACAGAAGAACTCGGCTACCCTGAGGTGGTTCTGGATACCACCACCAAACAGGTGGCTATACAAAAACTGTACGCGAAAAACGGCTATGCTGAAGGGCGGCGTGCATAAATTCGGCCATCGGAGCTGATATCTTACAGAAATTTAATTACTCCCGTTTCACCGAAAAAGGGATTGGCATATCCGCTTTTCTTCTTGACAAGTTCCCTAAAATATGGTACATTCGTTCTATAAAAGATATGGACGGAGAAAAAGTGAGAAAACCTGGTTTGAATTCTACCCGCGAGAATATCCTGCAGTACATCCATGGGTTCATCGATGAGCGTGGCTATTCCCCTACTGTGCGGGACATTCTCAAAGGTTGCGACATCAGTTCTACTGCCGTCGTTCAATACCACCTCGACGTTCTTGAAAAAGAAGGCCGCATACACCGGGACCCGGAAATATTCCGCAGCATCCGTCTTTCTTTAAAGAAAAATACTGTCCTGATACCGATTTTAGGTACGATCGCCGCCGGCACACCAATACCCGTTCCCAATAGCGATAATTGGTCGGGCCAGGCAACCGAAACTCTGGAAATACCACAGGATATGATTGGTAATAAATCTGTCTTCGCTCTTAGGGTTAAAGGACAATCAATGATCGATGCTCTCATCGATGACGGCGATATCGTATTAATGGAATCTGCCGATACAGCAGAAAATGGTGAAATGGTTGCGGTCTGGTTGAAAGACAGTGAAGAAGTTACATTAAAAAGAATTTACATCGAGACAGACCGGGTTTTACTCAAACCGGCGAATCAAACTATGAAACCGATACAACAGACTCGGGATAACGTGGAAATCCAGGGCAAAGTAGTCGGCGTCATCAGAAAACTATAAATATTCCTTTTCTCTCTGTCTAAAAAAATAACTGACGACTCCTCCCAATTACATATCACACATTATAAACGTATCTATTTATACTCTGATAATGTGCAAACTATGTTCCTCAGAGGAATCGTCAGTATATCTTCTTGATATTATTTTAAGCCACTATTAAGCGTTGGCTTTCATTGCGTTGAAGCACTCGCTGCAATACACAGGTTTACCCTGGCGAGGTTGGAACGGCACTTCACAGTCCTTGCCGCACCGGGCGCAAGTAGCAGTGAACATTTGTCTCGGTCCGGCGTTTCTTCCATCGGTTCCACCGCGCTGAGATTTTCTGTTCTGGCGGCAGGAAAGGCATCGTTTCGGCTCATTGGTATAGCCCTTGGAAGCGAAGAATTCCTGCTCTCTTGAGGTGAATGTGAATGGGTTCCCGCAGTCTACGCATGTGATTTGTTTGTCCTGATAGGTCACTGGATATGTCCTCCATTATTTTATCGCTGGTCTTGTGTGAGTAAGCTCAACTACAAACCATTGGCGATATTGTACACCAAACTTCTACAAGTTACAACTGCGTATTCCATGTGAATTATGAACAATGTGTTATAATACGGCTCAGAGGGTAATATTTATAAAATATTTAGGGGAAGGTGACTCTTGTCCTATGCAAGGCTAATCGTCAACCCTGCTGCCGGTGCCGGCCGCACTGCTAAAAAATGGCCGCACATCAAAGAATTGCTTAAACATATCGGTTACCGCTTTGAACATGATATCACGGAAGCGCCGGGACATGCCATCGAGCTTGCCAAAGCTGCCGTTGGAAAGGGTTATAAACTGGTTGTTTCAGTTGGTGGTGACGGCACCATCAATGAAATAGTCAACGGCCTTTATAACACCGGAGACTTAAAAGATATTGAACTTGGTTTCATTGGTACCGGCACAGGAAGTGATTATATCCGTACTCTGGGGATATCAAGGCACTACCAGGAATCTTGTCAGCATTTGATGAATCCTATGAAAAAATCCGTTGACCTCGGAATGGTGGAATTTATCGGCGATGGGCAATCCGGTCAAAGAATATTTACGAATTTCGCCGGCATCGGGTTTGATGCCGAGGTTGTCCGCGCGACCACGAAAAAGTTTAAAAATTTCGGCGGGAAACCGGCTTATCTGATGGGATTGCTCAGCACATTCGCGACATATAAAAACCGGGAAATCGAATTAATCCTCGACGGAAACAAAGAAAACCGGAAAATTTGCACCGTCATGATGAGTAACGGCAAATACGGCGGCGGCAGTATGATGATCGCCCCGGAAGCTGATCCGTGCGACGGGTTATTTGATGTCATGATCATCGGCGATATCAGCAAACCTGATCTACTGGCATCCCTACCGCGAATTTACCGCGGGACGCACCTGACCCATCCGAAAGTTACTTTGAAACGAGTAAAAACTGTGGAAATACATACAGCCGGCAATAACATGGCGATTCAGGCTGACGGCGATCTTGTTGGCGAAGCCCCGGCACGTTTCAGTGTTTTACCTTCAGCGCTTAATATTCTTGTTTAAATAAATGTTCGATCATTTGCCTTTTTATCAGGCATTATATTCCTATTTTTGTTGACGGATATTCACGTTGTGCTTATACTTATATTAATAAGGAAGGAGTAGTTAATACATGGCTACGCGCAAATTATTCGCTCTTTTTACGTGTATTTCAATACTGGCAATATTAATAACATCTTGCGGAGGAAATGTGAAAAAATCTTATTCAGCGCCACCACCCATGACAATCGACCCGAACAAAACTTATACGGCCACCATGAAAACTAATTACGGCGATATTGTCATCCAGCTTTTACCGAAAAATGCCCCGTTGACCGTGAATAATTTCGTTTTTCTCGCTCGGCAGGGTTTTTACGACGGTGTAAAATTTCACCGGGTTATTAAGGGTTTTATGATTCAGAGCGGAGACCCCACCGGCACAGGAATGGGCGGACCGGGTTATAAATTTGCGGATGAATTGCCCACCACACTCAACTATACCAAGGGCACACTTGCGATGGCGAATGCCGGGCCCAATACTAACGGTAGCCAGTTCTTTATTTGTCTGGCAAATGTGAGCCTGCCCAAATCTTATTCCATCTTCGGACAGGTTACAAGTGGACAGGATGTTGTGGACAAAATCGGGAATGTTCCTGTCAAGGCTGCAAACGGTGAAACATCTTCCCCGACAGTAGACGTTCACATCAATACGATTACTATTACCGAACAATAATTATTTTCATTGTGAGATAAGTACAAAAAAGGGGACTCGACTATTTTTGAGTCCCCTTTTTATTTTATCCGGTGATTAAATTTTACTATTTCTATTTATAATCGTAGAAACCCTTACCTGTCTTGCGCCCTAGCCAACCCGCTGTTACCATCTTGCCCAATAACGGCGGCGCAACGAACTGCGGATCTCTTAATTCTGCATACATTGCATTAGCAATAAAGAATACGGTATCGAGTCCGATCAGGTCGGCCAGCGCTAGCGGTCCCATCGGATGATTTAAACCGAGATTAATGCCGGCATCGATATCCTCTTTGGAGGCAATGCCGCTGTCCATCATGTGGATGGCGTTGAGGATAAACGGAATCATTAGCCGGTTCACAATGAAACCAGGACTGTCCTGTGCTATTACCACCTTTTTCCCGCACTTTTCCCCGAATTGTTTGCCTGCGGAAATAGTTTCCTGACTGGTGGCGATTGTTTTCACAACTTCAACCAGCTTCATGACCGGTACCGGGTTAAAGAAATGTATACCAAGCACTTTATCGGCCCTTTTTGTCATCACAGCCATATCGATAATAGATAAGCAGGACGTATTAGTCGCTAAAATCGCGCTGGGAGGACAAATCTTGTCCAGTTCCGCGAAGATTTTTTTCTTCATATCCATGTTTTCAATCACCGCCTCGATGACGAGGTCTCTATCTGCAAAATCCGTTGTTTTTGTCGAGCCGTGGATGCGGCCGAGAACCGCTTCCATTTCTTCTTTGGTCATACGTCCCTTTTCTACGTTGCGGCTTAAAACCGATTTTATGTTGTTCATGCCTTTTTCCAGGAAGGTATCATTAACTTCTGTGACTCTGACATCAAAACCAGCTTGCGCGCAGGTCTGCACAATACCTCCGCCCATCTGCCCGCATCCGATAACACCTACTTTTTGAATTTCCATATATAAAAACTCCTCTGTTTTATTTTCTATTTTGCTTTAAATTCAGGTTTCCGTTTGTTCAGGAAAGCATCGCGTCCTTCCTTGAAATCTTCGGTTCCTAACAGATAATTAAATAGCGCGCTTTCCAGCTTAATGCCTTCATCCAGCGGCATACTGTAACCGCGAATCATCGCTTCTTTCGCGGCTCTCAAACCCAGAGGACTTACCTGGCAGAGGTCTTCGGCCCACTTTTGCGTTCGCGCTGCCAATTCGTTTTTTGGCACTACTTCGTTCACCAACCCGATGCGGTAGGCTTCCTGCGCATTGATCGGCTTGCCGCTGAAGACTAACTCTGCAGCCTTCGCCCGTGGAATAATCCGGGTTAGACGCTGTGTTGCACCCCAACCGGGCATAATGCCTAGATTAACTTCCGGACATCCAAAACGGGCATGTTCCGCCGCAATTCGGATATCGCAGATCAAGGCTATTTCCAGACCTCCGCCTAAAGCCATACCATTAATGGCGCCGATTATCGGTTTGTTGACTTCCATGAAACGCAAAGGTGTTTCCGGTACCTCCCACTGTTTATGCTCAGCGGCCTTTAAAAACGGTAACATCTCCGCAATGTCCGCGCCCGAGCAAAATGCCTTATCACCGGCGCCGGTAATAATTCCCACCCACGCATCGTCATTATCGCGAAACGCAATCATCGCGTCATGCAGCTCCCTTAATGTCTTTATATCCACGGAATTGTATGCTTCCGGACGATTTAACGTTATCGTCGCTATTTTTCCTTCTAATTTGTAATCAACACTCATGAAAAGTACCTCCGCAACATTTATCAAAATAACACTTTAGTATTTTTATGTTAGCACTTTTTCAGGCATTTACGATACGATTTGATATTTTGAACGATTTTATTCCACCTGCAATCAAGGTTAGTATTGATGACCTCCCTTTCCTAAAAGCTTTACAATCCCAGAGGTAGGAACGGGAGAAACAAGGGAGGGATTTACTTTCAACTCATTAATTGAATATCGCCTATCCCTGAGGCATACGATCAGCGGACATATATCAATTAATTTAAATCACCGCTCAATAAATAGAAGTATTGCTCTCTTCCATTTTACCGGTCACCATGAAAACGATACGCTCGCAGATATTTGTCACCCTGTCCGCGCTGCGTTCCAGGTTATGCGTTACCCAGATCAGTCGTGTCGCCCGCGTGATTGTCTTAGGATCTTCAGCCATGAATGTCAATAATTCGCGGAAGACCTGATCATAAAGATTATCGATGAAATCATCTTCAGCGCTGATTTTCCTGGCTGCTTCCACGTCATGATCGATAAAGGCTTTCAGGCTGCGGTTCAGCATATCTACCGTTTTTTCCGCCATGCGGGGAATATCAATCAGCGGTTTCAAAGGCGGTTCATTTCCGATCATTATCGCGATCTTGGCATTACCGGCTGCATAATCTCCGATGCGCTCCAGTTCAGTTATTATGTTAAGTACTGCCACAATCGTGCGCAAGTCGCTGGCCATTGGCTGCTGAGTCGCAATTAACTGAATGCATTTCTCCTCGATGTCAAAGCGTTTGCGGTTGATCTTATCATCATCGGCAATAATTTGTTTCGCTAATGCCAGGTCGCGATTCTGCAGCGCTTCGATGGCCAGCATCGTTGCTTTTGTTACCATACTGCCCATGATTAATATATCGTCCTGTATCTCTCGTAACCGCTTGTGAAAAGTCGTCCTGATTTCCATTAATTGTCCTCCGCTTTATTATTAGCCAAAACAACCGGTAATGTAATCCTCGGTGCGTTTATCCCTCGGATTTGTAAATATTTGAGAGGTAGAACCATACTCTACCAGTTCCCCTGCCCGGTCGCTTGCCATCATAAAGAAAGCAGCCGTATCTGAAACGCGTGCTGCTTGCTGCATATTATGCGTGACGATGACAATAGTATACAGTTCAGCCAGGGTTCGCATCAAATCTTCAATTCTCAAAGTGGCTGCCGGGTCTAACGCGCTGCATGGTTCATCCATCAGGATAACTTCCGGTTCCACTGCCAGCACACGGGCAATACATAACCTCTGCTGCTGGCCTCCTGAAAGACCCAGCGCCGATTGCCCTAATTTGTCTTTGACCTCATCCCATAACGCTGCCTGCTTGAGGCTGGATTCGACAATTTTATCGAGTTCGCTTTTTGTATATCTATTATGTTGTTTAGGACCAAAAGCGATGTTGTCGTAGATGGACATTGGAAAAGGATTCGGTTTCTGAAAGACCATCCCCACTTTTTTTCTTAATTCGACGATATCAAAATGAGCTTCGTAAATCAGCTGTCCGTCCAGTTCAACCTTACCTTCGACCCGTGCTCCTGTAATTAGGTCATTCATACGGTTAAATATTCTGAGGAACGATGATTTTCCGCATCCCGAAGGTCCGATAATAGCTGTGATCGACCGTTCCGGTATCCTCAACGTGATATTTCGTAACGCCTGGAACTTCCCGTAATACAGGCAAGCGTTTTCGGTCTGCAGCTTGATCTTATAATTCGAGAGGCCGGTCCGTATATTATCGCCTAAAACAAAACCCGTTCTCATATCATTTTACCCATCGGTTATCTGGCCCCTTTTTCCGTTTATCCGAATCGACCTGTGATATAGTCACTGGTGCGTTTATCCTTAGGATTGGCGAACATCACCGCGGTGGGTCCTTCTTCGATCAAGTCGCCCATTAGTAAAAATACCGCTCTGTCTGCTACACGTCCGGCTTGTTGTACGTTGTGCGGAACGATAATAATTGTAAATTGTTCCTTCAATTGCCTTAAAGATTCCTCTATTTTCGCGGTTGATACCGGGTCTAGTCCGGAACATGGCCTGTCCAGCAAAATTACCTCCGGCTCAAGGGCTAATACGCGGGCAATACACAAACGTTGCTGCTGACCGCCGGAAAGACGACTGCCTATTGAATGCAACCGGTCTTTTACCTCATCCCAAATGACAGCCATACGGAGAGATTTTTCCACGATCTCTTCTAACGCCACTTTGTTTTTGATGCCGCTCAATCGCGGCCCATAAGCAACGTTATCGAAAATCGACATCGGCAGCGGTGTCGGAATTTCAAAGACGATCCCAACTTTACGGCGTAGCTCGATTGTACTAGCATTGGATGCATAAATATTATTCCCATCGAGTAATACTTCCCCTTCCATCCGCGCACCGGGAATAATATCCCACATCCTGTTCATCGTGCGTAACAACGTGGTTGTGCCGCTGTTCGCCGGTCCGAAGACGGATAGTATCTCATTCGCTTTTACTTCTAAACTCAAGTTTTTGATCACCTGATGTTTCGAGTAGTAAAAGTTCAGGTTTTTCACCGATATTTTGGATTGATCTGTCATAATTTCCCTAATGGCTTTTGGCCACAAACCTGTTGACCAGAATATTTGCCCCGATATTAATTATCAGAATCAATATGATCAGGAGAGCCGCAGTAGCGAAAGCCTTTTCTAATGAAATACTTTCCCGTGCCAGTATATAGAAATGCACGGCCATCGTACGCGCCGGTGAGAATATTGATACCGGCATCTGCAGTGCTGAGCCTGCCGTCAATATTACCGCAGCCGTCTCTGCCACGCAGCGTCCGATACCCAGAATGATGCCGGTAGCAATTCCTGGCAGCGCGGAAGGTATCAGTATTTTTATCATCGTCTGCCACTTTGTGCCGCCCAGTGAGAAACTGACTTCGCGGTACATTGGATGTACTGTGTGAATTGCTTCTTCCGAAGTTCTGATAATAGTCGGTAAGATCATCATCGCCAATGTTAACCCGCCGGACAATATCGACCATCCCAGTTTCAGATATATTACAAAGAAGATAAAACCGAAAAGCCCGTAGACGATTGAAGGAATACCGGCCAGTGATTCCGCGCTGAAACGTATAATTTTCGTGACAATACTCTCGTGTGTATATTCCGTTAGATAGAAGGCTGTGCCCACCCCCAGCGGTGTTGCCACCACAGTGGCTACCAGTGTCACCGAAAGCGTCCCGACAATGCAGGAAAGAATACCGCCGGACCGTCCCATATCACTTGGGATTTCAGTCAAGAACTGCCAGGTTATATTCGGTATCCCTTTCGATAATATATATATGATTATCGAAAACAATAGAACCAACACAACTATCGCAGCGAACCAGATCACTGTTTTCGCGATTTTCTGTGAGATTCTCGGATTCAGCCTCATTAGAAATTATTTCCTTCTGATCGCATATTGTGCCGACGCGTTTAAAATCATAATAATTACCAGCAACACTATACCAGTCGCGAACAATGCCTGTTGATGTTCGCCGGAGGCATATCCCATCTCGATGCCGATGTTCGTTGTTAACGTCCTGGCCGGATCAAGTATTGAAGAAGGTAAAGCTACTGCATTACCTAATACCATGATCACAGCCATCGTTTCTCCGACAGCCCGACCGATTCCCAGTATAATACTGGCTAAAATCCCCGACTTTGCCGCCGGTAAAAGCACCGAACGGATCGTCTGCCAGTGCGTGGCTCCCAGTGCAAAAGCCCCCTCTTTCAGTAATGGAGGAAGTGCCAAGATTGATACTTCGGAAATACTGATGACGGTCGGTAGTATCATAATGGCCAGAATGATCGAACCGGCTAAAATACTTAAACCCGGACCGCCCAGGTAATTCCGTATCGCCGGCACGATAAATATCAATCCCCAGAAACCGTACACCACTGAAGGTATTCCTGCCAGCAATTGAATTGCAGGACGGACGAGCATACTTAATTGCCGGGGCGCAAATTCCGCTAAGAAGATGCTGCAGCAAAGGGCTATCGGGACCCCGATGATCACTGCGCCCACCGTCACCAGCACCGTACCGACGATCATCGGGAAAATGCCGTACTGCCCCAGCGAAGGCGCCCATTTCATACCGAAGATGAAATTAAAAAAGCCGACCTTAGCGATCAGCGGTACGCCTTCGATAAAGATGAAAATAGTGATCAGCGCCAGCGCTGATAAAGCGGACAGCGCTATCAGGAAAAACAGGCTCTGCGGAATTCTTTCACCGAACTTTTTTAGCTTCATGGAGTTATTCCCGTCGTAATCAGACCCTGCTGATCCAGTATCTGCTTGCCTTGATCTGACAATGTAAAATCGATAAAGGCTTTCGTTAAACCTGTAGGTTCATTTTTACACATAAATAAAAACGGTCGTGACAGTCCGTAGCTTCCGTCGATGACATGTTCACGACTCGCCACCACCCCGTTTAATTCAACTGCTTTCACTGTTTTATCAACCAGGCCCAGAGATATATACCCGATCGCATCCGGGTCATCCCCCACCAGCTGTCGTATCGCGCCGTTAGAATCCTCTACCATCGTCCTGGGATTAATTTCTGTTTTACCCATCACCAAAGTTTCAAAGGACGAACGCGTACCTGAGCCGTCTTCCCGGGTAAAAACATGTATCTGATCTTTCGATCCTCCCAGCGTGCTCCAGTTGTCAATTTTTCCGGAATAAATATCGCGTACTTGCTCTGTGGTAAGGTTAACTACCGGATTGTGCGCATTTATTACTATCGCCAGGCCATCGCGGGCGATTTCCACCGACCAGAGTTTTGTCTCATCCCCTGCTAGTGATCGTGATGACATCCCGATGTCGGCAGTGCCGGATTGCGCTGCTAATATACCGGCCGCTGAACCGCCCCCCTGTACATCGATCGTTACTCCGTGGTGCAATACCATATACTCTTCAGATAATACTTCGGCAAAAGGCTGGACTGAGGTTGAACCGGCTAAAATTACCCCCGAACTGTTGCGCATGCAACCGGTCAGAAAAATTAAGAGAAAAATTGAAAATATTAGAACGAAAACAACCTTGGCTCGTGTAAAAATCGGGCGCTTTAACGGTTTTTTCATATTACAACACAGTCAGTGTCTGCATCTATTTATTGAATACCAATAGGGCGGATACCATGGATTTTTAGCAATACCTTCCATTGACTTCATTTGGGTGTAAAAGTTCAATCAACCAGCACACTGCATATTAAAAAAATATTAACGATGTGTTAAAGCCGTGTTAAACAATCTTCCGGCCATATTATACTAGATACGAACACACGATGCAATAAAGACAGCTCGAATTCACATTGATTTTCGATATTTAAATAATTATTTTACTGACCAAATGCGAAGAACTCCAAATTGGCAAGAAATACCCATGTATTGAACTGATTTAATTGATTGTCAATGTCGGTGATTTAGAGGTTGAACACCCGAAACCATTGGTGGTGACGCGTATCGTTTGAGTGGCTGCTTTTTAAATCTTTGTACGCCAATTACAATGTTTGAAACATCTAGTGACAATCCCTTCTGCCGCGAACCGGAAATAATCGACCAGATATGCAGTGTTGTGCGTATTATTCCCGCAAAATATAAATAGATAGTACTAATGCCTATTGAGGTTAGTACTTTCAGTTGATTGTTTTATTTAAGACGTAGTGTGAATATTGATATAGGAAAAATAATTCTGTTGTTATGTTAAATTTTTTATGGTCGCAAATAGGAACAAGTAAGCAATGAGCAACCAATGGACATTTCTTTCGAACCACGGCCGGGTATTTGAATATGTCGCAACACATAAGCATTGTATTACAGAAACGATGTCTCGCGAAATTGGTGTTACACAAAGGGTAATTTTTATGATTTTAAAAGACCTTGAAAGCGAAGGTTACATTACCCGCAAGAAAATAGGTAGATGCAATCATTATGAAATCCACGCAGATCTGCCAATGCGGCACCATCTCGATAGCCGTCGGATGGTAAAAGAAATCCTGCCCCGCAAGACTTCGGTAACTTAACTTCTTACACTGCAACCCGTTATTACTGTGCGTTTTCTTCATCTTGCAAAAATGAATAATAAATCAACCGGAAAAGAATACTTGACTTTTCGGTATAATAGACATAGCAAGAAAGTAAAGGAAGTTTCA
>PMMG01000116.1:0-14376 GCA_003162335.1 Dehalococcoidia bacterium
TAAAAATTTACACATCCTGGCAATACGGCGAATCGCAATTTACCCTGCGACTACCAAAATCTAAAATCTGGACGATAGACCTTTTTTCCGGGAAAGCGCAATTTAAGGCCGAGAACATACAAGCCCATTTGCATGCGTGGTTCGGCAAGGGTGAAGTTCAGATCGAGAATTGCCGCGGGGTATTTACCGTAACATCCGGTAATGCGGATGTGCGTGTCAAGCACTTTGTGGAAATAGCAACGCCAGAAGTCCCGCCGCTGATCAAAGAAGAGAAACATGTTAAATTCGATGAACCGGAGAGCTGGGGAGATTGGGGTGCCGAGATGGGAGAACGTTGGGGACAATGGGGTGAGGAGTTCGGAAATCAATTTGGCGAAGAATTCGGGGAAAAATTCTTAAGGCAGTTTTTCGGGCACAGCCCAGTACCAAATCCCGGTCTCGCGGTGCAGACAGGAAAAGGGGATATAGAACTGGAAGATTTTGACGTCAAAACATGTTCGATCAGCACCGCCAGGGGTGATGCCAGGCTAAAACAGGGTCGCGTGGGCAATTTTTATGCGAAAATAATCAGCGGCGATATTAATTGCGAATCGCTGTTACCGGCGGGAGATTGGAATATCCGGGCAAATCGCGGTGATGTCCATCTTTCACTGTCTGCAGATACCCGGACGCGTCTGGATGTGACCACACGGCATGGTGAAATCACATCTAAAACACCCTTAGTGCGCGTAACGCGCCAGGGGCCGGAATCATGGCACGGCGGCAGGATGGTCGGCAGCATCGGCGCGAACACTGACGGCAAATTGCCGGAGATCAAAGTTTCTACTTTAAACGGAGACATTGAAATCAAAACAGAATCGGGCGAAAGTAAATATTACGAAAAAACAGAAAACGAAAACAGTCCAGCCGTACCGGTCATTCCACAAAGCGTTAGTGTTTACGATACCCCGCTGGCGGTCTTAACAGCTTTAAGCGACGGGAAAATCAGCGTCGATGAAGCGGAACGGTTACTAAGAGGTTTTAAACCTTAAGATTATATGGAAGTATTGGAGCACGAATCATGAATATCGTTGAAGCGAAAAAGCTGACAAAGGTTTACAACGGAAAAATCAGGGCGGTTGATGAACTGGACCTGGAGATAAAAGAAGGACAGATTTTCGGTTTTCTGGGACCGAATGGGGCAGGTAAGACGACCACGCTGCGTATGCTGGCAACGCTCATTCCGATCGATAGCGGTGAAGCTACCGTTGCCGGTCAGGATGTACGGCGGCATCCCGCAAATGTGCGCCGTCATATCGGGTATGTCGGTCAATTCGGCGGGGCAGACGGTTTGGCGACCGGCCGCGAAGATCTAATGTTACAGGGACAGTTGAACGGCATGAATTCCCAGGATGTCAAGAAACGCATCGAAGAACTGATCGATGTGCTGGACCTGCGGGATTTCGCAGACCGTAAATGCAGCACTTATTCCGGCGGGCAGCGACGCCGTTTGGAAGTAGCATTGGGAATCATGCATCGTCCGGAAGTTCTGTTCCTTGATGAGCCGACCACCGGCCTGGACCCGCAGAATCGCGCCAATTTGTGGGTGCAAATCCGTAAGTTACGCGATACGGGCACCACAATTTTCTTGACCACGCATTACCTTGAAGAAGCGGATGCGCTTTCTGACGAACTGGCGATCATGGACCACGGCAAGGTCGTGGCGCAAGGCACTTCACGCGAATTAAAGCAGCAAATCGCTGGAGATAGTGTACTGTTTAGTTTCAAAAATGACAGGGTAAACATCATTAAAACCATGCAACTGTTTAAAAAGCAGCCGTACATCAGGGAAGCTGCGATCGAAGGCGAACACGTACGGTTGTATGTTAAAGACGGGGCAGAAGCGCTACCGGAACTTCTCCGACTGCTGGATAAAGAAAACATCGCGGTGAAAACGATGGCTTTGTCCGAGCCGACACTGGACGATGTATTTTTGCGGAAAACCGGCCGTTCCCTCAGAGACACGGTCGCGAACGGCAAAGGAAATGGAGAATCCAAATGAAAGTATTACGAGACTTCATATTACTATTTAAGCGCGAATTTATTCACGCTTTACGTATGCCAACCTGGTTAGCGGTCGGTATTTCGACGCCTTTGCTCTATCTTGCTTTATATACACCGCTGCTCCAAAAACTGGCTGGTGGACCGGGATTCCCCAGCAGTAACGTCCTCGATGTTTTTTTGCCAGGTATGTTAGGTTATTTGGCTTTTATGAGCGGTAGCACGGAAGGTTACGGAACGATATTTACCTTGAAAGACGGCCAAATTGAACGATTAAGAGTCACTCCAGCCAGCCGCTACGCCCTGCTGCTCAGTCCGATTCTCTCTGATGTCGCCTGGATGTGGATCTTCATATCGATTTTGGTGGCCGTAGCGATACCGTTTGGTTTTCATGCTCATATCACCGGTTTATTGGTCTCTTTAGTATTACTAGCTTTGCTTGTAGTTGTTACCGGTGCTTTTTCAGTTACGGTTGCTCTTCTCACCAAAGAAATAGCCACTTTTGCATCTATTGTCAGCGGTATCAGTCTGCCGGTGTTGTTGCTTTCAGGGGTGTTATTACCTTTAAGTATGGCGCCGACATGGATGCGGATCATTGCCCATTTCAACCCACTTTACTATGTTGTAAATGCTGATAGAATACTCTCCGCCGGAACTATTTGGAATTCTACTGTGGGATTGGCATTTCTGGTCACAGGGGGATTAGTGTTAGCAACTTTATTATGGGCAACACGGGTGTATAAGAAAGCGGTGGCATAAACACGTAAAGAATAATGGTAAATATTGAGGTATAAAAATAATGGTCGCAGAATATGGAACGCGAGACATAGTATTAAATATTAATAATCTGTATAAATCATACATCAAAGGCAAATTGGTCAATGACAATATCTCATTGGCTTTAGGGACGGGAGAAATATTCGGGCTGCTGGGGCCGAACGGCGCCGGTAAAACTACATTGGTCAGCCAGATAATCGGCCTGGCTAAACCCGACTCCGGTAGTATCACCATAGATGGCGTGGATATTATCGCTAAACCAGGGTATGCCCGTCAGGCCTGCTCTTTTCAAGCGCAAACGCAGGTGCCGATCAATGGACTGACCGCCGTACAGGCTATAGAATTGGTGGGCAGGGTACGCGGCGGTGACACAAAAACGGTACGAACAAGAGCGAAAGAACTACTGCATAATCTTGAAATGGAAGAGTGGACGACAAAACCGGCAGAGACTTTTTCAGGGGGGATGCGGCGTCTGGTGGCTTTCTGTATGGCTGCTGTTATGCCGGGTCGTATTGTGATACTTGATGAACCTACGAATGATATCGATCCGTTACGCCGCCGCCTGCTCTGGCAGGAGGTTAGAACGCTGGTCGCTATGGATTCAACTGTGCTGCTTGTGACGCATAATGTATTGGAGGCTGAGCGGGCGGTTGACCGGCTGGCAATCATCGATAAAGGGAAGGTTGTCAGCATGGGCACACCTGCTTCACTTAAAGGTAACGGCGGCCTGAACATGCGTATCGAACTCACAATCGAACCAAGAGCAAATACGCCTACCGTCCCCGACTATGTCCTGAATACCACAGTCACCGGGCGGCGGCTCATCGGCAGGTTACGCGAATCTGATATCACTCCGGCCGTTCACTGGGCACGCAATTTGAAAGAAAAAGATGTTATCGAAGAATATTCCGTCGGGCCAGCATCTTTGGAAGATGTTTATCTTAATGTGGTAGGGCAGGGCAATACTCTGGTAAGCACCGAAAAGGAGGCCGACCGTGAACGGATTGGCGCGTAAATATCAGTTGATGCTAAAATGGCAGGCGCTCAGCAGTAAAACAATTTTACCGCTCGCGCTGGTAGTGGAACTGGTGGTGGCTTTTGGTTTTGTCATCGGTTTGGGATTTTTATATCCTTCCATTACCCCCAACATCGCTAAATTTCTCACAACCGGCGCCCCGACGATCAGCCTGTTAATGGTCGGGCTAGTGATGGTGCCGCAACTAGTATCTATTTCTAAAACCGAAGGGACTTTCGATTATATCTGGTCGCTGCCGGTGCCGCGCATGGTTTACGTGGCCGCTGACGCCACGATGTATACATTGATTGCCATCCCAGGCGTGATACTGTCTTTGGTTTTAGGCGCGGCATATTACCATTTTGGCCTGCATGTCAGCCTGCTGGTAATTCCGGCAATGTTATTAATCGTGTTAGCCGGGATATTTCTGGGTTACGCCTTGGCTCACAGCATTAAGAAAGCCCAGATTACGCAATTAATTACCCAGGTGCTGGTCTTTTTCATCATGATCTTTTCCCCTGTCATGTTCCCCGCATCTCAACTTCCCCAGTGGCTGGCAGAACTGCATAAGTTTTTACCGATTCAGTATATGGCCGATCTGTCACGCGGGACTTTGACCGACCTGCATGTTAACCTGGGTCTGGCTTTTGCGGTAGTAGGAGGCTGGTGTCTGCTGGGACTGGTAGTTACTTCGATTCTGGTGCAAAAAAGACGATAGATGAATAAAGAATATGACCTATGGCAAGGATAATCCCGGCTATTTGACTGAATGAGCTGCGCCAATCCGGTGGTAGATTTTTCAATAATGAGGAATGGAGTTGACAAACACGCCAGCATAGATAAAAAAGGTAAACAACTGGAGCAACCGATATGGAAAAAATACAAATTGCCGAACAAAATCAAAAGAAATGGGATTCAAGAGCTAAAACCTATGATGCTAAACGTTTCGACTATTTCCGTTTTATGCAAAAGAGACTTATTTCACTGTTAGATTTACGGGAAGGCACCCATCTGCTGGACCTCGGATGCGGCACCGGCTGGGCTGTCCGATACGCAGCTGCAAAAGCGAATCAACAGGGCGAATTCGACGGGGTTGATATTTCAGCAAAAATGATTGAGATTGCCAGAGCAAATTCAACCGGCTGCAGGAATGTTCATTTCTTCCAAACCGGAGCAGAAAGGCTCCCGTTTAACAATAATTATTTTGATTGCGTCATTTGTTCAAACTCATTCCACCATTATTTTAGTCCCGCGAAAGTGCTCAAAGAAGTGAAGCGGGTGCTCAAACCAAACGGGAAAATTTATATTCTGGATTTAACTTGCGACCGACGGCTGCCCAAAATGCTCAACCGCCGTTGCCAGCGGCGGGAACCGGCGCATGTTAGCTTTTACTCCACCGATGAATACCGTTCGCTTTTTTCCAGTGAAGGCCTGAATTATGTGGGGGGCAAGATTATTGCCGGAAGGCTAATCGGTTTTCCGATGAAAGTACATATAGGCCTAAAAAACGGGAAATAAATAAACGCCCGAAGCTAAATATTGACAAAAAAGGTAAACGCCATGTCCAAGAAAATAAATAGAAAGCCATCGGCTAAGTCCAGCGGCAGCTTGAAACAAAATCAAATAAATATCCTGAATCTGGTTTTCGGATTAGATACCTTTATATTGCAGATAATGATAGATAAAGGAATAAAAATATGACGAAGACGATCAGTATCATAGGCGCGGGGATTGCGGGGCTAGCCGCCGGCTGTTACGGGCAAATGAACGGGTACGAAACTCAGATATTTGAGTTGCACGACCAGCCCGGCGGAGTGTGTACAGCCTGGAAACGCAAGGATTATACCATCGATGCTTGTCTGCACTGGCTGGTCGGTTCCAATCCGAAATCCAATTTTTATCCGCTTTGGGAAGAGCTCGGGGCGGTGCAAAACCGGCAGTTTGTTAATTTCGAGGAGTTCCGGCGTTTGGAAGACAAGGACGGCAAGGCCTTTATTATTTACGCCGACCTGGACAAGCTGGAGAAGCATATGCTGGAATTAGCGCCGGAAGACAAAGTGATGATAAAAAGTTTCATCGGCGGGGCGCGTAATCTGACCAAATTCAAACTACCGGTAGACAAGGCTCCGGAACTTTATACTCCATTCGATGCCGCAAAAATGTTGATCGGCATGATTCCCTATTTGGGAACATTTATGAAATGGCGCAAAGTATCGACTGCGGAGCTGGCAGGATGGTTTAAAAATCCGTTTTTAAGCACAGCCTTTCGCGGCGCTTTTGCCGGCGATATGGATGATTTTTCTGCGTTTGCCATGCAGATGTCCCTTGCCTGGCAGCATAACCAAGAAGCCGGTTATCCGCTAGGGGGTTCGTTACCGTTTGCCAAAGCGATCGAAAAACGTTACCTGCAGCTCGGCGGTAAAATAAATTATAAGAGCCCGGTCAACAAAATATCCGTTGAGAATGGAAAGGCAGTCGGAATCAGACTGGTAGATGGAACAGAGCATCACAGTGATGTTGTCATCTCGGCGGCAGACGGCCACGCAACGATTTATGATATGCTGGACCGCAAATTCATTAATGACAAAATACGCGGGTATTATGATAAATTGCCGCTGTTTCCGCCGCTCGTCTATGTCGGTCTGGGCGTCAACCGGGATTTTTCCGGTGTACCGCACGAAATCTCATACCTTCTGGATAAACCGATAACGATCGGCAATAAACCGCATCAAAGTATCGGTCTCACGGTTTATAATTATGATAAAACGCTGGCCAAGCCAGGTAAAACTGTTTTGGTGGCCATGTTTAATTCCGATTATGATTACTGGAAAAAGCTGAAAACTGAAAATCCAAAACAATATGATGAGGAAAAAGTTAAAATCGCCGACCAATTAATCGCTTTCCTTGATACAAAATTCCCAGGGCTGGCGAAACAGGTTGATATGCGTGATGTTTCTACCCCGGTGACCTGGGAACAATACACGGGTAACTGGCGCGGCTCATACGAAGGTTGGCTGATTACGGTCAAGACATTTATGATGCGGATGAGCAAGCAATTACCGGGGCTTGGTAATTTCTACATGACCGGGCAATGGGTTGAACCGGGAGGGGGTGTTCCCGCAGCCGCCATGTCCGCCCGCAATGTAATACAGATCATATGCAAACAGGATAAAAAGAAATTCTCCACGTCCAAACCCTGAAATCGTGTGAAGATGAGGTTGAAATAATACTCCCTCACCCTCCAGGGGCGAGGGAATTAATAACGAATATCCCAGATTAAACACTAGAAGCGGCTTGCTACCAGCCTTGATGTTCTGTGCGGTTGATAATATCCAGTTGCTGTTCGGCGGTCAGGTCAACGAAATAAACGGTGAAGCTGGCCACCCGCACCATTAAGTCGCGGTACTTCTCCGGTTCCTTCATCGCTTTGCGCAATGCTTCGCTGGTGATGATATTAAACTGGACGTGGTACACGCCCTGTTCCTCAATGGCGCGGAGGAAGGACATCAGATTTTCAATATCATGTTCGGTGGCGACCATCTGCGGACTCAATCTTAAGTTCAACGGTCCGCCGAGGGCAAAACGGTGGGTGGGTAGTTTAGCTGCCGATTTGATCACAGCGGTGGGCCCGTTTTTATCCATGCCCTGTACCGGCGACATTGTGTCTGCCAGGGGATTCGGCGAAATGCGGCCGTTTGGTAAACTGCCGACAATGTGCCCGTAGGCTACCGTATTCGAGCCGGTGGTCATCGAGCCAATGTAGCGGCCGCCCCAGGAAGGTGCCAAATCTTTTTGTGTGTTGATCCAATCGATACTATCCGCCCAGGTATCCATGACAAATGCCGCCCATTCGTCGGCATAATCATTATCGTTGCCGTATTTAGGCACGCCGTTAATACAAAGTTGGCGCAGATTTTCGTAACCTTTCCAGTCGGCCTTGATCGCTTTGAGCAGCTCGTCCCAGGTCGTTTTCTTGTCACGGTAGATCAAACGGTCGATCACTCCGAAAGAATCGGCAGTATCTGCCAAACCGGCCAGGAAGAAGCCGTAATTAGTGAACCAGGCACCACCATGCGTAATATCGATACCTTTTTGCAGCGGGCCTTCCGTAAGAGACGAACTGAAAGGCGCCGGGTACCAATGGGACTGCGTTTCTTTTAATTCTTTCGCGCCTTTGGCCAGATAAGTCATCCAGTAAAAGACCTGCGTTCGGAATGCATGGCGCACCGCTTCAATTGAATCAAAGGTGTGCGGGTCGCCGGTCAACGGTCCGATTTGTTTGCCACAAATGGCGCATTTACCATTGTTCACCACCAGTTCCATGATCTTGGCGACAACGTTAACTCCCTCGAATATTGCGCCCATTGTAATACCGCCAAGATTTGTCTCGGTACAACCCAGCAAGGCATATTCCCGCCAGTCTTCAATTTTCAATTCCGGATAACTTTTGGACAACAGCTGCAAGCCTTTGCGGTCGTAGATAAACTTCGGTTTACCGCGTCCCAGGCGAACGAGCTCGGCGGCTTTATGGAGATATTTATCCGGGGTGCCTTCCCAAACTCTGAAGGCCGTCTCCGGCAGCAGTACGCCTAATTGCTCTTCCGCTTCCAGACATAACATAGTAACATCGTTACATGCATCTTTGCCTTCACGGGTCTGTCCGCCCATCGTGAGGACATTGCCCAGCCCCATCCCGGTGAGGACCTTGACCAAACCGTAACTGCGCAAAACACTGCCGTTGGTTTTGATCCAGAGACATTCCAGCAGTTCCAGCGCTTCGTCCTGGGTCATCGATTTATTATCAATTACCGATTTTTTATAAAAGGGGTACATGTATTGGTCGAAACGGCCGAAACAATGCACCAGAGCGGACAATTCGCATGAAATAATAACGTGTGTCAGCCAGACGGACTGGACAGCTTCCCACCAGTTACGGGCCGGATTTTCCGGTACCTGTGTACAGACCTCTGCTATGCGTTCCAGTTCTTTTTTACGCTGCGGGTTGGTTTCCTTGGTGGCCATTAACCGCGCCAGGTCGGCATGCCGTTTAGCATAAGCGATCGCTGCGTCGATAGAAATCAGGACGGCCTTGTAGAAGTCCTTCTTCTCTTTCAGACTATAGTGGTCGTACGGTTGGTCAAGTTGTGCCATCTGCCATGCGACCTCTTCCCTGATGCCTTTTAGACCCTTGTGCAGCACTTTCTCGTAATTGGCCATCTGGTGACCGGCGTCCCTGGCCATTGACCTATCCGCAATATCCGGGATGTGCGGACAGGATGATGTACTGGGATAAGCTTTTTCTTTTACATCTGCGCCGATTCTCGCCAGATTGTAATCGAATAGTGTTTTGCCTTTGAAATATGGGATTAGCACTTCCCGCAGTTCTTTTCTCTCCGAGGGGTGAATAATATGTTTATCAAAAGGCCGGAGCTGCGGGTCTTTGACCGGGTCATCCAGTTCTTTTTCCATCCAGGATGACATGGTGCCATCAAATATGGAACCGCGGACCTTGCTGTTAAGACTGCCCACGATCAGTTCATCGTCCCGTATGAAAACGGACTTTTCTTTGAGATAAGCCTCAAGGAAGAGCGCGCGTTGAATGATACGGGGTTCATTTTTATATTGTTCGTAAATCCGCATCTCAGTACGCGCCCGTTCCAGGCAAATTTCCGGTGTACGGATAGCATCCTCGCGTAAGTGGGTGATGCGCGCGGAACAGGACGGCACGAATAGCTCTTGCCAACTGCCGATCATTTTAGTATCTTTGTCTTCGAATACGATTGCCATATTTTTCCCCGGCTCAATTTATTTGAATTGAAGAGTAATTATTTCTTTCTCTATTAATAGTATACCGCAATAGGGGAAGTTCATCACCATTACAATCTTAAAACAACCGGCGCATGGACTGATTAGTCCATGCGCCGGAAGAAGCGCGTAAATATTATCGATTTAGATAAAACGCTATATTAAATTAACGTCCCAGTGACTTCTTAACATTCTGGTCAATCCAGAAACGCGCCGGCCAGAAGAACAGGAATTGGGGACCGGCTGAACCTGTCACCGCGCTGTACTGGGCATTATAACCTTTTAACCACGGTTGATTGAAACTGTACACCATCGGTTGCAGTAATGATACAACGAAATGCTGCTGTGCAACATACTTGTTACAATCTGTTAATACCTGCTTTAAGTCGGCAGTACTGGTGACTCCCAGCGCTTTGGTGTAAAAAGCGTCGTAAACAGGATCTGCTACCACTGCCAGGTTAGATCCGGCTCCGGTAGCCATGCGGGTAAACTGGCGCAACGGATAATACACCAGACCAAGGGAACCTGCAAGTCGGTTGGCAAGAGCATCATTTTTATGACCGCTGACGACAAAAGCGGAGAAGGAAGCGTCGTCCATTGTCCGGATTTCCATGTCGATGCCGACGGCCGAATAGTAAGATTTAACAATCTGGATTAAGTCCATGTCTCCTGCCAGGCTGGCGACAATATCAGTTTTAAAACCAGTCGGATACCCGGCATCGGACAGAAGTTTTTTGGCAAGAGTAGGATTGTAGGCATACTGGTCTTTTAAATCCTGCGGCCATTGACTGTACGGGAACCCCCAACCCTTCATGTAATTCGAAGTTAAAGGCATCGGCCATGGGTCAGCGTTGCCCCCGTAGTAACTCGTGGAGATAGTAGGTAAGTCGAGGGCTACCTGCAATGCTTCACGTACCCTGATGTCATTAAAAGGCGCCTTGTCGTTTCTAGGGTCTAACGTGGTGCCGTACTGGTTCGGATAAGATATTTGTACTATTTCGGGGTTTGTTTTCTTCAAAGATTGACCCTGGCTGAGTGACATCTGGTCCATAATATCGATTTTACCGGTGCGCAAGGCGGCCAAAGCCGTAGCATCATCGGGTATGATCAACATTCGGAGTGTATCGGCATATGGCAACTGATTTTTCGGGAAGTGCTCGTCGGTGCCCCAATAAGTTGAATTCCTGGCCATCGTAGCCGAACTGCCGGCAACGAAATCAGTTAAAACCCACGGTCCGGTACCGATAGCATGGTGCCAATCGTTGAGGTCTCCCCACTGTTTTACCGCGTCCGGACTTTCAACACAATTGGAAGCGTCAGGAGCTTGTAAGTTTTCCGTGGCGAATTCAGGGTTGTTAGTACTCCATTTCATAGTGACAGTATATTTATCGTCCGCGGTAACGGAGAGCAGAGACCGCCAGACAGCTACAGATGCCCACATCGGGGCAGGTTTGGTATAGCCGTCGCCAAGTCCTAACATCCGGTTGAAATGATAGGAAACATCGGAAGCGACAAATTCGCGGCCGTTTGCCGGCGGAATATTCTGCCAGTGGATGCCCTGCCGCAAATGAAGAACAAGTGTGCCCAGAGTCGGGAACTCCCAGGTTTGTACTAATTGACCTTTTGCCTGCTCATTAGGCCAGAAGCTGAAATTGTAGGACTGTACGGCCGGGTCTATTGTATAATCCGGCGCGAATAACTGTTCCATCCAGCCTGTATAGATTTGGATGGCTACTTCGCCCGCGTATGGATCCCAGCCATTCAGGTCTCTGTTGATTCTGAAGGTCATTGTGCCGCCGTATTGAGGGGTGCCGAGCTTGTCCCACCAGTTACCTGAAGCATTGGTTGATGTGCTGGTAGGTTTGGTTGTTGCAGCGGTGGCAGATGTTGTCACTGCACCAGTGGACGTAGTTGCGGGTTTGGAAGTAGTAGTGGTAGAAATCGTTGTTGAAGTTGCCGTGCCGCAAGAGGCAAGGAGCATCGCAACCACTAGGGCAATGCTTAGGGTTAACCATAAAATCTTCCTTTTCAAACTTTCCTCCATATAATTAAGTCGCATGGAATTCGATAGCGAATAAAACTATTTGATGAAGTGTATCATATTTGGTGTATTTAGTCAAATATTCAGCGGCCGGGGTTCTCATGCAACGGAGTGTTTCTCCCAATCCAGAGGTGATAAACTATGAGAAATAGTTTAGTCACTTCGTTGAGAGGGAAAATAAAGATGTTTATTACAGGCATCGTAATAACAATTCTTGGTTTTTTATCGGCTGTTTATTCTAGCTTGGCTTCATTCTCGCCATTGAGACACGTTTTACTATTTCGATGGTTTTTTATATCCAGATTCTATAGAAATGCTTTGAAGGGTGTATCCATATTAGAGAAAATGAACCAAACTCCAAGCAAAGATGCAATTATAGGGACATTAGAATTTACGGGGGTTCTCATTGAGTCTGATAACGGGTTTAATGAACTCAAAATAGTATTAAAACAAGAAAAAATAATCGAAACATCTATAGATAAGATTGAACTAATTAAAGCAAGTACGCCATCTTGGGATAATGAAAACAATCAGCCATTGGAAAAAACAAAACTGAATCTCGTATTTTCTCAGAATGGTAATAGTGTAAAAACGTGGGCGATTGAATCTGTTCAATCGATAAATGACATTGTAGAAAAGAGTATTCAATTTAGGTTTGCAATACTTAATATATTCCTAGCTTTTATAGTTTGTGCAATGGGCGTAGTTTTGATTATTTTGAGCAGGTAAATAATAATGACACAGCCTAGAAAATTAATTACAGCCGAAGATATAAAAGAGCTATTTGAGAATAAACCGATAGCTCGGCTTGAAGAACATCATTTTACTGAGCCTGAGCCGATTCTGTGTAAATGGTGTGGTTCCAATGAGATTAAAAAGTACGGCATATCAGGCGGTACTCAGGAATATTATTGCCTCAAATGCAATCGAAAGTTTATCAACAATGATAATCCATTCGGCAAACGCTCAACATTTGAGCAAATAGGCACTAGCATAAGCTCATATTACGATGGTTTATCTTTTGCGGATATTGCCCGCCATCAGAAAGAAAGCGGAAACGAAGTAAACGAGTCTACCGTCTACCGTTGCGTAATAAATTACGCTCAGAAAGCAATCCGCATTTTAGACAAATATCAGCCGAAAGTCGGCAATATCTGGATAGCCGATGAGACTGTTATCAAGTTCAATGGTCAAAATTATTGGCTATGGGATATTATCGACAAAAAGACGCGCTTCTTGATTGCCAGCTATCTTTCAGAGAATCGGGGAACGCTCCAAGCTAAAAAGTTAATGGAGTTAGCATCAAAGAGAACCGGCATTAATCCAAGTGCAGTAATAACAGACAAACTTAGAGCCTATTTGGACGGGATCGAAATAGTGTTCGGTGGCTATACTGAGCATATCCAGAGTTCACCATTTGCCAGTGAGGACGATACCAANNGCAGGGGTTAATATACCGTTCAAGACATGGACGGAATTTGTGAGGGCAGATAAATGACTACTGAAACAAAAACCAAAAAAGTCAGCGATACGAAAGAAGATGAATTAGAACAAAAGATAATGCATACCGTGGCTAAATCTCTTTTTAGTTTAGCAAGTGAAATTGGCAAACTTAGAGGGGAAATTTCGGATTTAACCGAAAATAAAGCACATCCTCATTAGTTTTTGATTTTATTTTGTCATGCATAACTAACGTAAGAAGGTCATGTATAATGCGTTCATTAAATTTACTTTCGAGAAATGGTAATGCGAATGCCTTGCCCTTATTCTTTATAAAGAAATCGAGTAGTTCGACATTTTCATCTTCAGACATTGAATCAAAGGCTTTATCGGATATTGTCATATCTCAGTCTCCTAACGGTTTACTTTTTCCCCACTCTTCTAATTACCCAAACCAGAACAAGCACTATAATTATGAACAGAAGCACATAAAACAAGACGCCAAAAAGACCCATAATCTTCCTCCTATCATATTGGAGATATTATATCATGAAAAACACGGAGACACTAAAATGCATGAGAACCGCGGTCGGAATTTCATTCTTTTAACGACAATATTTTAATAATATTGAGTAAATAATTAGCGATTGGCAAATATTATCGGGTAAATGACCTTGAATGTGTGGACAAGGTAATATTACTCGAGCATTCGGAAGGGAAAATACAAGAAAAATGCGCCCGCATTTTTCTTGCGCCCGCTTTAAAATGTGTGACTAACCTTCAAGTCAATTTACTGCTGGGGGACGCGCGCGTATGGTTCCGGATAAACTACGGGTCCGAAATCGCGTGAGGGAAGGATGATTGTAGCTGTACCCGGTACGATGACCTCGCCTCTCTGGTTTTCACACCAGCAGTCGATATCAACGCAGTATTTTCCATTATCGCAATACTTCTTGACTATTTTGCCCTTACACCAGCAGGTATCGCCCAGCATACAGAATTTGCGGATTTCGGAGCGGGATTTCCAGAGGAACCCGTCATCGCCCATCCAGTTCGTGAAAACCATGGCGCGCCAGGCCTCAAGGTGTTCGCCGGCAGCAAAGCGTAATAACGAGCCCGGTCTGACCATATTCGGCTGGGTGAAAGTCGGATCGTAGGAAACGATGTGATGCGGGTCTCGCTCTTTATAAATACGCATCAACCGCTCGGAGAAATGAACATTCCCATGTCCGCCAATATTCCAGGCTTCTTTTTCGGT
>PMMG01000116.1:14423-28297 GCA_003162335.1 Dehalococcoidia bacterium
TCTTCCCACCAGCGGGGATTGGCTCCGCGCAGCATCTCTACTTCATGATCCTGTGCTTTATTAATCTTGATCAGATCTTCAGTGGTATATGTCGGCAGTTTGGAAACTTCAGATTTATATTTATTTGTTTCATCAACTTTCGTGTTCTCTGTCCAGGTTTCCCAGGATTTATAGCCGCCGATGATCGCGCCACCGCGGTAATAATCGCATGTNNGTAATGCTGTAAATATAGTTCGGGGGTGCGGTTAAGCACTTGTATTTGGTTTTCGCGGCATATTCCCGGCTCCGGTATAACGGATTGAGATCGCCGATGCCATCTACCCAATGCTCGATAGTATCGATGGTAACCTCGCGGTTATAATAGGGCTTCATGTATTCAAACCCGCGTGCCCGGTGCTCTTCGCTGGTATAAACACGTCCTTTCTTTTTACAGATTTCGTACCACTGCTCAATGGGGCTTAATTTATTTTCTGCCATTATTTATCTCCTTTACCAAACGTATTCATCTAAAGTAGCTTTCATTTGCCGTTCAATTAGGCTAATAAATCACCTTTTTTTCGATCAATTCGGCGATCTTTGCGTCATCCATACCTAACAACTGTTTGCAAACGTATTCGTTATCCTGGCCCAGTAACGGCGCCGGTCGGCTATCCGAGGTCAAAGCTGTCGTCCAGGGAGATCGGTAGACTATCGTTTTACCCGCTGCNNACGCCTTCGATGGTGAGCACAGGCGCAGCGGCGACGCCGGCTTTTTGCAGGTTTTGCATTACTTCGTAATTGGTAAAATCTTTAGTCCATGTGCCAATCAGTTTATTCAGTTCATCCTGATTTTGCCAGCGGTTGTACTGGTCAGAGAACTTTTCATCTTCTGTCCATACAGGATTTCCCATCACTTTGCATAAAGCTTTCCATTTTTCATCGCTGCCGACGGCGATAGCTACCCATTTATCTTCACCCTTGCAGGGATAACAGGCGTGCGGAGCCATTATCTCATCGCCATTGCCCATGCGCGGACGGATTCTGCCATTCATGACGTATTCCATGATTACTTCGGGTATGAGCGTCGTAACCCCTTCACTCTGGGCGATATCGACATGCTGTCCCTGGCCGGTTTTATTCCGGTAATTCAGCGCTGCCAGCAAGCTGACCACGCCGTACATGCTGCCGATGGGGTCGCTGGGATACGGACCGGAAATCACAGGCCCTTCACCGGGATAACCGAACGAAGCGCTCAGCCCTCCCACAGCTTCAATTGTCGAACCATAAGAAAGGTAGTCTTTATCCGGGCCGGTACTGCCGAAAGCCGGCATTGTGACTAAAATAGTATCCGGCTTGATTTCTTTAAGCACATCATAGCCTAAACCCCAGCCGGGCAGAGCGCGGGGAGCGAAATTTGTGATCACTGCGTCGCTCATTTTTATCAGCTTTTTGATCATTTCCAACCCTTCCGGTTGTTTCATATTCAGAGTGAGACTTTTTACACCGCGATTGGTGACATTAAACTGTCCGTGATTTAAATCCTGTTCGGCGTCTCTGGTGATCCTGACCACTCTCTGTGAATCCAGTCGTTGCTTGGTTTCAATTTTGATGACCTCCGCACCCAGATCTGCTAAAACGGCGCCCGCCCAGGGGCCAGCCCAAACCCAGGTGAAGGCGATGACCCTGACACCTTTAAGATATGAAATACCCATTTTCGCTTTCCTGCCTTATGCTATCCGATAATCTGTGGTTTAATTTTTATATTCAAACAAGTATTTTAAATAACGCCGGCTTCTTTGAATTTGACCAGGTCGTTTTTTGTATAGCCAAGTCGCCGGCAATAAATTTGCTCGTTATCTTGGCCCAGCAGCGGGGCGGCTGCCGGAGCTTCCCGTTGGAGACCGGAAAACCGGTAGGGAATGCTCTGATAAGTTAAATTTCCAATCTCCGGATGGTTCACTTCCACAAAAAAGTTTCTGGCGGCCATTTGTTTATCCAGTAATACCTGATCGGCGCTGCGGACTGCACCAAGCGGCACTGCTTTTTCCTGGCTGCGCCGGTAGATTTCTTCCATCGTATATTGCATTGTCCATTCTACGATCAGAGGCTTGAGAGCATCCCAGTATTTGGCGCGGGTCGAGAAATTAACAAATAACTCGTTGTCTGCCCATTCGGGGTGTCCCATGACCTCGACAAAGCGGCGCCATTCCGCTTCTTCCACAAAAGCGGCACAGATGTACCCGTCTTTACAGGGCAGGATGTGGAAAGGCGCGTGTCCGGCGGCGTCTGTCCGTGCCATGATCTGATTGGCGTAGGAGAAACGCGCCGTTGCCGAATTCAAGTTTTGAATGACGCTCTCCTGTTCGGAAATATCGAGTTGTGTTCCTTCGCCGGTCAGACTTTGATGAAATAGCGCGCCGAGGGTTGCTGCGGAGGCGCTTAACCCGGCTTGAAAAGTGAAAAGATGAGCAGGTAGTTTGATCGGTTCTTTGCTTGCATCACCTTCGCGCATGGAAATATTACCTACACCGCCCATTTGTGTGGCAATCAGTTCGCCGCCTTCGAAGTCTTTATAAGGGCCGGTTTGGCCGAAAGGCGTGATGGAAGTCATGATCAGACGGGGGTTGATCAGCTTGACATAATTATAAGATAATCCTAGTTTTCGCATTTTTTTTGGCGGATTATTTTCAATGAAGATATCGGCTTGCGCCAATAGATCGCATAAAATCTTTTTGCCGGTTGGCATTGCCGGGTTTAGGGTAATCCCCAGCTTGTTCATGTTGAGATAGAGGAACAGACCGCTGCGTTCCAGCCCGGGGATATCTTTGAAGAATGGTTCCCGTCTTCTGGATTCGTCGCCCAGTCCGGGAACTTCAATTTTGATTACTTCCGCGCCGAGGTCTGCCAGTATTTTGGCACAAAAAGGCGCAGAAATGAGATTACCATATTCAACGATTTTTACGCCATCCAGTACTTTATAAAACATACCACCCCTTATACATTGCGAGGTTAGCATAAAATACCTGATAGCCAAGGTGCCGTTTACCGCGCAAAATAAAGGATAATATGTCGGTAAATGAATTTTAGTAACTTAATTCCGTCAGGCACCTGGAATATATTTCTGTTTACGCTCGCACACATTTTGATTCGACCACAAGTTCATCCGGTTTGTGCGTAAGAAGGCCTGGTTCGTAGTGGTAGATTTAACTCCGATCGAGTTAGTTCCCCCTTAGCGACCGCTGCCGGAAAAGTTATTAAACAGAGAATCTAATCGTACAAAAAATTAGCGGTTACTGTCAAGAAATAGTCAAAGATAAGAAATTCGAAAAATGAAATCAAGATTAATTTTTTTCATACGGAATGTCGTACGGAATAAACGTGTATGAATTTGGCGATTATTTGTTGTCAGCAATCTCAGCGCGGCTAAAAAAATTTTAAATAAAACTGTGCTATATCTATAGAGAGGGAGAAATCTTTACTAAAATAATTCCAAGTGCTGGCTTTTGCAGCGTGCGCGAATCGGAAATCGAAAAATTACTTACCTTTTTACAACGTTTTTCCAGCCACAAACCCGGACGCCCATGCCCAACTCAGATTGTACCCGCCGCGCCTGCCGTCGACATCGAGCACTTCACCGGCAAAGTACACACCTTTATGCAATTTAGACTCCAGCGTCGCAGAATTCACTTCATTCACTTCAATACCGCCGGCGGTAAATTCCGCTTCGTTCCAACTTTTCGTGCCGGTGACTTTAAACAGCCGTTCTTTCAATACGGCAACCACGGCATCGACATCACCTTTGTCGAAAAGATCCCTCAAAGCAAAGCTCAATTTATTCGGCAGGATACCAGCCAATATTTCATCCGGGGAGGTTGCGGCTTTTTGCCGTTTGATGAGCTGTTTTTTTAATTGTTCCCGGTCCATAAATGGCACCATATCCACGGCCACAAAGACATCTTTTTTATGGTGCCGGTTGACCGCGATCGAAATTTCCTCACTGATATCAAGAATACATGTGCCCGAAAGTCCGTATTTGGTAAAGAGCAATTCACCTTTAACGACTGCGGATTTTTTCCCATCGATTATGCTGGCGGTAGCGGCGGATATCCGCTGTCCCTGCAGGAAATGGCACAGATTGTCTTTAACCACTAACGGCACCGCACTTGGGATCGGTTCGATAATCGTGTGACCAAACTGCCGGGCAATATCGTACATACTGCCGTCCGAACCGAGCACCGGATAGCTTTTACCGCCGCCGGTGATGACTAATTTACGGGAGTTGATTGTTTTACCCCCTCTGGAAAAAACCAGGATATTGTTTTTTGAAAAAGAGAGTCCGGAGCAGTAAAAATCGTATTCTACCGGCACCGATAAACGTTTTAATTCCATTTCCAGCACTTTTAAAACGGAAGCCGCCTGATTAGTAATCGGGAAAACGCGACCATCCTGTGAATAAATCTCCAATCCTAAGTCTTTGAAAAAATGTATGATTTCAGACTTACCGAATTGACTGAAAACCGACTTTACGAGCTGTCTGGCGGCTGCATTATAGAATACCTCGCTAAGATTATCATTAAGCAGGTTACATCTGCCGTTACCTGTGGCCAGTATTTTCTTGCCCAACTGGGGCATTTTTTCACAGATAACAACGGATTCACCTGTCCGCGCCTTACTGATCGCGGCGCAAATACCGGCCGCACCGCCGCCAATAATTACAGTCTGATAATTTTCCATCGTTTAATTTTCTTACTTACAATTAATACTTCAAATTCTAGCATACTTTTTATCATCGGCAGTGAGTTCGCCGAAAAAGCCTAATTAATTGGACGCAGAGGCGCTTGTTTGGTATCATTTTAGTCAGGAATGAAATTATAATTATTAAATTCGGGCGAACAGACTTAGAGGAATTAATGAAATTGGAAAGGGCAAAAAAAATACTAGTGCAATGTGATTTCGACGGCACTGTGACTATAGACGATATCAGTTTTATGCTGCTGGATGCTTTCGCTAAAGGTGATTGGCATGTGATCAACCAGGAATATGCGGACGGTAAAATATCCGTCGGGCAATTCAATGAAAGGGCATTCGGGCTGGTTAGAGCCAGCAAAAAAGACATGCTGAGTTACATCGAACGCAGAGTGGTAATTCGCCCCGGCTTTGATGAATTTATCGCGGTTTGCCGTAAAAAGGGATTTCGCCTGGTGATCGTTAGCAACGGTCTGGATTTCTATATCAAAAAGATATTCGTCGACAGGGGACTTGCGGAACTGGAATACCATGCTTCCGAAACCCGTTTTCACGCCAACAAATTAAAGGTCCGCTATGTCGGGCCGGACGGCAGTGTCGTGGACAGCGGGTTTAAAGAAAAATTCGTCGAAGAATATATTCGCGAAGACTATCAGGTTGTTTATATCGGCAACGGCACTTCGGATCTGTCTCCGGCCAAAGGCGCGCACCGCGTATTTGCCACGGAAAGTCTATTGGAGAATTGCCGGCTGACCGGCCTCGCGTGTATTCCGTTCCTGTCATTTTATGAGATTAATCATGTTTTAGATTCGTGGTAGTGTAAAATGAAGGTTTTGTTGCATGTTTGCTGCGGGGTTTGTGCTGCGGGCTCAGTGGAAAAGCTGCTGCCGGAAGGCCACCGGCTGACAGGTTATTATTTTAACCCCAATATTGGTCCGGCGGAAGAATATGAAAAACGCCTGCTGGCCGCGAAAACGATTGCCGGGATCACGGATTTTCCTTTAATCGTACCGCCATATGATCCGGAAAAATGGATCGAAAGCACGAAGAACCTTTCGCAAGAACCGGAGGGCGGGAAAAGGTGTGAGATTTGTTTCCGTCTAAGGCTGCAGGCGACTTATGATTATATGAGAAGCGCAGGATTCGATGCTTTTACCACTACGTTGACTATCGGTTCGCAGAAATCAACGGAAACCATTAATCGTGTCGGCAGCGAAATCGGAGGAGACAAATTCCTGACCAGAGACTTCAAAAAGCAAGGTGGCTCTCAGCGCGCTGCGCAGCTGGCCAAACAATATCAGATCTACCGTCAAAACTACTGCGGTTGTATATATAGTATGAGAAAAACGTAACTCATTCACCTATTTGCTGGGATGCTCTTTGATAATTTTGTCTGCGGCAGCAGCCAACTGTTCCAAGTAACCGCCGGCTGCATGATAAGCGTTAACATCTGCCGGCATCGGGTGGATCAGATCGCCCTTTTTCAGTAGCTTCTTATTGATTTCCTCAATTTTAACTTCTTTACCGGTGGTTTTCAGGAAGGCGTAAGCGCCTGCTGCGGCTGCTCCTAGCGCGGCGCCGGCTTCATCGATGCGCACTACCGGTTGATTCCAGATGGCAGCTATTCTGCGTATAATTTCCGGACTTTTGTTCGCGCCACCGGTTACATACAAAGGCTCCGTGGATGCTTTAGCGAACGAATTTGAATATAGATAGATTGTGCCGAGCGTGGTTTCGATCAATCCGGAATAGTCTGCGCCCAGATCCGGGCCATTGTGTGTGGTTCTGACTAGATCGTATTTGCCGGAAACAGGGAATGATTCATCACGCGGCTGCCAGAATGCCATAAATCGTCCTGCCTGTGTTTCCTGCAGGGCTTTTTCGGCCGGTTCGTATTCATCTTTTTTCAATCCGTGGACTGCGCGTAACTGATCCCAGACCAGTGCGCCGTTGGTGCGGCAGCTGAACATAAACGGTCGTCCGATTCCGTCGTACATCGCATTTGAGGCGCCGCTCATATCCAGATGCTTTCCGTCGGTGGCGGTCATGTTAACAAAGCTGGAACCCAGACTTAAAAGATTGCCGGTTACCAATACTTTAGACTGCGGATTATCGCCGGAACCGGCCAGTATCCGGCAATCGGGACTGAACCCGTATCTTTCAATAAAGAAGGTGGCGATACGCCCGTCAATGGTTAAAGGAGAGACAATCGGTAACAGTTTATTGCGTAATGTACTCTCTCCGCCGGGTAAGCCGTCCGCGACTGCTTTGACCAACTTGACTGACCAGTCTTTCGTGGCATATTCCATCATCGACATACCGCAAGAGTTGCCGTAATCCAGTGGTACACGCGAATTACCGGTGAGAACGGCGGGAATCAGGCTACTGAGTAAATGAACGTGTTCCGTATCCTGATAACCCTGGGGAAATTGTTCGGCGATTTTGCGGATGACAGCGCCGGTAAAACGCGCGGGTGAGTTTGAGCCGGAAGCCTGGATCATTTTCTCCTGCCCGCCCATAAATGTCCGGATATAATCGGCCTGCTTCACCGTATCCGAGGTCATCCATGTGGGCACAATATCCAGCGCAAAACTGCCGTCCAAAATCTTTAGCAGGTTAGATTTATCTGCGCCGGGTATATTCAACCGTCCGAAGATCGTTCTTGCTTTGTGGCCAAGGTAAGCATGACTGTGTTGTTGCGCCGAAGTATTGCATACCAGAATATCCCGCATCGGCACTCCGGCGGCCTTCATATCGGCAAAAAGAGCCTCGATCGCCGCCATGAACATCTTGACGGGTTGGTTCGCTTCGCCGTCATGAGCGGGCGGCAGAATATAGTTTTGCCCCTGGATACCGAATTTCTTGAGTCTGGTATCTTTCTGATAGTCCAGCGAATACTGATAGATCAATTCTCTCGAATCGATATCTATCAGCACAGCGGAGATGCTTTGCGTGCTGATATCCAGGCCGAGTGACAGTCTTTTACTTGCCATATATTATTTTCCTCGCATCGGGTTATATTTTTTAATAATTGTGAATTAGTAAAATTATGCCATTGGTTGGCAGATTCTGCAACATGACGTTAGTTTGCCGGGTATTGAATCTGTTTTATCCGGTGTGACAGGGGCTATTGACAAGACAAATTTCAGGAATTACAATGAATGAACATTCATTCATTATTTAGGAGAACCTCGTTAAATCTGAATAAAGCCGGTGAAACTTCAATGAAGGGAGAAAGGCATGGCCGAGAGAGAATTACGTAAACAAAAGATTAGTATCAAACGTCATGAGCAAATCCTGAACGCCGCCACGGAGATATTCGTGCAAAAAGGATATACAGATGCAACTATTCCTGAGATTGCAAAATTATCCGGACTGGCTACCGGCACAATTTATATTTATTACCCAAGCAAACGCGAGCTATTTACGGCTGTAATTGAGCGCCTGGTTGTCACTCCTACGTTAAGTATCTTCACAAATAAAGCGGGTAATGATTTTGCTTCTACATTAAAGGAAGTTATTCGCGATAGAGTAGGTTTGTTACAAAAGAATACAATGCCACAATTACTGGCTTTAATCGGAGAGATACGGCGCGACGAACAGGCACACACCATATTTGCAGAAAAACTGGTAAACCCGTTTTTAGCGAAAATGGAAAAAATGTATTGCAATCGCTTGGAATCAGGTGAAATCCGCCGGATGCAACCTGAGTTAATTGTCAGGATAATCGGCAGCATAATGATTGGGATGACTATTTTAGAAAACATCGAAGGCGAATCCAGTCCATTAAATCACTTATCGCAAGAACAGATCGCGGATGAAATCTGTAATTTAATACTTTACGGGTTGATGAAATCCGGTAGCAGGGATGCAAAATAAAGGAGGGGCCATGAAGGAAAGCGCAATCAAGATAGAAAACGTGGAATTTAATTATGGACATCTGAAAGTTATCGACCACGTTTCACTGGAAATTCCGAAGGGCATCAGTTTCGGCTTATTGGGCTCCAACGGAGCGGGGAAAACAACATCGATCCGGCTAATGTTAGGGCTGTTAAAACCCAATAAAGGCAACATATTTTGCCTTGGCCGGGAGCCTTCGCCAGCTAATGCCGTAAATACCGGTTATATGCCCCAGTTACCTTCGCTTTATAACGAGCTAACCGTCAGACAGAACATCGATTTCTTTGCGCACATCTACGGATTGAAAAACGCACAACAACGTAGAAAGCGGGTAGATGAAATCATTCAACTGGTAGAACTGATGCCGAAGAGAGATGTCTCTGTTGTGCAGTTAAGCGGCGGCATGAAACAGCGTGTCAGTCTGGCCTGTGCCATCGTGCACCAGCCGCCGCTGCTTTTCCTGGACGAACCGACGGTTGGTTTGGATCCCGAATTGAGAGTGCATTTCTGGGAATATTTTGAAAATCTGACTGCAGCCGGAACAACGCTTGTCATCTCCAGCCATACCATGGACGACGCCGCGCATTGCCGGCAATTGGCTTTTATGCGGGAAGGTAAAATCATCGCGCAGGGAACTCCGGCAGAACTCCGGGCAGCCGTCGGAAAACCGGATGCCAGTCTCGAAGACGCTTTTTTATTTTTCATTCGGCACGGGGAGGTGAAATCCAATGTTCAGTAATATGTTTACGATTGCCCAGAGGACGATCACGCAAATTCTCCGCGATCCGCGTACCCTGGTACTGATCATTATCGTGCCGCTGGTGATTGCCAGCCTCTTTGGTGTTTCAATTCCGGATAAGATGATATTAAATATGACATTACCGGCAATGCTGGCAACTTTGATATTATTCTTTGGTTTCCTGCTCAGCGGCATAGCTTTTTTAAGAGAGCGTTCGCTGGGTACGCGCGAGCGGTTAATGGCTTCGCCCGTTTCTAGAATCGATATTCTGGGCGGCTATCTGCTGGGATTCCTGCTTTTTGCAATCCTCCAGACATTAATCCTCTTTTTCTATTCGGTATATGTGCTCAAAGTCGATTTTCGGGGTGAATTATGGCAAATCATCCTTTTCCAGATATTGATCGGGATATTAGCAGTGTCTTTGGGTATCTTTATATCTGCTTTTGCCAGGAATGAGTTCCAAATGGTGCAATTTATCCCACTCATCATCGTGCCGCAGGTTTTTGTCTGCGGGCTGATTTTCCCTGTTAGTCAATTACCGGATTATCTGCAGTGGTTAGCCAAATTCTTACCGTTAACCTATGGCATTGACGGCATCCGGGCATTGATGCTAGAGGGGAAAGGACTGGGAGACATCGGTAAAGAAATCAGTGTGCTGGTGGCTTATGCTGGCGGGCTCTTAATACTAGCCGGGATCAGTTTGAGGCGCGGTCATTCCGCATAAAACCGAAGCAAAGTCTTTCATACATTACGCGATTGAAAGCCAAATAGATGTTGTGCTAGTATTTGGTTGCAGTACCGGACTTTACCTAGCAGCGAATCTGAACCAGTCCTCGAAGAAATCGAGTATCGGGGGAATAAAATGCATCCGAAAAAGAAAACTCAAGGGCAGGTAATGCTTTCACCGGTTCTGGACAGGTTCGAGGGAAACCCCATTCTGAGGCCGGATACAGGAAACTGGTGGGAGACAAAAGCGGTTTTTAATCCTGCCGTGATCTACGAAGGCGGCAAAGTACATATTTTATACCGCGCAATCGGCGAGACTGATAATTCCCTGCTCGGCTACGCCTCCAGCCTCGATGGTTTCCATGTAAATGAACGTCTCGCCAATCCGGTTTACGTGCCGCGTGAATCGTTTGAGGGAGTCGGTTCATTACCTCGTCTGGAGACTGGTCGATTCAGTCCTTTTGAATCCGGTGGCGGGGGAGGCGGCGGCTGCGAAGACCCGCGGCTGACCCGCATCGACGATAAAGTATATTTAACCTATGTTGCCTATGACGGGCATAGTCCCCCGCGTGTGGCATTAAGCTCTATCGGCATCGATGATTTCCTGCAGAAGAACTGGCGCTGGAAGAAACCGGTGCTGATTTCTCCGCCGCACGTCGTCGATAAAAACGCGTGTATACTACCGGAAAAAATTAACGGCAAATACGTTATCTTCCATCGCATTTTCCCGAATATTCTGATCGATTTTGTGGATGACCTGGATTTTGACGGGAAGACCAGGTGGCTTGAGGGACATTTTAAGATACCGGTAAAAAGTTCCAGTTGGGACAGCCTTAAAGTCGCCGCCGGTCCGCCGCCGATAAAAATGAAAGAAGGTTGGCTTTTTATCTATCATGCCATCGATGAAAAGGATGACCTGCGTTACAAGATCGGTGCAATGTTACTTGACATAAAAGAACCGATGCGCGTTTTAGCCCGGACGAAAAAACCGATACTGGAACCGGAAGCGGTTTATGAAAACGACGGCTTAAAATACGGTGTTGTTTATCCCTGCGGCGCGGCAGTGTTAAATGATCGGCTGTTTGTGTATTACGGTGGGGCAGACATGGTTGTTTGCGTGGCAACAGCTAAAATCTCAGAATTTTTATCTCGATTGTGCCGTGAGAGCGAATTAACGCAGATCAGTTACCCTGTGAATGCTCCTACCGAGGTATATACGAATACTCATGAGCATATCGTGGGATATTGTCTTAAATGCCGTAAAATGAGGGAAATGAAAAATAGCCGACACTTCATCATGAAAAATTTGAAACATGCGGTAGAGGGTGTCTGCCCGCAATGCAGAACAAAAATGGTAAAATTTGGTTAGAATCAGAGAAAACATGAGGATGTGATGCTTATGACTGATATGAGACGTTCCGAAGAAAACCCTATTTTGATACCTTTGAGTGAAAATACCTGGGAAGCCGACGGCGCATTTAACGGTTGTCCGGCGCAGGCCGGGGGCAAAATTCATATTGTTTACAGGGCCGTCTCATCACCGCAAAATATTGACGGCTTTGAATTACCGTTGTCGACGATTGGCTATGCTTTAAGCACCGATGGTATCCATTTTAAAAACCGCCGCCAGTTTATCAAACCGGAATACGACTGGGAGAAGTTCGGCTGTGAAGACCCGCGTATCACCCGCATAAACGGCAAATTTTATATTTTCTATACAGTTTTGTCGAGTTTCCCATTTTGCGCGCCTTGTATCAAGGTCGGCTGCGCGATTACCCGTGATTTTAAAAAAATAGATGAAAAGCATCTTGTCACACCATTTAATTCCAAAGCGATGTCGTTGTTTCCGGAAAAAGTGGCCGGGAGGTACGCTGTTGTTTTAAGCGTAAATACGGATTTACCTCCTACAAGGATTGCTGTGGCTTATTTCGACCGCGAAGAGCAAATGTGGTCGCCGACCTATTGGGAAGGCTGGTATTCCCTGCTCAACGATAATATTATTGCCCTTGAGCGCTCCCCGAAAGACCATATCGAGGCAGGCGCTCCGCCAATCAAGACCAAGTATGGGTGGCTGCTCATTTATTCTTACATTCAAAATTACTTTGCGCCGCCGGCGGTTTTCGGTATAGAAGCAGCCTTGTTGGATATTAACAACCCGCAACGCATTATCGCACGGACGGATAAACCGTTGCTGGTTCCGCAGGAAGAATACGAAAAATATGGCAAAGTACCGAACATCGTTTTCCCTACAGGGGCAATGGTTAAAGACGGCAGTTTGCATATTTATTACGGTGCGGCGGATACGACTTGTGCGGTTGCCACTTGCAAACTGGATTTATTGTTGGATGACATGCTGGAAACTAAAATAAAGCAAATCCGATTAAACCGCTATCCCGGCAATCCGGTCATCAAGCCGGATCCGAAGTTAGCCTGGCAGAGCAGGGCAGTTTTTAATCCGACCGCTTTATATGAATACGGCCGGGTGCACCTGGCTTACCGTGCGATGTCCGAAGATAATACTTCTGTCATCGGGTTTGCTTCCAGCGGCGACGGTTATAATTTTGACGATCGTCCAACCGAGCCGATTTATACGCCGCGTGAAGACTTCGAGGCGAAACTGGTGCCCGGTGGCAATTCCGGTTGCGAAGACCCTCGGCTAACAAGAATCGGCGATACTATTTATATGTTATATACGGCGTTTAACGGCCGCAACGAGCCGCGCGTAGCATTGACATACATTAAAGTAGATGATTTCATAGCCCGCTGCTGGAACTGGTCGCGCCCTGTCCTTATTTCTCCACCTAATGTGCCGGACAAGGACGCGGCGCTTTTCCCCAAAAAAATCAAGGGAAAATACGCGATCCTGCATAGACTTGGGGCCAGTATCTGGCTGGACTATGCGGACGATCTGGAATTCGAAGGCAACCGGTGGTTAAAGGGCACGGTCATCATGAGCCCGAAGGACGAATTACCGGATACGGAAAAAATAGGGATTTCCGGGCCTCCGATCGAGACAAAGGAAGGCTGGCTGTTGCTGTATCATTGTGTCTCACGCAAAACTCAGCCGATGACATATTACGTAGCGGCCGCATTACTGGATCTGAAAGACCCGTCCAAAGTGCTCGCTCGCCGGAAAGTACCCATTCTGCAACCGGAAATGCCTTATGAACTGAACGGACAAGTGAATAATGTGGTGTTTCCCTGCGGTGCGGTGGTAATTGGGGAAGACCTGTTTGTTTATTACGGCGGCGCGGACAGCGTCATCGGTGTTGCCACGATGAAATTAGCCGAATTACTGAATAGTCTGATTACGTGGGCTGGACTTGGACAGGAACTGACTAAGCTGGTAAAAAAGAAGTAAAGATTTACCAATCAGTATTGCTAACGGCAAAAGTATATGTTATATTTTTTGAGAGGAGCTCAAATTGCTAACAGACTATACTTATATTGCCTATTTACTTCTGGCAGCTATAGGTTTTGCAGTTGTCGCGATCGGTCTGCCGGTTTTGCTCCGGTTTTTCGGTGTTGTTCAACGTAAACCAAATCCGCAGAAATACATGACATACGAATGCGGTATGGAGACCACCGGGAAAACATGGGTTCAATTCAATTTCCGTTATTATTTTTACGCGCTGATTTTTGTCACGCTCGATGTCATGGTTGTTTTTCTTTATCCGTGGGCTGTGCAACTGAAGCAGCTGGGCACGTCCGCTCTGGTGAGTATATTAATCTTTATTTTCATTATTTCCATCGGTTACGTTTACGCGTGGAAGAAAAAGGCGCT
>PMMG01000074.1 GCA_003162335.1 Dehalococcoidia bacterium
TAACGGGTTTGCTCACGCACAAACCCGTCTTTATCCCCTAACTTGTTGACCAGTTCGGTAATTGTACCGCCTTCGGTGGTGTGGATATTCTCTTCCATTTTATTACTCGTAAGTATACTGCAAAATTAAAATAGCAGCTGCATTCCTTTTTTATTTACATATAGTCCAACAGCTTTAGAGCCTGCGCAGTTAACAGTATAGGCAATTAGTAATGGAATAATTACAACATTTTCGGGAAGAACATTACAGATTTATAACATTCACAGCGACTGCGGTTCCGAATGACCTCTGCAGCGGTGATTTTAAACTGAATTTTACTCTTGAATCGATAAAAAAGTTGACTTATACTAGTAGGACAAAAAGAAAGGAGGCGCTACTATGGCAGAAGTAGAGATAGGTACCGTCAGTGATTTCTTCGCGCGGCCTCAGGTTGCCGGTATTGAATTGGCGGCTCCTTTGAAGGTCGGGGATACCATTCATATCAAAGGACATACTACCGATATCATAATGACGGTGGACTCGATGCAAATCGACAACGCCAGTGTAAATGAAGCCAGGATGGGCGACGCTGTCGGCATCAAATTACCCGATCGCGCCAGAAAGGGCGATACCGTATATATTATAACCGCATAGATGGGTTATTTGATTCCCTTCAGCAGGTTTGCCATCTCGATTGCATTTACTGCGGCATCGAAGCCGCGGTTGCCGGCTTTAGTGCCTGCGCGTTCGATGGCCTGTTCCAGATTGTCAGCTGTGACGATGCCGTAAGCAACCGGTATGCCGCTGTCCAGTCCGATTTTAGCAATGCCCTTGGAAACCTCGTTGGCGACATATTCAAAATGCGGTGTTGCGCCGCGTATCACTGCCCCCAGGCAGATAATTGCGTCGTATTTATTTGTCTCTGCCATTTTTTTAGCGACCAATGGGATTTCGAATGAGCCGGGCGCCCAGGCAATGTCGATATCGGCTTCATTGACGCCGTGTCGTTTCATCGCGTCTTGCGCGCCTTCTAACAATTTACCGGTGATGAACTCATTAAACCGCGCAACAACAACTGCGAATTTAAATCCTTTTCCCTGTAGCACACCTTCAAAAGTTTTGCCCATTTTAGCCCTCCTGTTCTTTATATCAAGTTTCTATTATCAGCTAATAAATGTCAAACGATAATTCATCACATAGCCCTGATTGCCCGGATTATTGCCTAGAGAAAGAGATCCTTCGCTTCGCTCCGGACGACATCTTATTATTTCTTCTTTTTAGCCCCGGTGGATTTTGCCGTGATACCAAGCGTATGCCCCATTTTCTTCTCTTTTGTTTCCAGGTAATGAAGATTATGTGGGTTCGGTGCGCAGACAATCGGCACCGTCTCGGTCACTTTCAATCCGTACCCTTCCAGTCCGATGACTTTTTTCGGATTATTGGTAAGCAGACGTACGTCGTGCAAACCGAGGTCGGCTAAAATCTGCGCTCCGATGCCGTAATCGCGCAGGTCTGGCGCGAAACCGAGTTTGACATTAGCCTCGACGGTATCGAGACCTTTATCCTGCAGTTCATAGGCACGGATCTTATTGTGCAAACCGATGCCGCGGCCTTCTTGCCTCATGTAGAGGAGAACGCCCCGGCCTTCTCCGGCGATTGCTTTCATGGCCATATCCAGCTGTTCGCCGCAATCGCAGCGTAAACTACCGAAGGCATCGCCGGTAAGACATTCGCTGTGCACACGTACAAGTACCGGTTTATTTCCGGAGATATCGCCCATGACCAGAGCTACATGTTCATCGGTATCGATTTCACTTTTGTAGGCGATCATTTTAAAATCGCCGTATTTGGTCGGCAGGACTGCCTCGGCCACTTTTTGCACCATAATATCGTGGTGGCGGCGGTATTCGATCAAGTCGGCAATACTGGCGATTTTTAAATGTAACTTTTTGGCTAACACTTCCAGTTGCGGCAAGCGCGCCATCGTGCCATCTTCATTCATAACTTCACACAGAACTCCGGCGGGATAGAACCCTGCCATACGGGCCAGGTCGACTGTGGCTTCGGTATGTCCGGCTCTGACCAATACCCCACCTTTACGGGCCAGTATCGGAAAGATGTGTCCGGGTCTGCCGAGGTCTTGCGGCCGGGTTGCCGGGTCAATAATCGCCTTGATGGTTTCCGCCCGGTCGTGCGCGGAAATCCCGGTAGTCACACCGCGGATCTTTGCATCGACGGAGACTGTAAAAGCAGTGCCGTGCACCGCTGTATTTTCATCGACCATCATCGGGATGTTTAATACTCTCAGTCTTTCTTCTATTATCGGCATGCAAATCAGCCCGCGGGCGTTTTTCGCCATGAAATTGATCCCTTCGGGGGTTATTTTCTCCGCGGCGATGATCATGTCGCCTTCGTTTTCGCGGTCCTCGTCATCCACCAGAATTATAAATTTACCTGCTTTTACATCATTGATAATTTCAGAAATTTTTGCTAATGCCATTTTTTAACTCCATATTCTCAGACAGAACCGAACGTCAATCTAAACGAAACCGTGCTCTTTAAGAAAATCGAACGTGACGCTGCCGCCGGATGGTTTAGAAAGAGCTTCAACGTACTTGGCGATGATATCCACTTCCAGGTTGACGATATCGCCGATTTTATGTTTGCCGATGGTAGTGTTGCGCTGCGTAAATTCGATCAAGGAGATCGTAAAGGAGTCTTCGCCCAATCCCACAACAGTCAAACTGAGACCGTCCACGGCTATAAACCCTTTGACGGCTATATAACGCAGTAAACGGAGTGGTAAATGAATTGTTACCTCGATCGCTTCCTGCTCATGCTTGATCGAAGCTATTTTACCGGTATCGTCGATGTGCCCTTGCACCAGATGACCGCCCAGCCTTCCGCCCAGCGTCAGCGGGCGTTCCAGATTAACCTCGTCCCCCGCTTTCAGGTGACCGAGGCTGGTGCGCCGTAACGTCTCCGGTTGAATTCCCACCGAAAAGGAATCAGCTGTGAAATCGGTCACGGTCAGACAAATTCCGTTCACGGCGATACTGCTGCCCAGTTCGGTGCCTTCCAGCGTTTTAGCCGCTTTCACGGTCAACCTGGTCGGTTGAATCAGGCTGATTTTCCCAATTTCCTCGATAATGCCGGTGAACAATTATTTTCTCCCGATGTACCCTGTGATCATCATATCGCTATCGGATCTTTTCGATTTGACCCGTTCCAGTTTCAATGAGTTGACTATTTTATCGGCGCCATTACCACCGATGGCCGTTCTGGCCTTCTCCCCGCCGATGATGATCGGCGCGATGAAGGCTGTCACTTTATCGGCCAGATTCAGGTCGCAGAACGAGCCAAGCAGCGCAGCGCCGCCTTCTACCAGCATGCTGGTGATTTCTTTTTTCCCCAGTTCCGTTAATAATTTATCCAGGTCAACTATGCCTTTTTTTACGGGAAGTTCCAGAATTTCCGCGCCCAGTTTGGTATAAGCTTTTTTCTGTGCCGGACTTATATCTTCGCCTAATGCCATTAACACCCGGCCGGGCTCTTTGAATACTTTAGCGGTGGCCGGAGTGCGTCCCTTCGCATCCACAATTACACGCAGCGGTTGTTTTTTGGTCATACCGCCCCAGACACTGGCCCGCGAGGTCAGTTGCGGGTCGTCGATTAAAACTGTATTCACTCCCACCATTACGGCATCGGATGTGTAGCGCAGGAAATGGACGTAACGGCGGGATTCGTCGCTGCTGATCCACTTTGAATCGCCTGTCCGGGTAGCGATCTTGCCGTCGAGACTCATCGCGAATTTAAGGTTCACAAAGGGCCTGCCGGTGGTAATAAATTTGGTGTATGATTCTATGACTTCCCGTGCATCATCGGCACGCTCCCCGATGATTACGGTGATACCCGCTTTTTCCAGTTCTTTGATCCCGTTGCCGTTGACGATCGGGTTCGGGTCGATCATTGCCGCGTGCACTTCTTTGATACCCGCTTTGATAATTGCCTTGGCGCAGGGAGGAGTCCGTCCGTAATGACTGCAAGGTTCCAACGTGACATACATTACCGCACCGCTGCCATGTTCGCCAGCCTCTTGTAATGCCATGATTTCGGCATGAGCGGAGCCCGGAGGCTGAGTATAGCCCTGCCCGATAACCTCGCTGTCCTTGACGATTACAGCGCCCACAGCGGGATTAGGACTGACCTGGCCTAATGCCAGCTTTGCCAGTGAGATTGCCCGTTCCATGTAGTCCATATTGTTTGCATTCTACCATCTCATTTCAAAACGTGCAAATCATGCGGGGTAAATTCCAAATCTCAATATTCAAATCACTAAACTTTAAATCTGACCGCTGACAGTTGATCGCTAATCATGTATTTTATTATTGTTTGGTTCTTGGTATTTGGTTTTTAAAGGTATTTATTTCCCCTTTGCCTGTCTACTCCGTATGTACCGTTCGATCCCGCTCACTGCAAATAACAGCACGACGCTGATGGCAAGCGCACCTAAATCAAGGTATTTGATATTGTTGATTTTGCTGATCAGTCCGGTTGCGCCGCCGCCGATGATCGCAGCGATTGCACCAGCCGCCGTAACCCTCAGTTTTTCCTTATAAAAACCGGAAATCACGATCGGTATCAGCCCGGCGGAAAAGATCGTATAGGCAAACATCAGAGAATTGATGATGCCCTTTAGTAATAAGGCGACAACCAGGGCAACTATCCCCAGCGCGACAATGCCCCATTTTGACATCGTTAACTGTTTCTCTTCGGTCAATGCCGGTTTGAATTTATGGATGATGTCCACCGTCAATATCGTGCTGGCGCTGAGTAAACAGGTTACCGCCGAAGACATTACTGCGCTCAACAAAGCTGCCAGCACCAGACCCACCAGCACTGGCGGCATGACGTTTTTGATCACTGTCGGGAAAGCTTGCTCCGCGGCAATATTCGGGTATAACACGGCTGCGGTCATTCCGATAAGGGTAATTCCCAGCGCCAGCGGCACCAGCAAACCTGCTGTCCAGAATACCGATTTTCTGGCGACATTGCCGTCTTTGGCGGAAAAGATGCGTGAGTACATATCCGGTCCGACGACGTATGTCAGACCGACCAGTAATAACGTATCGATCAACTGATACCCATCGAATTTCTCGCTGGTGGGAAAGGAAAAGTAGCTCGCTGGCAGACTATTTGCCAGCCCGTTGAATCCGCCTACTTTCCACAGGACAAAACCCAGCCCGCTAAAAATACCCAGGAAGATTATGATCGTTTGCCACAGATCGGTTTTCAGCACCGCCCGCTGTCCGCCTAAAACGGTATAAAAGATAAAAACGGCTGTAGAAATAAATATCCACAGGTTCGGGCTGCCGATTCCCAGTATGCCCATGATTTTTCCGGCGGCAATAATCTGGCCGGCGATCACCCCCATCCATGCCACGACAATCAAAATCGAGCCTGCCAGCGCCGGTCCTCTGCCGTATTGTTTTTCAATCAAACCTGGCAGTGTATAGAAGCCGTATTCCCGGACTTTACGGGCGAAGAAAAAACCGAGCACGATCAGGCCGACACTGCCTACCAGTACCCACCACGCTCCGGTCAGACCGCGAGTGAAACCCAATCCTGCCATGCCGATCGTGGCAGAAGCGCCGATGATTGTCGCCAGAAGCGAACCGGTGATAAACAACGTCGAACCGCTGCGTCCCGCTACAAAATAACTACCGGCGGTTTTAGCCTGTTTACGGGTAGAAAGTCCTATACCGATCATGGCCACGAAATAGACGATAACGATAATCAGCGGCAGCAATAAAATATCCTTTACATAATGCCAAATAGACAATAAATAAACAGATTTTCGAAATCAAATGAAATGGCGATACTGGAGATTACGATCAGAACTACCCGCCAAATCGAAAGTGTTGCAAGCGGTTAGCGGGACGGCTTTTGAGTGCCGATGAGCGCAATTTCCATATTCTTGCCGCAGTGGGGACAGGTAGCGGTGATGACCATCGGACGGCTCATCACACGTTCGGCGACCGCTGTGACCATCGAATCGATGTTATCCAGCCGCTGATCCAGGGCATCCAGACGCGCCTGCAACTGCTGTAAATCGGCGTCATTATTTCCGGGGTTTTTTTCGTCGCCGTTCGGTTTATCCGGTCTTCTTCGTAAAACCACGAGTAACTCTCCCTCGTAATATGTGCTTCAAACATTATAATGGAGCAGCGCCGGTCTGTCAAAAGTTCATTCAAACATGACCGGAAAGAAGGTATTTCTTGCCGCAAAGACGTTTGTTAACTAAACTATTTACTGACTTCGGTTTGAGCTATACTATTGTTATCTTTATTGAAATCTTTGCACTGCGCAACTTTATAACAGAGTGAAATGACCGAAACCGAAATGAAACGGATTGAAACTATTTCCGGACAGCCGGTCAATTGTATCAAACGCAAACAGGGGGGAAGAAGCATTGAGTGCATCGGAGCAAAAATTTCGCAGTTCGCTGGATAATTCGTCGCTGGGAATCCGGATCACAGATAAAGAGGGTGATATCTTATACGCCAACCAGACTATGCTGGATCTCTTCGAATTTAAAAATTTGGAAGAGTTAAAAGCTGTGCCGCTGCAAGACCTTTATACCACTGAATCACGTGCTGCCTGGAACGAGCGTCACGAACAATTTTTACGCGGTGAACTGGCGCCCGATAAAGTGCAATTTGACATAAAATTGAAAAACGGCACGATTCGCAGCCTGGAGACTTCCCATAAAGAAGTCCTGTGGGATGGCCAAATGGCGTATCAGACCATTTATGACGATATTACAGATCTAAAGCAAAAAGGCAAGAAACAAATAAAAGAGTAGATATATTATAAACTACCGGATGGTTGGAGCATTATAAACAGATTTATGTCCTGTAACCGTGACCAATATTGACTCTGTGCTTTAGTGTCACCCGCACATGTCGGTGAAATAAGACGGCAAGTCTTTTATGTTTTCACCACCGTCTGGTCTTTAGGTTGTACCACCCAGCCCGCTTCTTTGATCAGGTTTATGATCTGGTCGGTATCCTTGCGGTACATCTCTTTAACCCAGTCTTTACGTGATTCCCAATCCTGCTCCATGGTGGTCTGGTGGAATATCATTTTGGCAATGGCTTCTCTTAATTCCGGGTATTCCATATTCCCACCTCCCTGATTTTAGAGTACCATACATCGGGTAATTTCGTCAGAAGGCGCGGTTCGGTATCTAAATCTATCCGCAGTATATTACACAACAATATAAAATACAATAATCGGCGGCGAATCACCTGAAATGTTAACTTCCGTCCATTCGAATTAATTCTATTTCCGGCGCGAAATGTACTTTAGTACGGGATACAATCGCCCTAATGGGGGATAGCCTCAGATTCAATTAGATGATTTAATAAAGTCAAGATGACTGAAACTGTCTGGCAAAGACAGTTTATTTTTATTAAAAAGCAGCCGCTGTGATGAGCTTTTTAGTTCGCTCCTGTTTTACGTGGCGGGAAAACAAGCGAGCAGCCTGTCGGGAAACAAGTCAGAAAAAATAGACTCATCGTTGGGAGAAGAAATGACCAGAGCGGATTTATCCAGAGACGAATATTCGGAAAGCTTGAATGTCTTGATGCAGTCCGGGTCAGAAGAAACGCATAACACTGAGGCATGTGCTGATAAGGCACTGATCGATGTCGGGCAGGAACAAAAATACAAAGCTGTTTTTGAATGCGCAAACGATATTATTTTACTCATCGATAGGAGCGGTACAGTTATCGATGTCAATGAAAGATTGACCGAAATCGGGGGTTATGAACGTGATGAGGTTGTCGGGAAAAACATCCGCGATCTCGGCGGTATAATGACCCCAAAGAGCATGGCTCTGATCGTCAACGGCTTTATAAAACGGGTAGGTAATGTCCGGCTCGTTCCTTACGAAGTGGAAATGATCAAGAAAAACGGGGAGATATTAACTTTTGAAATCAGCTCCCGCCCATTGAAAAAAGAGGGAGTTGTAATCGGCGATCTGGCGATTTTACGCGACGTCACCGAACGTAAATTGACTGAGCAGGCCTTGAAAGCATCGGAACATAATTTCCGTAATTCGATGGACAGTTCATTTTTGGGCATCCGTATTGTTAACATTGATGGGCGCTATCTATATTCGAATCAGGCATTTCTGGATATCTTCGGTTATGAAAATATCGAAGAGGCTATAACAAATCCTCCGCGTGAACTCTATACCCCTGAATCGTATCTGGATTTTACCTCACGCTTAAATAAAATAAAACGTGGTGAACCGGTCCCTGACACAATGGAAGTTGATATTATGCGTAAAGACGGATCGCTGCGCCATCTGCAACTTTTCTACAAACTGGTGTTCTGGGATGGCAAGCAGCAATATCAAACGCTTTATAACGACATCACTGATCTAAAACAAGCAGAAAAGCGATTGGAACAGGCTGCACGGGAATGGCGTACGACCTTTGATTCGATTACCGACCTGATTTCCATTCACGACAAAGACAACCGCTTTATGAGGGTCAATAAAGCGGTGGCCGACATGCTGAACACCACACCGAAAGAACTTATCGGAAAATATTGCCATGAAGTTATGCATTGTGCTAAAACACCGCCGGCCAACTGCCCGCATTTACAGACATTGGCAACCGGCAAACCGGCAGTATTGGAATGCCTTAATTCGTCGCTGGGGGCGCATTTCCACGAATCAACTTCGCCGTTATTTAACGAAAAAGGAGAAGTCACAGGTTCAATTATTATCGCCAGGGATGTGACCTTACAGAAACAGATAGACGAGCAGCTGATGGTAACGGAACGTCTGGCCTCAATCGGGGAATTATCTTCCGGTATTGCTCACGAATTGAATAATCCTTTGACCAGTGTCATCGGTTTTTCTCAGTTGCTCATGGAGGGTGATGTTCCAGCCGATATTAAAGAAGAATTAAGTACGGTGTATACAGAAGCCCAGCGCGCCGCGACAATCGTGAAAAACCTGCTGACCTTTGCCAGGAAGCATACACCTGTCAAACAGCTGAGCCAGATCAATAAGGTCGTGGAAGATGTGTTGAGGCTGCGCACCTACGAACAAAAGGTCAACAACATTGAGATTGAGAAACATCTGGCAGAAAATCTGCCGGATATAATGATGGATCATTTCCAGATGCAGCAGTGCTTCCTGAATATTGTCGTGAATGCTGAATTTGCGATGCTGGAAGCACACCGGCAGGGGAAACTGGTAATTACCACGGAGCAAGTCGATAACCTCGTGCGGATTACCTTCACCGATGACGGTCCCGGCATTCCGAAAGAGAATCTCCAGCGTATCTTCAACCCTTTCTTTACCACGAAAGAAGTGGGGAAAGGCACCGGATTGGGTCTGAGCATTTGCCATGGAATTGTCGTTGAACACGGCGGCAAGATTTTTGCCAGAAGTGAAAAAGGTCAGGGCGCCACGCTGGTGGTGGAACTGCCGCTCAACGATTAGTCCAAACATCCAAACCTGACGCGTTGTATTCTGCTGCCTCGAAACTGCAGTACTTGTGCTTCAAGTTGTTCCATTCTTCTTTTTGTTACTTTTCTCTTATTTTCGTTCGCCCATTGTCATAATATTGGTTTTAAACATAGCCTGGTTGAACCTTAACCGAAGCTAAAAACTAACCTTTCTTGTGCTATTTTCGTTATATTAGTTAGATGTAATTTAAGGAGATAAATTATGAAACGAAAATTAGCACTATTTTTAGGGTTAATAACGGCAGCAATCATCTTAGTCGTCAGCCTATCCGGTTGCATTAGTCAGCCCGGTGTAGCTGCTGCCGGAATCAATACCGGCGGGAACAATCAGGGCGGAATTAGTGTTAGTTNNCTCCCAATATCGCTACTTTAAGCATCGCGGTCAATGCACAAGCCGCTACTGTCGCAGATGCGCAATCACAAGCTGCGGCGGCAATGGACAAAGTAATAACGTCCTTAACGCAAAACGGCATCGATAAAAAGGATATCCAGACTCAAAATTATAATATTCAACAGGTCTATACCACTTTTGGAATTAAAACACCCCTGATCACGCCAACCCCGGCACTCCCGCCTGGAATTGTTACAACAACTACTGTAACCCCATTTAATCAGAGTTCCGGGACAACGAATGGTCCCATGATACCGGCCCAGACAACTCCTGTTCAAACATTGGTGTATCAGGTCAGTAATACTATCACGGTTAAGATCAGAAGCATTGACAAAACCGGCGCTATCATCGATGCTGCAGCTACCGCCGGCGGTGATCTGATCCGCATGAACAGCGTCAGTTTTTCCGTAGACCAGCCGGAACAGTACTATGCCCAGGCACGCGAATTAGCCGTGAAAGATGCAGCGGACAAGGCCGGTCAACTGGCGAAACTGGCCGGTGTATCGATGGGTAAAGCAATTAATATTTCAGAAGATGCTGTCAGCCCGAACTATCCTGTCTACTACGGATTATCCGGAATAGCGGATGCCAAATCTTACGCAACCACGCCCATCGTAGCCGGTCAGACCGACATTGTTATCAATGTTCAGATTGAATATGCTATCCAGTAAACGTTTATCACCGGTACGGTAAAACAGTCCGAAAGGGGGGAAGCGGTTAGCGAAAAACCGTCTTCCCCCCTTGTTATTAAAAGCTAAATTGAGATGAGTAGTCAGAAAATGAGTACTTGAACATACTTAAGTACGTTGAGCAAATAGCCCAAAGGAAGGATATGTTTGGATGACAAACTGCAGGATAATATATTCAAGAAGTATCAATGCTAATCAAGGTTCAAGGTGGAAAAAATGGCAATAGAAACAAAACAGTCATTCTCCCGGAATGGAGACATTGAATATCGCGCATGGTGGGACAAATGGCTAAAGAAGAACATGAAAAAACAGGCCAGGCTAATTTCAAAAGCAACTAAATAGTTAAAATATAGGCTTACCATCAGCCGCGCTTGTATCGTTTTTTTGTTTGGATGTGGGCTTAAGCGACCAGATAGTTATTCCTGCAGCGATCCCGGCCAGACCGCACAGAATAAAGGCCAACCGGTAGCTGTCTTGCTTGTCGTAGATATATCCAGCCAGGGCTGGGCCGATGGCTCCGCCGAGGTTATTCCCGAAAACTATTGCTCCCGTGATCGCCCCCAGCGATTGCAGACCGAAATGTTCCGCATTAATAGAAGCCAGCACCACCCCCACCCCCGAAAACATACCATAAATAATAGCATAGCCGTAGAGCATGCCCACATTCCGGAAGACAGCGAGTCCTATAAAGGCCGCGGCCATCAGGATGAATCCCACCGCTAACGTAGCCTTGTTGCTGAATTTATCCCCGGTATATCCCAGGGTGCTTCGTCCGGCAATACCGACCAGACCGATAATCGTTAGCAAGCTTGTGGCTGCTAAAGCGGACATTCCGATATCGGTGGCATATGGCACCGCATGCACCGCGCCGACTTGATAGAAAAATCCGTATAACAGCCAGCTCGTAAAAATCATCCAGAATTGGCGTGTTTTCAGCGCCTGGTTAAAAGGAATTCCAATGTCCGGAAGAGGCAAGCTTTTTTTCCCTTTGCCTGCGTCGTCCAGTAATTGCGGGTCCGGTTGGGGTTTCAATATTTGCGCCAGTACTGCGATCAGTACCGCACTGACCGCGCCGACGAGCAGCAGCGATTCCCGCCAATCGTGACTTATCATTATTTGACTGGCGATCGTTGGCACCACCCCGATGCCGAAACCTATCCCGGAAATACCGATACCCACCATCAGCCCGCGTCGATGTGGAAACCATCTGGTTACCATTGAAACGAGCGGAACGTACATGGCACTGGAACCGAGCGCGACCAGGAATCCATATGTCAGATACAAACCTGACAAGTTAGTGATTCTGGACATTAAAATGTAACCCGCGCCCATGATAATGCCGCCGACGGCAACGACCACCCTGGGACCTAACCGGTCGCTCAGCCTGCCGGCGAAAATGCCGAATACACCGCTCAGGATCAGATTTAACGAAAAGGGGAGCGCCGTTGAAGCTCGTGTCCAACCGAATTCGCTGATCATCGGTTTGAAGAAGACCCCGAAACTTGCTTGCGCGCCGGATACCATCGTCATAATAAAGAAACAGGCCGCGAGTATGCCGTAACCATAATACAGGCGGGAATTCTTTGTATTGTTTGATGAAGAAGTAATCTGTTTGTCCAAAAAGTATTCGCTTTCCAGTATTAATTTCTATTTCATCGTCTCAGGTAAAATTACAATTTATTGATGATGTGCGTAAGCCGGCAATCCTGCGCGTGTCGCATATAATTGACATAATATCATCATTTAACGGTTATCTGGATTTATAGGAACCTATTAGCTTCAATAGAAGCCGGTGTTACTTTAAATTCGCAAAATCCTCGTTTAAATAAATCGAATTGCAGTATTGTGAAAATCAGATCCTGCAATATTATCTTACTCTCTGCGAACCACGAAGGTAAAATTGATGTCTAACGGCTTACTTTGGGCGTCCGAAATCTCATTATATTGCGGACGGTTATTTTCAGAGTAGTACTTTAGTCCTGTTATATTAAAAAAGATTAAAACCGAAATGAAAAAGCAAGCAAATTATTTTTTGCTTGCTTTTCAGATTTACGGAGTTTTATCGCAGAACCTAAGCCACAATTCTGTAGTTCATAAAGAACCAGATTACTCCAACCACAATCAAAACTACCACTACGCCGATGGCGATCAAGATGCCCATCGACATTTTTTTCTTCGCCGGTTTTTCCTGTGCTTCGGTACTCACTTCTTCTTTAACCACGGGTTTTTCGACCGGAGCTGCTTTAACAGTCGCTTTTGGTTGCGCCTGGGGAATTGGCTTTTGCGCCATATTAATGACCGGTTTTTGCACGGGCGGTGCGCTCTTTACCGGAGGTGACGGTGGTTCGTTCTCCACTTCGTCAATTGCTTCTTCCTCTTTGACTGGAGGAGCAGGTTTCTCCGGTGCCGCGGGTGCGCTGGAAGCTTTATTGATGGTGCTGATCTTGATTAAATTCAACCTGTTTAAAAGAGCTTTCGCTTCAGGATCGTCAGTGGCCTGTTTTAATTCGCTTGTGAGGTCGTTAAATAACTCCATATTATGAATGACACCCTCTTTTATGATTGCTTGTGCCATTCTCTTTGTGAGTACCAGGCTGTTGTTTCCCATACGTTCTCTCCTAGTATATTTACCAAATGCCGGAACATTGCGGATCATGCCTTGTTATTTGCATGTTTTTAACCGTTCATCTGGACGAATTACTGTGTATGATATATCAAAGCCTTACTGCCGTCAAGACTAAGATAACGGGGATATTGTTTCTGCTATTCCAAAGTTGAACAGAAACCTAGATATAAAGTAATTATAGACACTTCAAGTATGAATCTCAATAGGACATTTGGGTGGTTGTCCGAATTTGGCTTTGGTTCAGAAGTATATGGTATTAACATTGCTATGTTACACGTTTATTACAAAATTATCCTGCCAAATTACAAATACATGGTATCCCAAGTGGAATTCGAACCCACGACACGCTGCTTAGAAGAAGGGCGACCGGAATTCCTGGTTTTTTAGCTTTTTTGAGCCTGACTTAACCACGATCTAGACCCGAAATTTCCCCAGGCAGCGGGTCTATTTTATGCGGTTAAGTCACCTCCTTTTTGTTCTAAATATTTGTATGAATACCTGTAATATTTGCTATATTATCCATTAAATATATTTTAAAGTCAATACAAGGTAGGTTCTCTTTTAATCATTTAATAATCAAGCTATTAATTCAAAAATAAATTGCACCTATAGGGAAGGCGGAGTAGAATCGGTCTATTCCTGAAACAACGCTTATATGGGTTCACAATAATGATATTTACGCGGTCCGATTGATGGTTGGAATTGACAATCCGAGGGGTTGTTATTTCACTTTCTAGTCAATTGCAAAGTAACTTTTCATCTTTTTATGACCTAACAAGACGATGAATTGTGTCCACGATTTCCAAGAACAACACAAAAACAAGTTATAATCTTATAAAGGCGATTTAGAAATGGATTATCTTCAGTTTTTGACGAAGGTACAGAAAGCAGCTCAATATAACCCAATAGATATTGAGTTTGATTTTTTATAGAATCTGCGGAAACAGCACTTGAAGTAAAGTCGGGGAAAAAGAAAATATCTTATATAGAGAACTTGACGTCTACGTAAAACCACTATGTTATAATTAAGATATGTTTGAAGGTAATTGCTTAAAGTGCGGGTACCATTGTTTTGGTTGGGCGCTCCATTCTAAAAAGTATCAGAGTTGTCCTAAATGTGGTACAGCACTGAAGATTAAAGACGGCGATAGAGTTTTATAGATTAGAGGATTGGATACTTGACCGTAAAGATTGTGACCGATAGTCTTTCTGATCTCACAAGCGATTTGATCGGTAACCTTGATATCACACTCGTACCACTGACCGTTTTATTTGGACATGAGACTTATCTTGACCGAGTCACCATCAGCACCGATGAGTTCTACCACAGGCTTATTTACGGTGATGTTTGGCCCACTTCCAGCCAACCATCCCCTCAGGATTTTGCCAGCACCTATGACAAACTGTCTGAAAGTACCAATGAAATCCTGGTCATTGATGCCTCATCCAATCTCACCGGCACTTACCAGTCAGCGATAAAAGGTAAAAGCTATATGAAAGCCAAAAAATGCCGCGTAGAAGTGATTGACTCTCAAATGGTCGCTGGGGGGCTGGGATTAGTCGTATATGCTGCTGCCAGAAAAGCGCGGAATGGCGCCAATTTGGATACGCTCATTGAGTTTACACGTAAATCTTTGAAAAGGTCTCATTTCATTGTGTATTTAGACACATTGAAATATCTTGCGAAAGGAGGACGCATCGGTAAGGCACAGGGTTTGCTTGGCTCTATGCTGTCCATTAAGCCTATCTTGAACGTAAAAGAAGGAGAAATGTCGCCGGTAACCAGAGTTCGTTCCTCAGCAGCAGGAATTGCCTTTCTAAACAATTTTAGGGCAACCTTCAAGAATATTGAGGCTGTACTTATTGAACATACGACGTCGTCTGATTGTGCCGATAAACTTGCCAAATTATTCAGTATGGACTATCCGAAAATACCTGTTTTCCGTTCTACCGTCAGCCCGGTTTTGGGAGTTTACTGCGGCCAGAATGCCTTCGCAGTGACTGTCATGGAAACGGAAGAAAAATAATTTGATATCNNGCAGAGCAGAAAAAAGTGGGTGAATAACCCTCCAATTTAGCAATCGAGTATTCAGAGCGTATTCATCAATGTCCGGCTTAGTGAGTCTACTTACGGAGTTTTTTAGTTTCTTTATCAGTTTCCTCGGCGAGTTTCTTGGCGCCATTGTCAATATCTTTGCCAACTTTTTTGATTCCCTCTTTGGCATCCTTACCTAGTTTCTTGAGTTCCTTATCAGCCTTTTTAACTATTTCTTTAGCCATATGCAAACCTCCAATTTCACTCGAACATACTATCTCACGATAAATCTTATCAGCCCAAACCGGGGTGAGTTCTTATTTTTTACTTTGTGGCTTTTTTCGCTTCTTCCTTTTTCGCCTTGATCTGCTTTGGTTTCTTTTCATTATGTCTGCCTTTGGTTCCCATTATTTCCTCCTGCACCGTTAGTGCTTGTACTATTTACCAAAGTCCAGATTAACACTAGGCACGAAACAAGCAGTGTCAGTGTGTCCACACTAGTCACAATCCAGGGCTTCGTAGGATTCGATTAACGAAATCCTTCCGTCGCCAAAGAACACCCTTGAAGACAGGACAATCCCACCCCGACATTAGACCCGACACCATCCAACAGCCTGACTTGTCAAAACACTAAAATGTTGGGTAACTAAAAGATGAAATGTGACTTAACGTTATAACGAAATGTAAACTATTGTTATTGACATCGTTCAAAATCTGGAGTTTTCACGTCCAAATTAGTGTCATTGTTAATCAGTCTCTTAGCAAAAGTTAGTTAAAGCGACGGGATAGAAGATCGCAACTTAGACAGGTCAACGTCTTTGTTCACCGTTTCACTCAAATAGTTAATTCTCTAAGAGCGACTCTTCTCCCGTGACAAAAGAATTAAAGATGTGGTAACATGTAATCGCTTCGTATCCGTGAATTTGGTCATTTTCTTGCCATGGTTAAATAGACAAAAGGAATGGCAGATGACTTCTCATGAGAACTCAGCGTTTAATGGGGAGCAACCCACTTCTCTGATCGGGCGGAAAGATGAAATAGCGGCGATCAAGGAAAAGATCCTGCGGGAAGATGTCCGCCTGCTTACACTGCTTGGCGTGGCTGGTGTCGGTAAGACTCGGCTAGCTATCGCAGCAGCTGCAGAGATGAAGCGGGACTTTGTTCAAATCACTTTCGCCGATCTTGCTCCCCTTACCCATGCGGCCCAGGTGCTTCCCGCCATCGCTCATTCGTGCGGGGTTCAGGAGAGTAACCCTGGTCCGGTCGAAGAGCGCCTGACTCAATCTATTGGAGACCGGCGGGTATTGCTGGTAGTGGACAATTGCGAGCATGTGTTGGAGGCGATGTCCACATTGAGTTATTTATTGAATGCCTGCCCAAACTTAAAAGTGCTGGCGACAAGCAGAGAAATCCTGCGTTTGAAATGGGAATGGATCTTCCCCGTAGCGCCGTTACCGCTTCCTGATATTGTGTCGCTTCTACCCATCGACTCTCTGGCCTTAGTCCCATCGGTGGCGCTTTTTGTGCAACGGGCACAGGCTCGTAAAGCCAATTTCGCGCTCACCTCTGAAAATGCGTCATCAGTAGCTGAACTATGTGTCCGGTTGGATGGTCTGCCGCTGGCGATCGAACTGGCGGCAGCGCAAATGGCGCTGCTCGGACCGAA
>PMMG01000166.1 GCA_003162335.1 Dehalococcoidia bacterium
GATCCGACAATCCAGAAGTTTTTGGACAGCTTCACTAAAGACTATATTCGCAATTTCTATTTCTTAAAAACTCTTCTTTGTTTTCTTGACGGATTCATGCGCAAGGCTCTATCATTGGATTCAAGACAAAGGAAAGACAGGGATTTTTCCTCGTGTTCCGCAATGGTAAATCCTGTCTGAATCACAAAGGAAGGTACATGGAAAAGAAAACAACAAACGGCAATTGGTGGGATAAACTTGGCGAGCCGCAGTATGGGGGTGAAATAGTCCTCCGTATCGATAGCGATATTACGAATTATGATCCATACGTGGGCGGTCATCATTTTCAGATTTATTCGGCATGGCTGGAACAATTGCAAACCGATGACTGGACAACAGATCCAGCAGTTTATGAATATAAAACAGGTTACCCGCCGAGGCAATGTGTGAAAGGGGAACTGGCAGAAAACTGGGAATTTCCCAATGCCAGTACATGTATTGTCCATTTGCGTAAAGGGATCCGCTGGCAGAATAAGCCGCCGGTGAACGGCCGGGAGTTTGTTGCCGATGACGTGGTATTTCATTATCACCGTATGTATGGAATCGGCAGCGGATTTACGAAACCAGCACCCGGTCATATCACATACACTGCGTTTAAAAACCTGATATCGGTAACCGCTGTTGATAAATATACGATCGTTTTTAAATGGAAGACAAACAATATTGAATTCATCATGGAGTCATTGGTGGCAAACCGCAGTCCGGTACAATGCATCGAGGCCCGGGAAGCAGTCAAACAATGGGGAGAACTTAATAACTGGCATCATGCCATAGGCACCGGCGCTTTTATAATGCTGGACTATATCCCTGGCAGTGCAGCGACATTGATCCGGAATCCCGACTATTGGGGGCATGATGAGCGATATCCGCAGAACAAATTGCCATATGCAGATAATTTAAAGTTTTTAGTAATACCGGATGACAATGAGGCGATCGAGGCTATGCGCAGCGGGAAGATCGATATTCTGGAAGGATTGTCGTTCCAACAGGCCCAGATATTACTTAAAACTAACAATGAAATGCCTTATTTTACGCGATCGAGAGTATCCTGCGGGACAATCGATCCAAGAAACGACGTGGCGCCTTTTAATGACATCCGCGTGAGAAAGGCGATGCAAATGGCGATCGATCTACCAACAATTGTTAAAGACTATTACGGCGGTTTCGCGGACCCTCATCCGCAGACACTAACAGCGAGTCAAATGAAAGGATGGGTTTTCCCTTACGAAGAGTGGCCGAATGAGCTGAAAGCTGAATACGCCTATAATCCGGCGGCAGCGAAAAATCTATTGGCAGAAGCAGGGTATCCCAATGGGTTCAAGACGAACATAATTTCTCCGGCGAGCGAGCATTCGGGAATATTAAAAAAGATCCAATTCTGGTTTGCAGAAGTGGGGATTAACATGGAGATCCAAACAATGGATAAAGTCCTATTTGCAAACAAGCAAACAAATCGGGGATACGATCAAATGGTCGATAATATTAACAGCGGGACACTGGGGATGATGAACGAACCGCTCTATCACCTGCAACGCTTCCAAAAGGGATTCAAAGCGAACACCCCGATGGTCAACGACCCTGTGTTTGATGCCTTTTATGCGCAAGCTACTGCAGCAACATCAGAACAGCAACTGAAAAAAGTAATAAAAGATGCGAATGCGCATGTAGCCCGGCAACACTACACAATATCCCTGGTGCAACCGTATCTTTTCGGTTTTACGCAACCCTGGTTGAAAGGGTATACAGGTCAATTCGGGGCACAGGTGAACCACAATCAATTGTTATCGTTTTATCTGGCGAGATTCTGGATAGATAAGAATGTGAAGGAGTCTATTGGACGTTCGTTTCATTAGCTATTAAACATAAACAAAGAACGGGGACGATAACCGCATTGGCTACCGACCCCGTTCATATTTACTTATTGCAATTGCAGATCAGAGATTTTTTTTAAATTTTCTTCAATAATTTTCCGGCATTAGTTGATAGTACCACTTTGGGTGTTTGCAGGCGGGGCACATTTCGGGAGCAGAAGTGCCTTCCATAACGTAACCGCAATTACTGCAATGCCATTTTACGGGTGTCTTTTTAACGAAGAATTCGCTGTTGTTTAAATTTTCCAAAAGCTTGCGGAACCGAAATTCATGAAATTTTTCAGCTTTAGCAACCTGTTCAAACGAATTAGCGATGTCAGGGAAGCCTTCTTCTCTGGCAGTTTTGGCAAAATCTGCGTAGATAGTCGACCATTCCATTTTTTCGCCGTCTGCTGCAGCCTTTAAATTTTCTTTGGTGTCTTTTATGACCGGTGCTTCGTAGGTGGCGGTGATTGTAACCACCCCGCCTTCCAGATATTTCTGGAAGACTCGAGCATGTATCTTTTCATTGTCCGCAGTCTCATTGAAAATATTGACAATCTGCTCATAACCTTCTTTAGTAGGGCCGCTTTTTGCAGAATTGGCGAACCAGGCATATTTGTTTCTTGCCATCGATTCCCCCGCGAAAGCAGTCATAAGATTTTTTTCTGTTTGTGTTCCTTTTACCGATTTACCCAATGTATCCCTCCTGTTATTTTTTCAGTATAATGCATATTATAGCAAATCGATTACAATAACAATTACAATACTTATACATACAAGAATGGTATAATAAATATTCTTAACAATAAAATATTACCGGTAGCACTTTCTTCAAGTTAGCTCCAAGACAACCAGAATAAATAATAATTACGCGGGGAATAAGTTCGAAATGACGAGCAAGGAGATCGACGATGATAATAGATGTCTTCAGTCACATGATTCCCGGAAAATACCAGGAAGCGCTGCTCAAGAAAGCAAAGATCAGCACGTC
>PMMG01000042.1 GCA_003162335.1 Dehalococcoidia bacterium
CCGGAGGCACGAACGGGAGAGGTTAGGAGGGATTTACCTGTTTTTTCCGCTTTCTGTTGCTTAGCGCTTACTTTATCAGCAGTCTGCTTCGGGTATTTAAATAATTATCAATTCGTGAAACTTGATTATTGTTTATTTTCTCCGGTATGATACTGTTATGGCAAAAGACAAATATACTGAAAAAAGATTTGATATCCACACCGAAGCAGACATCGACGTGGCGATGCTGGAAACAATTCCCTTCGATTATCCCGGCTCCGATACCGAAGTGGTTTACGAGACCGGGGAATTCACCTGCGTCTGTCCCTGGACCGGCCTGCCCGACTTCGGTATACTCACTATCACTTATGTCCCCGGTAAATCCCTGATTGAGTTGAAATCCCTCAAATACTACCTGACATCCTACCGCAATGTCGGTATCATCCAGGAGCACGCCGTCAACCGGATCCTCAAAGACCTGGTCAAACTGGTCAAACCGCTCTCGATGACCGTAGACGCCGAATACCGGGAACGCGGCGGCATTAAAAGCTACGCCACCGCCAGTTGGGAGAAAAAGTAATCGGTAGTTCCATAAGGTGAGGGAAACCAACCATCATCCATTGTCGTTCCCGCGAACGCGGGAATCTATAAAATTAACCCGGCCAATGATCTTGGTTCTGTCAAGATGCATATCTGGAACCTTATGCCAAATTATCCCCGTTTAGTGATAAGGATTATTACCTCATGAAATCCGATTTTGTATTTCGAATTATCTTGATTATTGTTTAGTATTTCGATATTCGTATTTTGTATTTTGATTTCGACCGCTGTTCAATCTTGCATCCCTTCAATCCTGCATGCTAAAGTAAATTTAAGGCGATGAAGCTCGTCCTCTTGGTCTAATACCGAAACCGTCTTAAAACGACTGATAGCTTCTATTGGGAAATCCGGTAGAAGTTTTTTTGTGTAAAGGAGATCATCTTTGAAACAGGTAATTTTAATTGCCGTAGCTGGCGCCATGGGCACCGTCAGCCGCTACGGTTTAAGTCAATTCACTCACAGTATTTTGGGTAAAGGTTTTCCCTGGGGCACGCTGATTATCAACGTTGTCGGATGTTTTATCATCGGGTTGCTGGCTACCTTATTCGCCGATTCAAATATATTGTCTAAAGAATTACAGTTAGCTGCGACAGTCGGCTTTCTGGGGGCATTTACCACCTTTTCCGCTTTTAGCTTTGATTCCTACAGTTTTTTCAGCAGCGGTACCTGGCAAATTGGATTAATAAATATCGCCGCCAATATCATCATCGGCATGCTGGCGGTTGTCGGTGGCGTAGGTGTAGCCAAACTCATCAAGTAATTCATTCGGTAATTTTCCCGCCCAATCCTTTTTCTACCGCTTCCCGTAAACTGCCGAATGAAAGGATTTCGATATCTTTAGGCAAGGGACTGATTTTACCCCCCGCTTTTGGCGTTAAGATGCGTTTAAAGCCTAACCGCGCTGCTTCCCCGATCCGTCTGTCCAGCTGAGGGACAGCCCGTAATTCACCGCTTAACCCGATCTCCCCCACAACTGCCAGCCCCCGGTCGACACTGACGTCCCGGTAACTGGAAGTAATTGCCAGCGCAATGCCCAGATCTGCTGCCGGTTCATCTATTTTCAAACCGCCGGTGACATTGACAATAATATCCTGGTTCCCCAGCTTCAAACCTAATCGCCGGCTGAGTACCGCCGTGATAATTAATAAACGGTTAAAATCCACACCGTTGGCTGTGCGCCGCGGCATCCCGAAACTGGTGGCATTCGTCAATGCCTGGATCTCCACCAGCAGCGGGCGGGAACCTTCGATCACCGGTACCACTACCGACCCCACCGCCTCGTCCTGCCTCTGGGAAAGAAATGCCAGCGAGGGGTTTTCTACCTCGATCAGGCCCTTTTCTTTCATCTCGAAAACCCCGATCTCATTCGTGCTGCCAAAGCGGTTTTTCACACAGCGTAATAACCGGTATGCGCTGAATTGCTCGCCTTCCAGGTACAACACCACATCAACGATATGTTCCAGAACACGCGGCCCGGCAATCGCGCCTTCTTTCGTCACATGCCCGGTGACAAACACCGGCACGCCGCTGCTCTTGGCCCAGCTCATCAGCCGTTGCGCCGATTGCCTTACCTGGGTCAGACTGCCCGGAATGCCGTCATCATCCTGTGTATGTACCGTCTGGATGGAATCGATAATCAAGAGAGACGGCTGTAATTCCTCGGCATGCCCTAACAATGTATCGACATCCGTCTCCGCCAGCAGGAAAAGCCCTTCGCCTTCGATGCCCAGGCGCTTGGCCCGCAGCTTGATCTGATTGGGCGTTTCCTCCCCGGAAACATATACAACTTTGCCGTGCTTTTTCGCGATCAGCGCGGAAGCCTGCAGTAATAAAGTGGACTTGCCGATGCCGGGTTCACCCCCGATCAGGATCAGCGAACCGGGCACAATACCGCCGCCCAGCACACGGTTAAACTCATTGATCGGCACCTCAAAACGCTCAAATAACTCAACCGCCAGCTTCGATAATTCTTTGGGCGGGATGGAAGCCCTGGCCGGGCGGGGATGTTTGGGCGCTTCAGCCACTACCTGCTCCATGAAGCTGTTCCACGCNNGTTTTTTCCATGAAATGACTTTACCCGATTTAGCGGAATTTCGCAAGGAAGAGAGTGATTTTTGTACACCCTCTCCTGCCCCTCTCTACATTTACTTCGAAAAACTTTGTAAAGTACTTCCGGCTGCGGCCTCCAGCCATCGAAGGAAGAGGGAATTAACCATAGCAAAACAAAAAAGAGCGGAGACAATGTCTCCGCTCTTTAATAACTTGGGCAACCTGAAATATTATGCTTTCTCGATAATAACGAGCGGTTTGCCGGTTTCCACCACCTGTTTCGCCGCAACTTTAATTTCGGCTATTTTACCGTTTACCGGCGCCATGATGGGATTTTCCATTTTCATTGATTCAATGTAAAGAAGAACATCTCCTTCTTCAACTTTATCGCCAACTTTGACGTCGATACTGATAATAGTGCCGGTAATCGGGGCTTCCACAATTTCCTGTGCCAATTCAATACTCCTTTCCAGAAGACTTACTAGTTTATCTTATCAAATAAAGAAGGGCGTTGTCACGTCAACGCCCTTGAGACCTGCAGGTCGAAATACTTTTACTATTAAAGCAAAATATATAACGAGAGGATTAAGGTAAGGGATGCCAAAAATTATTTTTCAGCATTGGCCAGTTCAGGAACAGCCGCCGGTCGCAGAATAATTTGCCCGTCCTGGACATCGATTACGGCAGTATCGCCGGTGCGGAACTCGCTGCGCAGTATCGCTTCCGAAAGCTTATCAACTACCATATCCTGGATCGTCCTCTTTAGCGGACGCGCTCCGAATACTTCGTCGTAACCTCTCTCGCCCAGCAAATCTTTGGCGGCTTCGGTCACCTCTAATTTAACACCCTTTTCCGACAATTGGCTGTTAACACCCTTGAGCAGTAAATCAACAATACTGCGGATGTGCATTTTGTTCAGTGTATGGAATACCACCACACCGTCGATACGGTTGAGAAATTCCGGTCTGAAGAATTTTTTTACTTCTCCCAGCAGTTTCTCTTTCATTTTATCGTATTCCACTTCGCGGACTTTCGTCTCGTCCGTGCGGTTGATAAACCCGAGCGCCGTGCCCTTTCTAATCAGATCTGCGCCAATGTTACTGGTCATGATAATGATGCTATTACGGAAATCTACTCTCCGCCCCTTGGCATCGGTCAAATGTCCGTCATCAAAGATCTGCAGCAAGATATTAAATACATCCGGATGCGCTTTTTCAATTTCATCCAGCAAAATACAGCAATAAGACTTGCGTCTGACCGCTTCGGTCAATTGCCCGCCCTCGTCATAGCCGACATATCCGGGAGGCGCGCCTACCAGTCTCGATACTGTATGCTTTTCCATAAACTCGGACATATCGAGGCGGATCAATGCATCTTCACTGCCGAACATAAACTCCGCCAGCGCCCGGGCCAGTTCGGTCTTGCCGACACCGGTCGGTCCCAGGAAAATAAAATTGCCGATGGGATGCCTTGGGTCTTTCAGTCCGGCGCGAGCCCGTCTGACCGCCTTGGAGATCGTATCGATCGCCTCGTCCTGTCCAACGATGCGCTTGTGCAATGCTTCTTCCATGTGCAGTAAACGTTTGGTCTCATCTCCGCCCAGTTGCGTTACCGGGATTCCGGTCCACATACTGACGACGGTTGCAATATCTTCATCGGTAACCACCGGTTTATCCAGTGATTCCTTGTCCAGCTTCTCTTTTTCCAGATTTTTAACCTTTTCTTCCATCTGGATTTCTTGCTGCCGTTTTTCGGCGGCATAGTCGTATTGCTGGGCTGCCAGCGCTGTTTCTTTTTCTTTGCGGATGACTTCCGCCAACTTCTTGGCTTCTTTCAACGTGGTCGAAGAACTGCCCCGCTGTATACGCACCCTGGAAGCAGCTTCATCGATCAAATCAATAGCTTTGTCCGGTAAGAACCTGTCGGGAATATAGCGCGAAGCTAACGTGGCCGCAGCTTTTAAAGCTTCGTCGCTGATAGTCAATTTATGGTGCTCTTCGTAGCGCACACGCACGCCCTTTAAGATGTCCAGTGTCTGTTCGACAGTAGGTTCTTCTACCAGTACAGGCTGGAAACGCCGCTCCAGTGCCGGGTCGCGTTCGACATGTTTACGGTAATCATCAAGTGTCGTCGCGCCGACAATCTGTAGTTGGCCTCTCGCTAAAGATGGCTTTAAAATACTGGCGGCATCTACAGCGCCTTCCGCGGCGCCCGCGCCGACAATCGTATGGAATTCATCGACAAAAAGGACGATATTACCCGCAGTTTTAATTTCGTCTACGATCTTTTTCAGACGTTCTTCGAATTCTCCGCGGTATTTTGTGCCCGCTACCACGCTGGCCATATCCAGCGTTACCAGGCGTTTGTCTTCTAATGTATCCGGGACATTACCCGATGCGATCCGGTGTGCCAGCCCTTCAACAATAGCAGTTTTTCCTACGCCCGGTTCGCCGATTAATGCAGGATTGTTCTTGGTTCGGCGGCTGAGGATCTGGATAACACGCTGAATTTCCTTATCGCGGCCCACCACTGGATCAAGTTTATCCGCTCGCGCCATTGCCGTTAAATCCACACTTAATTGATCAAGTGTGGGAGTTTTGCTGGTTGGCTTGGCATTACGCGGTTGTTTGGTCGTGTTTTGGCTGAGGATCTTGATAGTCTCGTTCCGCACCTGTTCCAGTGTAATGCCGAAACTATCGAGGACGCCGGCAGCTACGCCGCCGCCTTCATGTAACAGACCGAGTAAAAGGTGCTCGGTACCGATATAGTTATGCCCTAAATGACGGGCTTCATCAATTGCTAATTCAATTACACGCTTGGCCCGCGGCGTTAATCCGATCTCACCGGTATTGGGCTTTTCACCGCGCCCGATGATAAATTCCACGCCCGAACGTACTTTACCGAGGTTTGCGCCCAGACCGATTAAGACCTTGGCAGCTACGCCTTCTTCTTCTCTCAGTAGACCTAGTAAAATATGTTCCGTGCCAATGTAACTATGGTTTAAGTGCTGTGCCTCTTCCTGTGCTAAGGTAAGTACTCTTCGCGCTCTTTCTGAAAATTTCTCAAANNCTTCGCCCAAACCACCAGGAAGCTCTATATTCACTTGTTTGGACAGCCTCTATATCTATCATAGAGTACGTGAGCCTTTGTTGCAAGATATCTTTTCGGCTGTCTCTTGTGGCCGGTCGTACAAATCCGGCTTGTATATGATTATTTTAACACGAAATCAATTTAATACAATGTTTAAAAGCTATTATCTTTCGAATTAAGACCATAGACTGGTTCTAAGAACTCTCGTCTAATCTTATTAAGCTAGTATCAAGTCTGAAACAGG
>PMMG01000021.1:0-20331 GCA_003162335.1 Dehalococcoidia bacterium
AAGTACTAAAGTACCATTTTATTTGTTCAATTTTGCTACAGCATTATATATAAAAAAAGAGGATAATTTTAAATGGAAAAGAGTGCAATTAAAGAAAAAAGTCTCCTGCCACGCTATATAAAACAACAAAATACCAAGCAGTAAAACCAGCATTGACAAACTATTTTCGAAAGGTTAATATAGTTAATAGAGTTAACTATTATCTTAGTTAACATATTGTTTAAAAATGTTTGAAGAAGTGGATTGGATAAAATGAAAGACACGAACATCGACCGGATCCTGGAAAACATGTTTGTGGTCATGCTTGTCACTCATAAAAAAATGCTCAGGATGGATCTGGGGGGAAGCAGCGATAATTTGACGCGTCTGCATCTTGCGGTAATGGGAGAACTCAGTCAAACCAGCTTGACGATGTCAGAACTGGCCAATACACTGATGATGACCAAACCCCAATTAACGCACCTGGTGGACCCACTTGTCCAGTTGGGCATTGTGGAAAGGCGCCCGGATACCGAGGACCGGCGGGTAATTAATCTGGCGCTGACGGAGAGCGGACGCGTACTGCTCGGAGAAATGAAACAGAAGGTGAAAGAAAACACTAAAAATCGTTTGGCGAAGTTATCGCCGGAGGAACTCGCCCAGATGTCTTCCGCTCTGGAAACGCTAAGAAATATCGTCGTTAAATTGTAAGCATCTCCGGGAGGGGCTTCAATCATCTCATCTTTTCAAATGTGTTGTTTTCATTGTAATGGAGGTTGTGTCTAAAAATGGGGAAACTAATAAAACATCTCAGGCCCTTTGTCTGGTCGATAGTATTGATATTTGCCCTTTTGTTCGGCCAGGCGATGGCAGACCTGTCGTTGCCCGGCTACATGGCGAACATTGTCAATATCGGTGTAAGTCAACACGGTATCGAGAATGCGGTTCCGCAGGCTATCAGTGTAACCGAATTCAATAAAATCACTATTTTTATGACGGATAGCCAGAAAGCGCAGGTGACCGCGGATTATACTTTACTCAGCAAGCAAAAGCTTTCCGCTGCCGATTATGCCACAGACTTGAAAAACTATCCGCAACTGGCGAACGTGGATGTTTATAAACTTAATACCGGTAATAAAACAGAAATTTCGCAACTGAATTCGATTTTCTCCCGGGCTATTCCTTCGGTTTTTGTCATTGAACAGAACGGAGCCGCTATTTTTGCCCAATTTGGCGTTCAATTACCGGCAGGCACAGACCCGTTCACGGTTATCGGGCAACTGCCGCCAGCCCAGCTCGCGCCGCTGTTGACTGCCGCTGAGTCGCAAATCAATGCCACTCCGTCAATTCTGCTGACAGCGGCTGCCACAACCTATATTTCAGTGCAATATAAAGCGCTCGGTATGAATATCAGCACCATCCAAAATAACTACCTTTTCCGTATCGGCGGACTGATGCTGCTGCTGACGCTGGCCAGTGCCGCCGCTTCGATTCTGGTAGGTTACCTCTCCGCCCGTGTCGCAGCCGGACTGGGGCGCAACCTGCGTAAACAGTTGTTTGTACGGGTCGAAAGTTTTTCCAATACCGAATTTGATAAATTCTCCACTGCTTCTTTAATTACGCGTTCGACGAATGATATCACCCAGATACAAATGCTGATGGTGATGCTGTTCCGGATAGCATTTTATGCGCCAATCCTGGGCATCGGCGGCATTTTGAAAGTAATAAATGCCGATACATCGATGCTATGGATTATCGCCGCAGCTCTCGGTATCATATTGACGATGATGCTGGTGATGTTCACGGTTGCTCTTCCTAAATTCAAAGCGATGCAGACCCTGATCGATAAGTTGAACCTGGTTATGCGTGAAATACTTACCGGTTTGATGGTCATCCGCGCATTCAATACGCAAAAACATGAAGAGGAAAGGTTTGATAAGGCAAACCAGGATTTGACCAAAACAAACCTGTTCATCAACCGCGCAGTACTGGTATTTATGATGCCGGCGGTGATGTTCCTGATGAATGCCATTATGATTCTGATTATCTGGGTGGGCGCGCACCGGGTTGATGCCGGCACGATGCAGGTGGGCAGCATGATGGCTTTCATGCAATACGCCGTGCAAATTATCATGGCCTTCCTTTTCCTGACAATAATATTTGTTATGCTTCCGCGGGCCAGTGTTTCTGCGCAGAGAATCAGCGAAGTGCTGGAAACCGAACCGGTCATTGTTGATCCGGAAAAACCGCAAAAATTCAGCTCCAGCCTGAAAGGAACGGTGGAATTCAAGGATGTCACCTTCCGCTATCCGAGCGCGGAAGATGATGTATTGAAGCATATCAGCTTTGTCGCGAAGCCCGGCCAGACCACCGCTTTTATCGGCAGTACAGGCAGCGGTAAAACAACTTTGATCAACCTGATACCGCGTTTTTACGATGTTACCAGCGGCAAAGTGCTGGTTGACGGGGTAGATGTGCGGGAAGTGACGCAGCATGATCTGCGCGCCAAGATCGGGTATGTCTCGCAGAAAGCGGTGCTGTTTTCCGGAACAATCGAAAGTAACATTAAATATGCCAATGAAAATGCCACCGAAGCGGAAGTAGCGCATTATGCCGAAATTGCCCAGGCTACGGATATTATCAAGGAAAGTGAGCAAGGATTGGCAACCGCCGTATCCCAGGGCGGCACAAACCTGTCCGGCGGGCAGAAGCAGAGACTGGCGATCGCCCGCGCTTTAGCCAAAAAACCGGAAATATATATCTTCGATGATAGCTTATCGGCGCTGGATTTCAAGACCGATAGAGCGCTCAGGCAAGCATTAAAAACAGAGACAAGTGATGCGACGGTATTGATTGTAACCCAGCGTGTCAGCACCGTGATGAGCGCAGAGCAGATTGTCGTGCTGGACAACGGTGAAATTGCCGGCGTCGGGACGCACAAGGACCTGATGCAAACCTGCAAGGTCTACCAGGAAATTGCACTTTCCCAATTGTCCAAGGAGGAACTCGTCTAATGAATCAACCAAATAACGGTTCAAACAAAGATAAAGGCGCGCCAGCTTTCGGTCCAGGAAGACCTGGAGGAGGAAGGATGGGCGGCGGACCAATGGGCGGTGGGCCAATGGGACGCCCCGGCATGGGCGGTGAAAAACCAAAGAGCTTCAAAAAGGCCATGGCAACTTTTATCAAATATCTGGCTCCTTACAAGGTGGCGCTTATTTTTGTGCTTGTTTTTTCGATTGCCAGTACTGTGTTTATGATCGTGGGTCCAAAAATGCTCGGCAATGCTACGACCATACTTTTTAACGGCATTGTGGCAAAGGCAACCAAAACCGGTCCGGGAGTCGATTTTTCCGCTATCGGCCGCATTTGCCTTGAGTTGGTTGGGCTTTATGTTCTGAGTTTCATTTTCAGTTATCTTCAGGGTTATATTATGTCCGGCGTAGCGATGAAAATCACCTATATGTTCCGCAAGAATATCTCCGAAAAAATCAAGCGGATGCCGCTTAGTTACTTCGACACTAAAACGCACGGTGAAGTGCTCAGCCGCGTGACGAACGATGTTGATACGATCAGCACATCGCTGGCGCAGAACCTGTCGCAGATCGTTACATCGGTAACGATGATTGTCGGTGTGCTGGTGATGATGTTGACCATCAGCTGGCTGATGACGCTGGTAGCGCTGGTGATGCTGCCGTTATCTTTCGCGCTGGTCAGTATTGTGATCAAGGCATCACAAAAGTACTTTAAACAGCAGCAGGTACAACTGGGACATGTGGACGGACACGTAGAGGAAATGTACGGCGGCCACATCGTCATCAAGGCTTTCAACGGCGAAGAGAAATCTATCCAGCAGTTCGATAAATTCAATGAAGCGCTGTACGTTGTTGGTTGGAAGTCGCAATTCCTGTCCGGTTTGATGATGCCCATCGTCACCTTTGTGGGGAACCTGTCTTACGTCGGCGTCTGTATCCTCGGCGGTTATCTGGCCCTCCAGGGGACGATTGGAGTTGGCGATATTGTAGCATTTATCAATTACGTACGGTCATTTACGATGCCAATTACGCAGGTGGCCAATATTGCTAATGTCCTGCAATCCACGGCAGCGTCAGCCGAGCGCGTATTCGAGTTCCTCGACGAACCGGAGGAAGTCCCGGATCCCGTGGATGCTGTGACCTTAAAAGTGGTCACAGGCAATGTTACTTTCAATCATGTCAGTTTCGGTTACAGCCCTGATCGGGTCATCATCCATGATTTCTCGGCGGATATCAAGCCAGGGCAAAAAGTAGCGCTGGTCGGACCAACGGGCGCCGGCAAGACAACAATGGTTAAATTACTGATGCGTTTCTATGACATTAACAGCGGGTCAATTTCAATTGACGGCGTGGATATCAGGAAGTTCAAGCGGGCCGATCTGCGCGGCATGTTCGGCATGGTTTTACAGGACACCTGGCTGTTCAACGGCACCATCCGGGAGAACATCCGTTATGGTGACCTGACCGCCAGCGACGAGGCTGTAGTCGCGGCAGCCAAGATGGCTAATGTCGACCATTTCGTGCGCACGTTACCCCACAGCTATGATCTGGAGTTGAACGAAGAATCCAGCAATATCTCGCAAGGGCAGAAACAGCTGTTAACCATCGCCCGCGCCTTTTTGGCAGACCCCAAGATCCTGATCCTTGATGAGGCCACCAGCTCGGTGGATACCAGAACGGAGATCCTGATCCAGAATGCAATGGTAGACCTGATGAAGGGCAGGACCAGCTTCGTCATCGCCCACCGCCTGTCCACGATCCGCGACGCGGATGTAATCCTTGTCATCAAAGACGGGGACATCGTGGAGCAGGGTAAGCATGAGGAATTGCTGGCCGCCAATGGTTTCTATGCCAGCCTGTATAAGAGCCAGTTCGAAATGGCGCCGGCAGATTCTTTGTAGAGTCAGAGAAGTTATCACTCTCTTTTAGAGAGAGATCGGTTAAAAGGAGCCTGCCTTTGGGCAGGCTCTCTTTACGTGCTCTTTAATTTGCATTTGATATAGTAAAATCATGAGAATATAATTCATAATTGTAACTATGAAACAAAGGAACGAATGTGAACACTAAGTTAAAAAAAATCGCAGCAGTAATTCTGGTTTTATGCGGAACTGCTGGTCTGTTGGCGGGATGTACGGGCCGGGCAAATTCTACTACACCGATTCAGACTCAACTTACTGCCGTACAACGAGGTAATATTACCATATTGGTTACGGGCACCGGCAACCTGGCATTAGAAAAAAAACAGTCTCTCTCTTTTAACCAAACGGGTCTGGTAGCCAGCGCCGAAGCCGCTAAAATATCCGAAGTCGATGTCGTTGAAGGACAGACGGTGGACCAGGGGCAGGTTTTAATTAAAGCGGATACAAAAGACTGGGAGAACCGCGTAAACACACTAAAACACCAACTGGATTCAGTTAAAGCTAATCTGGTTCAAACACAGACCAATGTAGTAAACGCGCAATCCAATCTGGTTACGATGCAATACAATTTAGCTACCGCTCAAGCTAATCTGGATGCCGCTCAATACAATTTACAAGCGCAGCAGGACATTAAGGCCGCTCAGGATAAAATTGATAATACTAATATTCAATTACAGCAAGCTCAAATGTTTTATCAGCAAGCTTTATTATCAAATTCGCCGGCAGAGGTTTTAATATCCTGGAAGCAAACTATAGCTAATTGTGAGGATACTATAGCGAAGTATCAAAAAGACCTGCAAGATTTAAAGACTAACCTGCCGATCGTGGGTTTTTCGATGACTGACATAACGACCAAGGAGGCGCAAGTACAGCAGGCTCAAAACGGAATAGCACAATCTCAAGCCAGCGTGGAACTGGCTAAGAAAAACATAGAATCCGCCCAGGCCAATGTTATCGTCAGCCAGAACGCCGTAGATGATGCCCAGGCGGCTTTAACCGAAGAACAGAACGGCGCGCAGGTAATTACCAGCCCCATTAAAGGTATAGTTACGAAAGTAAGCGTGAAACAGGGGGATATCGTACAAAGGAACACCGACATAATCGAAATAGCTGATCCGGAAAAATTTGAAGCCAATGTCATGGTTTCAGAGAGAGACGTGACTTCTTTGACGGTGGGCGGACAGTCCACGGTGACATTTGATGCGCTGCCTGGACTGACATACGCAGCTAAGGTTACACGGATAGCGCCTTTGGGTACCATACAACTGGGTGTAGTCAATTATCAGGTGACTGTTGAATTAACATCCACCAAACCTGTCAATGGAGCCGGAACTACCACTGCAAGTACCCCGCTAATAAACTTAAAAGACGGATTTTCTGCCATTGTGAACATACCGGTTCAGGAAAAGGATAACGTCTTAATCGTACCCAGCAGCGCAATTTCTCATAAAGGGCAGGATTACGTTATTCAGGTAAAAACCAGTACTGCCACAGAAACCCGCGTCGTCAAGATCGGAATCACCGATTTTCAGAATACCGAGATCATCGATGGGCTTAATCAAGGCGATCAGGTTGTCATTCCGTTAATTCCTACTGCCGCGCCAACTAATTCAGGCGGATTTTTTGGCGGAGGCGGAGGTTAGACTACATGATACAGCTGGAAAATATTGTCAAAACATATCCGATGGGTAAAAGTGAGTTAAAAGTATTACAGGGAGTAAACCTGAATATTGAAAAAGGTGAAATGGTCGCGATCATGGGCGCTTCGGGGTCCGGAAAAAGCACACTGCTGAACATGATCGGATTACTCGATAGACCGACTTCAGGCAGTTACTTGCTGGAAGGGGCAGAGGTTGCTCATCTTAACGCTAAATCCCTGGCTAAAGTCAGGGGACAGAAGATCGGTTTTATCTTTCAGAGCTTTAATCTGTTACCATATTTATCCGCTCTCAAGAATGTAGAACTGGGGCAGAAGTATGCCAGGAAACCCAACGTTCAAGCTGCGAAAGAAGCGCTTGAAAAAGTGGGACTTGGCGGCCGCATGAAACACCGTCCGAATGAGTTATCCGGTGGGGAGCAACAGCGAGTAGCAGTCGCCCGGGCGATAGCAAAGAACCCCCCGATAATACTGGCGGATGAGCCTACCGGTAACCTTGATAGTAAGTCCAGTAAGGAAATCATGGCGATATTAACCAATCTGCACGTCGAACAAAACATTACGCTGGTCATGATTACCCATGATCCCAATGTCGCTCATTACTGCCAGCGAATTATCTATATCCAGGACGGACAGATAACAGGAGAAGAAAAATCATGACAAATATATTTGATCCTTTATCCACAGCCTGGACTACCATGGTTACCCATAAATTGAGAAGTATTTTAACTATTCTGGGAGTAGTGATAGGCGTCAGTTGTGTGATTATTTTAATGTCCATCGGTCAGGGAACACAACAAACGATCACTAATAGCTTGAATACGCTAGGCCCCAATATCCTTTATGTCACGGCCGAGTCTGCAGCCCAATCAAGTATAGGACGCGCGCCCGTATCGGGTATGTTAACGCTGGAAGATGCCCAGGCGATCGTAACATCCATTCCAAATATCAATGCGGTAGCGCCCACTAATACTATCGGAATGCAGGTAATTGCAGGTAATCAAAACATGACTGCGCAAATTACCGGAGTGACTCCATCCTACCAGCTGGTCAACAATGTACAGGTCGTGGGGGGTGATTTTATCAACCAGGATCAGTATACCGGTTTTGCCAAAGTAGCTTTAATCGGTCCGACTGTCAGCACCACACTATTTGGCGGAGAAAACCCACTTGGTAAAACCATCCGGGTAGGCAATAATATTTTCTATGTCGCCGGTGTGCTAAAAAGCAAAGGAGCTTCATTCAGCTCCACCGACAGCGCCGTGCTTATTCCTCTCACCACACTCCAAGGAATAGCATCAAAACTGACGACCACCGGACAGCACGAAGTTAGTTCTATCGCGGTTCAAGCAGCAAACAAAAAATCGGCATCTGCTGTCAAAAGCGCTATTACAAGTTTACTCCAATACCGGCATCGTATAGCCCCGGGAGCGGATAACGATTTTACGGTGATCTCAATGGACGAAATATCGGCCAGCATCAATACGGCGTTGAGCAGTCTCACTATACTTCTGGGAGCGATCGCCGGTATTTCTCTGCTGGTGGGCGGCATCGGAGTTATGAATATCATGCTGGTATCAGTGATGGAAAGAAAAAGAGAAATCGGAATTCGTAAGGCGCTAGGGGCGGAAGGGTCAGAAATTTGGGGACAATTCCTGCTTGACGCAGCGCTGTTAACCTTTACCGGCGGTTTGATAGGATTAGCGATCGGTTGGGGAATTTCCGCCCTGATCACAGCCTCCGGTGTTCTTACAGCAGTGGTAACTTTAAACACAGTACTGCTGGCAGTTGGGGTTTCTGTTGGTATCGGGTTGCTCTTTGGATTTTTGCCAGCTTTTCAGGGTTCACGCCTAGATCCCATTCAGGCGCTAAGGTCGGAATAGAAAAAGCTATCTTTTGTTTAGGTGCCCAGGATAGTCATTTGCGCAAATCCGGCGTCAACAGTAAAATGTCGGTATGGTCGCTGATCTGAAAAGTCTTTATCGAATACAGAAGTCAGATATCAAACCGGCTGCTAAAGCGCTGACTGAGGCATTCCGGAATTATCCGCTGCTGGTGTATAAATATCCTGATGAATCGCAGAGAAATAAAGCTGCTTATTATTTTTTTCTGGTTATTGTCGGGTACGGTTTCCGTTGGGGTGAAGTTTATGCCACATCCCCGCAAATGGAAGGGGTCGCTGTGTGGTATTCTTCCGAACATTTCCCGATGAGATTCTGCAAAATGTTACTTTCTGTTCCGTTTTCTGCTTTGCTGGGTTTTCCTGCGTCCGGGGCTGCCAGAATGCAAAGCGCGGCAAATTTTGTGGAGGCGAGACATCTGCAGGTTGCGCCAGCCAGGCACTGGTTTTTGGATTCGATCGGGGTGTTGCCTCAATACCAGGGGCAGGGTTATGCCGGAACGCTGATCCGTGCGATGTTGGCCAGAACAGATAAGGAACGATTGCCGGTTTTTCTGGATACAATGGACGAGATAGATGTGCGACGGTATGAACATCTTGGATTCAAGGTGGTGGAGAAAGCTGCCGTGCCGAAAACGAATCTGAACAACTGGGCTATGCTGAAGGAAGCCCAATAAAAAGACGAGTTTATTTTAAGCCCGGTCTAGGCTGCCTGTCCTTTGATGCCGTACATAAAGAGTGAGAAAAGGTCCTGCGAATATTTGCCGTCGCGTTTCATTTTATCCCGGATTTCCTGATTATTGGCGATACCCTGATGGAAAAACTTGATGTAGGCGGTAATGGCTTCCTCAGAAAGATCGGTGCGGAGATTACCCTGTTCTTTCCCCTGTTTGATAAATTCCCGCAGCGCACTTTCTATTTCCAGGTTAATGGCGTCCGGAGATTTAACATCCGGATTTTCGATCTCAATCTTGTAGCGGTCGGCGACGTCGATCCACGACTGTAAAAGCCCCTCGAATTTTTCAATAAACGATTTTTTCCAGACCAGAATCTCGCGGAAACGGCCGGCCATTCCGCTGACGATCGATTTGCGGTAATCGTGCACCAGCTCTTCTTTACTGCCGAAGTTGTTATAAATGGTAGCCTGGGACACGCCGGCCTTGCGAGCAATATCGTTGACGCTGACTTTATCGGCGCCGAAGCGGGAAAAAAGTTCTTCCGCAGCCCGGCGGATATCTTCCTTACTTTGTTCTTTACGGCGCGCAAATCCATCCATATTTCCCTCTCCCAAAGCTTAGTGTTGTAATAATTATAGTAAATCGTCTTGACAATTACAAATATTGGTTATAGTATTTTTATAGAGATTATAGTGTGGCGTTCTAAAATATATAACAATAGCTAAGTGAGAGCCCAGGAATTATATAAGCAAGGACGTGGGCGGTCGAGTTCGAATATCATACGTTAACTTCGTAAAGTATGAGTATCTTCAAAAACTGGACGAAATTTACACTCTAACTTAAGGAGGTTGTCCGAGATTCTCTGGATTGTCGGGCTTGACCCGNNGAAGCAAATGTACGACCTGATCGCCATTGGTCCCACACTTCTACCAATTTCCAAAAAGAAGCGCGGGAGGAATCCATATAAATTTCTTCCAATAGTTATTCTCGGACAGCCTCAGATTCGAACGAACACGGAGGTTTGGATATGAGTACATCAACGGCAATTGAGGCAAACGGGATCACGAAACGCTTCGGCGATGTATTGGCGGTTAATGAACTTTCACTAAATATACATAAGGGCGAAATCTACGGCTTTTTAGGATTGAACGGAGCTGGCAAAACCACGACCATTCGCATGCTATTAGGCATGATCAAGCCGAGTAAAGGTTCGGTCTCACTGTTTGGCACAAAAGTACAACCGGGTCAGCGGGCGGTCTGGCAGCGGGTGGGCTACATGGTGGAGACACCCCATGCCTATCCCGACCTGACAGTCCGGGAAAATCTGGAGATCGTCCGGCAGTTGCGGCAATTGCCGGATAAAAACATTGTAGAGAAGATTATGGAACAAATGGGTCTGAGTTCCTACGCCAACCGCCTCGCACGGGTGTTGTCATTAGGCAATGCGCAAAGGCTGGGGCTGGCGAAAGCGCTCATCCATCATCCGGATCTACTGCTGCTGGATGAGCCGGCGAATGCGCTCGACCCGGCGGGAATTGTCGAAGTGCGGAACCTGTTACGTGGCCTGGCGGAAAATAACGGGGTGACGATTTTTATCTCCAGCCACATTTTGAGTGAAGTAGCCCGGCTGGCAACGCGCATCGGAGTGGTGCATCAGGGCAAACTGGTCAAGGAACTAAACACAGATGAGTTAGCAGAACAGGAAGGACAGCGGCTAGTGGCGGATGTGCGCGATACCAAAGCCGCATTAGCAGCCCTGGCAAAAGCCGGTATTACATCGAAGATTGAAGGCGAGCGTTCTTTAATAATTACTGATAAATTAGCGCTGCAGAACCCGGAAAAAATCGCCACCTTACTGGTGGAAGCGGGTTGTCCGCCTGCCCGATTGGTGGTGGAACAAAAAGACCTCGAATCTTATTTCCTGGGACTAGTGGGCGCGAATGCGCGGGAGGGAAAATAATCATGAATACGATACTGCGTGAGTTCTTACAGGCGCTGCGGGTGGAATTTCAGAAAATGCGGCGTTCGAAGACACTCTGGCTGACGGTCTTTGGTTTTATCCTGGCTACAGGTATCGGCGGACTGTTCATGTTTATTTTAAAAGATCCGGAACGGGCGCGGCAGCTGGGCATTATCGGGGCGAAGGCGCAGGTTTTCGGCGGCAGCGCGGACTGGACCAGCTTTTTCAATTTCATGCTGCTGCTGGTTAGCGTCGGAGGGTTGATAATTTTTGGTTTTATCTTTGTCTGGATATTCGGGCGGGAATANNAGCGATAAAACCTACTATGACATGCTTTCGCTGCCTACTTCGCGGGTAACTATTGTAGCGGCTAAAATATTTACCGCGGCGTACTGGTGCATGGCGCTGGTGCTGCTGGTCTTTGCGCTGATGCTGGGTATCGGCGCAGCGCTGCAGCTGCCGGGGTGGTCGGCAGCGGTAACCACGCACGGCATGGGGCTGTTATCAGGTACCGGAGCTCTAACTGTGTTGACCTGTATTCCCTTTGCGTTGATCGCGAGTTTTACACGCGGCTATTTGCCTTCGGTCGGGGGTATTTTCCTGGCGCTGGTTTTAGGACAAATTATCAGCCAGATTGGCTACGGCTCCTATTTCCCCTGGAATATCCCGATGCTGTACAGCGGAGCGGCGCAGGCGCTATCCGGTAAAACTACGGCGCCGCTCGGGTTTGTAAGTTATTTGCTGGTGCTGTTGGTGGGGGTTATCAGTATCATCGCCACCGGTGCCTGGTGGAGATATGCGGACCAGACATAGATGTTGTAATAACCAAATTCCAATAATCAATAGTCAAGAATAGATTATTTTATCATCAATGGCAGATATTACCAGATCAGTGGACAGTTATGAAAAATACTTAACCCAAGGTAAAGTAAAAGGTTGCGCCTTCTCCTTTCTTACTCTCTGCCCAGACCTGGCCGCCGTGTTTCTTGATAACCCGCTGCACGGAAGCTAAACCAATACCGGTACCGGCATATTCCGGTGAATGCAGACGCTGAAACGGCAGGAACAACTTGTCCGCATAGGTCTCGTTAAAACCCACGCCATTATCGCGCACAAAGTATATTGTTTTTGCATCATCATTCTTTGAGGCGCCAAATTCTATCACCGGGTCTTTTGTTTTTGAGGTAAATTTCCAGGCGTTTCCTAATAAATTCTCGAGAACGATCTGGAGAAGTCTTTGGTCTCCCTTAACATGAATGCCCGGAGTGATAGCAAACCTGACGGAACGCTCAGGATCCGTCATTTTAAGTTCGGCGGCCACTGATTCTGCGAGGTCACTTAAATTTACCTTAATTTTTTTTAATTCGCTGCGGGTAATCCGTGATAGTCGAAGAATATCTTCAATCATTTGAGTCATTCGTTTACTAGATTCCTGAATGAATTTCAGATATTCTTTCCCTTGATCATCCAACCTGTCAGGATAATCTTCAAACAGAGCCTGGCTGAAACCATTCATGCTGCGTAAAGGCGCTTGAAGGTCATGTGAAACCGTATAGGAGAATGTTTCCAATTCACTGTTGGCAAGCTCCAGTTCGGCAGCATGCTGTTTAATGCTTTCGTTTAAGCGCGAGATTCTTTCCTCGGAAATTTTGCGTTCGGTAATATCCCGTATATTACATTGAATCACTTTTTCGCCATCAATACTATAAACGTTACTCACAAACTCAACTTCCATTGGTTGGCCGTCTTTAGTCTTCAGCGGCAAGTCTTCATAGCGTACGTACCCTTTTTCTTGAAGTATTTGAAACGCTTGATGACTGGCTGCCGAATCTTTGAAAAAACCGATTTCCCAGAGGGTTTTACCTACAAGATCCTGTTTGGAATAGCCCAGCATTTTTAAGAGGAAAGGATTTACGTCGGTAATTGCACTGGTTTTAAAATTTAGAATCAAGATGCCATCCTGCGCCGTTTCAAACAGCCGGCGATAGCGTAATTCGGAAGAGGCCATATCATGTTCTATCCGTTTGCGTTCAGTAATGTCGTCTATTACCAGAAGTACCTGTTCAGCTGCAGGTTCGCCGTCATGAATACGACGGGCATTTAATAACAGAAATCTTCTTCCCACTCCAGAAAACACAATGTCAACTTCAAAGTCATCAAAACTGGTATTCTCAGGTAATATTTTTGCTAACAACTCGCGTAGTGTGGGGATATTCCATTGCCCATTATTCATTTCATAAATAAGTTTCCCTTCAATGGCTTCAGGGGCGACTGAAAATAACCGATAAAAGGATTGATTGGCTGATATTACGCGCAGATTGGCATCAAGTACAAGGAGAGGTTCACGTAAAGTGGAGATGATGTTTTCCGCATAATCCAGAGCTTCCCGCAGTTGTTGTGTGCTTCGTTTTTCCAAGTTTTTTCCCTCATCCATAAGATGAATATATTCAGGACGTGTTGATAATACTTGGTCAACCTGACCAGATTATAGCAAACGATTTTTGGTCTTTCAATGACAATATGAAGTCTTGTTGCAATTGTTCTCCTGCCCGTCAAAATACTAAACCTGAATCTACCAGCTATGATAATTGAATCTGAATCAGTTTCGGATAATTAGCATTGAATACAACCAGATATAAAAAATGTTATAAAAATGAAATGTTTTTAGTGGAAATAATATGACTTTTCGATAGAAATAGTGTAAGAATATTCACAGGATTTATCATTTTAAGTTGTAACCGGATATTTGAAGCCAAGGAAATAGATATCAGTTTACCAAACCGTGAAAAATGATTTGCTAAAAAAACCGTAATAGTAAGATTGTGTCAAGAGTCTCTCAATTAAGTGATGGAATGGTGATTTAAGCAGTGGAAGTAAAAAAGGCCGGGAAACCCATTGAGGTTCTTCTAATTGAAGATGATGCAGGAGATTTGCTGCTAACCAAACGCATGTTGGCAAAAACAGACTATAATGCCTTTCACCTTATCTGCGCCGAGAGTCTTTCAACTGCTATTAAGTGTTCTACCGAAGGCAAGATAGACGTAATCCTTTCTGATTTGAATTTACCTGATAGTTCAGGTATTGAAACATTCCTCAAATTAAAACTCCAGGTACCGGAAATTCCAATTGTAGTATTTTCAGGTTTTGGGGATGAAGCAGAATTCCTGAAAGCGGTAAGAGAGGGGGCACAGGATTACCTGATCAAGGGACAAGTTGACGGTAATTCTCTGGTGCGGTCTTTACGTTACGCAATTGAACGTAAAATGGCAGAAGATAATATTAGAAGACTGGCTTATCACGATTCCCTGACCGGCTTGCCCAGTCGGACTTTATTTGCTGACCGATGNNATGATGGCTATGGCCGAAAATCGACGTAATCAAAAGAAAACGGCATTGATAATGGTTGATCTTGACCATTTCAAGGATATTAATGACAATCTGGGGCACGATGCGGGTGATGAAGTATTAAAAGAAGTCGGTGCCAGGTTAGAGAGTATTTTACGGCAAACTGACACAATTTGTCGTATAGGCGGCGATGAATTTGCATTATTAATCTCCGATGTGAGTTTGAAAGAAACGGTAAAAATAGTAGCAAAGAGAATTATCGATGTTCTGAATAAGCCGTTTACTCTCAATGGTTTAAAAGAAGTAATGACTGCCAGTCTCGGAATCGCAATTTATCCGGAAGACGGTAAAAGTCTGAGAACATTAATGAAACATGCGGATACGGCAATGTATGAAGTTAAAAAAAGAGGACGCAATAATTATTTGTATTATCAACCTTCAATGAATATCAAAAGTTTAGCTTGATACACCGGTTTCATTGTGGTTTAGAAAAATACAGTATTAAAAGGACAGGGAGCTTTAGCTCCCCGTCCTTGTTTAGCAAAAAGCTCGATAGACCTACTTTTTCCCTCTCTTAATGATTGGTATCCAGACCTGGCAGTGGTAATCCTTGCTATTTATATCTCCCGGAAAATAAACCTCAAGATCCGGTTTGGCATCTTGTTCGTAGCCGGTAGACTGGAACCATCCTTTGAATATCTTCTCAGTGACATTCTGAATGGCTTTGGGCATGGGGCCGATAGACTCAAAGACCGCCCAGGTGGCTGCCGGGATATGAAGAACTTCGAACCCTGCCGGCGCGGCTTTGGCTGCAGGTTTCTCCACACCGATGGCATAAGTGAATTTATCATTCACTGAGTCCATCATACAGACTCCCAGGCAGCCCGCGCCGGTGACCGGTCCCGTTTTACCCCCGGTTATTTTTTCCAGGGTTATAAAGTTACCGGTGCTCCTGAATTCATCCCAGAACTGCGGGATTTCGACGAAGTTTTCACCCAGAGCAGTGGTAAATTTTTTTGCTTTAGCAATGACATCAAATGCCGGTTTCTCGATGATTTTATAATCCATATTGTCATCTCCTTCCAAAATTTCATTAAAGGAGATACGCGGATATGCCACCAACGGTACCCCCTGGCTGCGCGCGGCCAGCGGTGTGATACCGTGCACATTGCGGAACGCCCGGGTGAATGCATCCGGCGAGTCATAACCGTATTTCATTGCGACATCGATGACGCGGATTTTTTCAGATGAGAGTTCGCAGGCAGACAGGGTCAGTCTTCTACGTCGTACGTATTCTGCTGCCGTGACCCCGGCGAAGGCATAAAACATCCGCCTGAAGTGAAATGAAGAGCAGCAAGCCAGTCTGGCTGCCTGTTCGATATCAATGTCATCCGCCAGATTAGCCTCGATGTAGTCCAGCGCCGAATTCATTCTTGCCGACCATTCCATGATTCCGCATCTCCCTTACAGTATCAATATAACCGTTATCCTGGCGGCTTGCCCGACTTTTTAAACCCAGTTGGGACGGAAATAGTCAATATCCAATACATCGTCTCTGTGAGATGTGTATACATTACCTCGTAAGTACTGTAGCCATGTAATCAAGAAAACACTAAATCCTAATCTTTAAGCACTAAATAACACTGAAACATAAAATACAAAATTAACGGTCAAATAGTTGATGGAGCAGAGCCCATAAGATGGAAATATCACTCGCCCCTGTTTTTCTGTGATATTATATTAGAACAAGTGTTCAAAATAGTAAAGAGGAATTCAATCACATGAAAATACTGGTATTCACCGAAGGTACAATCATCATGCCCAGGGCTGCGGCCGGTCGTGCTCGTAATGAAATCGGGAAACAAAAGAAAAATACAGCAAAGATCACGCACGATTATGCCTCATTCATCCCGATTGGAGATTCAGTCGGGAAATTGAATAATTGGGCAAAACAGGGAGCAGAGATTGTTTATCTTACTTCCCGCAGGAAGCAGGCTGAAATACAGGATGTTCAACATGTCCTGAGCTCGTACGGTTTTCCCGCAGGCCGTTTATTATTCCGCCGGGATAAAGAGTCCTACCAAGATATTGCTGAAGCCGTGATACCGGACGTTCTGATGGAAGATGACTGTGAGAGTATCGGCGGCACTGAGCAAATGACAATTACCCGGGTTAGGCCGGATATAAAAAACCGAATCAAATCTATTGTTGTTAAAGAAAATGGCGGCATCGACCATCTCCCGGATAACTTGGAGGCTTTGTAAAGTACCAGTCAGGCAGCCATGGTTCAGGTATCAACTAAACATATCAGCAACCGGTTAACGCAAGTTTCCGATGGTTTTTTACTTGTAAAAGAAGAAAAATGATTGATAATGTAATCGGTTTATGCTACTTTTGAATCATTACGTGAGGGTGATTCTATTCCGAATTTTCGGGAGGTGTCGAAATGAATTCTCAGGCTTACAGCAGCCGCGGCTTAAATCCGGGGCAAGCGTATCAGGAACTGGTGGTGCGGTCGCGGGAACTGATCCAGATCAATGCCATATCGAATCTGGCAAGCTGGGACCAGCAAGTATACATGCCTGAGGGCGGTTCAGCCTCCCGTGCCGATATGGTTTCATATACCACCAAACTCTACCATCAAAAATTGACCGAACCGCACTTCGGGGAACTGCTGAAAATAGGTGCGAACGGGCAATGGATGCCGGATGAAGCGGCGAACTTGCGCGAATGGAAGCGCGAGTATGAACGGGCAATCAAATTGCCCGCGGAATTTGTGGCCAGGGCGGCCGCATTATATAGCGAAGCCTTTGATGTATGGCAAAAAGCCAAACGGGAGAATAATTATTACCTTTTTGCCCCCAAGCTGGAACAGGTGATCAGGACCGTGCGTGAAGAGGCGCATTATCTCGGCGGTACACAAAATCCGTATGATGCCCTGCTCGATAAATACGAAGAGGGGCTGACCTCAGTGCAATGTGATGAGTTTTTCACCAAGGTTAAGGCGACATTGATTCCGATGTTGCAAAAACTGCAAACTGCGAAAAACAAACCGTCCGCCGATTTGTTTAAGGGTAAGTCTTTTGATATCGAAACACAAAGGATTTTCAGCAAACAGGTTTCTGCCTCGTTGGGATTCGATTATAGTGCAGGGCGGCTGGATGTCTCCGAGCATCCTTTCACGAACCGCATCGATACGGGAGATACCCGGATAACAACGGCTTTCCTGGCCCAGGACCCAATGCACGCACTGTTCTCCACCGTACATGAAACGGGTCACGGCATCTACGAGCAGGGCTTGCTGGATAAATACAAGGGAACCCCGATGGGTAATGCGGTCAGTTTGAGCATCCACGAATGTCAGAGCCGTTTCTACGAAAATAACCTGGCTAGAAGCCGGCCTTTCTGGGAGTACTGGTTCCCGAAATTTAAAGAGATATTCGCAAAAGAAACGGAGGGCATTGGTTTCGAGGAGTTTTTCCGTTTTGTCAACCGCGTCGAACCGTCGTTTGTCCGCATTATGGCCGATGAATTCACATACCATATGCACATCATCATCCGTTTTGAGATTGAACGCGACCTGATCAACGGCGTGTTGGATGTCGGGCGGCTGCCGGAAATATGGCGGCAAAAGTATAAGGAATACCTCGGCTTATATGTTATGGACGACGACAAGGGCGTGCTGCAGGATGTGCACTGGTCGTGGGGGTCTTTCGGTTATTTCCCGGTTTACTCTTTTGGGTCGGCTTATGCGGCGCAGCTCGAGGCGGCGATGCGGAGAGATATCCCCTCGCTGGACGAATCCATCAAGCGCGGAGAATTATCGGTACCGCTGGTGTGGTTGAGAGAACATGTGCATCAATTGGGCAGTCTTTATACACCTGCGGAGCTGGTCAAGCATGCCACCGGTAAACCGTTTGATTCATCCGATTTTATTAAATACCTGAACGACAAATTCACTTTGATTTACGGGTGAAATAGTTAGTCTTTCCCGCGAACGCTTATAGTCCTGTCCTCTCAAATCCACGGGAGGGGATCTATAAAATAGCCTTACCGTAGTATCGAGGTCTGTTGTGAGGGCAGGAAGACTATCAGATTGTCCGGCTTGTTTTCCTGTAAATCTTGTCAGACCTTCAAAATTTTCCGTTGGTTGGTTAGTTGGGTTCCCGATCAGGTCGGGAACGACGGTGAAGTAATGGATAGCTATTATTCGTCTTTCCATTTCGTATCCAATCTGACTTGTTGTAAAAGCTATTGTTGGCGTAAAATGGAGTCACCGCACTTATTCTGGATTAAAATGGAGGTTACAATGGCAAAACTGACCGAAGAAGCAAAAAAAGCGATCGGAACAATGCGTCCGGCGTATGTGGCCACAGCGAGCAAGACGGGCAAGCCGAATGTCTCGGCGAAAGGGTCGCTGCGCGTAATGGACGATGAGCATGTTTTGTTTTCCGATGTTGCTTCCCCGCGCACCGTTACAAATATCAAAGAAAATCCGCAGGTGGCAATCCTCTGTCTGGATACGGCCACGCATAAGGGCTGCCGGATCTGGGGCAGGGGCGAAATTATCACTTCCGGCGAAATCTTCGACAAAGCCGCCGCGGAGATGGCCACCCGGAATATGAAGATAAAGAATGTGGTAAAAGTGACCGTGGAAGAGGTGCAGACCAGCTGATACACTTCCTGCCTATAAACAGATAATCGGGCAGGTATTTATGTGAATATCCGCTATCAAGACTGAGATTCTACGACCCTGATAACCATGTTTTGGAAATCGGCCAGCCGATGCCGGTCGTGATCAAAAGATACTTGAAGGCTGGTTTATCGGCAGCAAAAATCGCATAAAAGACTGCCGTACCGCCAGACAAAATAGAAAGAATCAAAGCAGAAAGCTGAGAAGTCAAACGCGGAGTCCAAATTATTACTCAATTCGAAGGAGTTCTGAAAGATGGAAACAGACAAATTCGAAGAAATGGCACAGCAATTATTGTCAGCAGCCGGAATAAAAATTAACGGCGGCAATCCCTGGGACATCAGCGTCTATAATGAGAAATTTTACCAGGCGGTATTATCGCAGGGTACGATGGGCCTGGGAGAATCATACATGGACGGCTGGTGGGATAGCGCCGGACTCGATGAATTCTTTGCAAAAGTTATCCGTGCCCAGATACAGAATGGCATTAAAAAGAATACTTCACTAATTTATCAGGTTCTACTGGCACGGCTGCTGAACCGGCAATCAAAAAATCGGGCTTTTCAGATCGGGGAAAAACACTACGACCTGGGTAATGACCTGTTTGTCAACATGCTGGATAAGCGCCTGGTCTACAGCTGCGCGTACTGGCAAAACGCGCCGAATCTGGATATAGCCCAGGAGAATAAACTGGAATTAATCTGCCGGAAGCTGGGACTGCAATCCGGGATGAAGGTGCTGGATATCGGCTGCGGGTGGGGCAGTTTGGCCAAATACGCCGCCGAAAAATACGGGGTGAAAGTTGTCGGTATTACGGTTTCGAAAGAGCAGGTTGAGCTGGCAAAAACGTTGTGCACGGGCCTGCCGGTAGAGATCAGATTGCAGGATTACAGGGACGTCAATGAAAAGTTCGACCGGATCGTTTCGGTGGGCATGATCGAACATGTCGGCTATAAAAACTACAGGACGTATATGGAAGTTGCGCGACAGAGCCTGGACGATGACGGACTGTTTTTGCTGCATACCATCGGCGGGAATACATCGGTGAAGTCTCTCGATCCCTGGATTAACAAATATATTTTCCCAAATGGGATGCTGCCTTCAATCCAACAGTTGAGCCGGTCAACCGAGGGTTTGTTTGTAATGGAGGACTGGCATAATTTCAG
>PMMG01000021.1:20338-20838 GCA_003162335.1 Dehalococcoidia bacterium
GCTGTTTCAGTCTTCTGATTTAAGTATTAGCTATGTCGAAATCAAAACCTGTTATACAAACTCATTATGAAGTGGAAATCCGCTGCCATTTTAAGACGGCCGCTGCCGCCTGTAAATCAATTCCTTTCCTGCTTTCCTGCCTGCAGCATAAGATGGTTTGGTCAAGCAATATCTACGGGCTGGAATTATTTCGATCAGGGCAGTTATTAAGGATGAGCAAGACGACTATCGATGGCAGTGAGCCGAAATATTATCTGGGATGGAAGGGCAGCGACTCCGGTAAATTTGCCAATATCCGGGAAGAAATCGATGAAGTNNCATCGCCGGTTCATGTTCTTTCGGGGATATGACCGTTTTGGCTATTACCGCCCGCTCGATGTCAGTTTGAAACTGATGCACTGCAGCACGCTCATGTGGCCGGATCTGTTGGAAATCGAAAAAACAGCCAATACCAGAGAGGAAGCTCTGATAATGGAAGCGGATTTGCGTGAGTTCGCAGA
>PMMG01000021.1:20906-21058 GCA_003162335.1 Dehalococcoidia bacterium
GATCTGTTTGTCTTTCAGCGTAAGGCGCACGTTATTCCGGTCAAAGAAGCCTTAAAACTGGTGGGATTCTGGGTCGGTTTAGCGTTTATCTTTGATCTACTTTTGTATTTTACGATGGGTTGGGATAAGGCAGTTTTATTCACTACCGCCTA
>PMMG01000022.1 GCA_003162335.1 Dehalococcoidia bacterium
CCAGACTGCGCTACACCCCGTCTCGCCGCATATTAAAACGGCTGTTAATAAAGGCCGGGCTTATCTCTAGCCCCGGCACTCCATGCATTTGTCAAAGTACGACATCGGCTGCCCGGACTTTTTCGCCAGGTTTTCTACCTGCTGTAACGGCGCCCAGTAGCGGCCGCAATTTGTGCATTTGGCCATCTTGAACTCTTTTTTCTGGTACGGCCAGGAGATCGTTCTGGTATCGCCTTCGTCCGCCAGTTTGATGGCATTTGTCGGGCAAATAAAAACACAGGAGCCGCAAGCAATGCAGGCTTCGAAGTTCACGGTATAAGGCAGTGCGCCGGGCTCCGTGCTGCGGTTGATCTTGCTTATCGCATTGGCGCCCACTATTTCCGCGCAGACCCGTATGCATAAAGAGCAAAGCACGCAGTTCCGGTGGTCTTCCAGGGGGAAGGGCGTGCTGTCTACTCCGTATTTTTTAGCGATGTCTTTAATCGCTTCAGACTGCGGCGCGCGCGCCATTAGTCTTTGGATGGATACTTTGCGTTCCGCGATGACTTTCTCCGAATTGGTTTTCACCACCATTCCATCATCAACCGCGGAGATACAGGACGGCACCAGGCGGTTTTTGCCGTCTTTCGTCGTTATTTCCACTAAACAGAGACGGCAATTACCGTAGGGCGATACCGATTCATGCCCGCAGAGCGTCTGGATCTGGATATTATGCGCTCTGGCTACATCCAGTACCTTTGCCTTTTCTTTTGCCTCGAATTCACGCCCGTCAATGGTTATTTTTACCATCAGTTTCATCCTTATTTAAATTTAAAAAATCAAATGTTAATACCGTATCTCAAGCCGAAATATCAACAGGCAACTTTTCGCTTTAACTTCTCGTAGTCGCTAATGATCTTTTCCTGAATCTGCTTGACGGTTCCTTCAGAAAGATGGCGGAATCTACCCTGCAGCTTGAAATATTCCTGTATCGGCCGCAAGGGCGCCGGATCCAGACTGAGTTTGTACTGGCCGTTCTCTACTTCGTACAACGGGAAAGCGCCGGTTTGCACCGCCAATCTGCCGAGCTTGACAGAAAGATCCGGGGATGAGCGCCAACCGGTCGGGCAAACAGAAAATACGCTGATAAAGGCCGGGCCGTTCACGGCCAGACCCTTTTTCACTTTTTCCATCATGTCGAACGGATAACTGGGACAAGCGGTGGCAACATAGGGAATATCATGTGCGGCGACAATTGCCGGCATATTTTTTTTCGCGGTCTTTTGCCCGATGCTTTTCTTGCCGGCGGGAGAGGTGGTTGTAGAAGCGCCGTAAGGTGTTGCTGATGAACGCTGAATACCCGTATTCATATAGGCTTCATTATCAAACATCAGATAGAGGAAATCGTGGCCTCTTTCCAGCGCGCCCGATAATGCCTGGAAACCAATATCGCTGGTGGCGCCGTCGCCACCCATTGCGACAACTTTCGTGCCTTTATCCGCAATCTTGCCTTTTCTGATCATTACTTTCAGAGCCGATTCGATACCGGAAGCAACCGCGGAGTTATTCTCAAAAAGGGTGTGTATCCAGGGCATGTCCCAGGCTGTTGCCGGTAATTGCGAAGAAATAACCTCCATACAACCGGTAGCATTGGCCACAATAACATTCGAACCCATGGCTTTGCAGGCGATTCTCACCGCCAATGCTTCCCCGCAGCCGATACAGGCGCGGTGCCCGGGCGCTAATCCATCAATTTTAGGCGCTAAACGCGCGGCATAAACTCCTAAGTTTTCCATTATTCTCTCACCCCGAACATTTCATATTCCTTTTCCGCCGCCGTATCATTAATCTCCGCTGCTCTCTTGACCATTCCCTCAAATTCAGTTACAGTCAAATCTCTGCCGCCTAAACCGCCGACAAAGCCGATGATCTTCGGTCGTTTCTTTTCGCCGTAGAGCGCCGACCTGATTTCCGAAAAAGCCGGGCCGCCGGGGCCACCGAAGGAAAGCGCGCGGTCAACCACGATCAAGGTCTGCGCGCCGTTCACTGTTTCCCGTAATTCCTCAAAGGGGAAAGGCCGCCACAGACGAAGTTTTAATAAACCCACATCCTGACCTTCATCCCTCATTTTATCAACAGCGGTCATTGCAGTTTCGCCGAAACTACCCAGGGTTAACAGTAAAGTCCCGGCGCCTTCTGTGCGATATTTCTCGATCGGGTGGTATTCGCGCCCGAAGGTCTTACCAAATTCTTTCCAGAGGTCAATGATCAATTGCTTGGAGTTAACGATATTGACTTCTTGCGCCTTTTTCGCTTCGGTATAAATGAATGACGGCGCAAAAGCTCCCATTGTCACCGGCTTGTCCGGATCCAGAGGTAACGGATAATTAAACGGTGGTAAATATTTATTCACTTCATCCTGTGTCGGGAATTCTATCGGCTCAACCACGTGGGTCAGATAGAAACCGTCACAATGAATCATCACCGGCAACAATATCCGGTGGTCTTCCGAGATCTTGAATGCGGCCAGCGTCAGGTCAAATGCTTCCTGTCCGTTTTCGCAGATGATCTGTATCCAGCCGGTATCCCGCACGGCCATCAAATCCGATTGGTCGCCCCAGACATTCAAGGGCGAAGATAATGCGCGGTTCGCCACCGCCATCACGATCGGTAAGCGCATCGCGGATGCTACATATAATACTTCGTGCATCAGCTCCAGGCCCTGCCCGGCGGTCGCGGTAAAAGTGCGTGCGCCCGCCGCGGAAGAACCAAGACAGGCGCTCATCGCGGAATGCTCGGATTCCACCGGGATATATTCGGCGTCTAATTCGCCGTTAGCGACAATTTCCGCCATCCTTTCGACAATATGTGTTTGAGGTGTGATGGGATATGCCGCCACCACATCCACATTCGCCATTTTCGCGGCTTCGGCAATTGCCAGCGAGACTTCCATTCCTATGCGCTTTCCCATTATACCTCCTCATTTACCATTGATATTACTCCGGTCGGACACTCTTTGGAGCAGATACCGCAACCCTTGCACCAGTACATATTAGCCTGGAAATAGCCTTCGGTATTCTGCTGGATACATCCTTCCGGACAATAAATCTGGCATAAACCGCACTTAATGCACTTCGTAAAATTATATGTGGGTTTTTGCGAACGCCAGTCGCCGGTGCGATATTCTCTACTGCTACCCGGTTCGGTTACGATGCAACCGATCTCCAGGTCCTTCCACGTTAATTCGTTTTCATTTTTTTTCAAGTTGAATCTACTCCTTTACCGTTGTCTCTGTAAAAGCTCTTTTCATGGCATTGAGATTCTTCTCTGCCAGACGCTCAAAACGCTCTTTGACGGGTTCTACCAATGATTCCATTTTCACCACATCCACTGCTTTGAGCAGCGCCCCCAGCATGGTTGTGTTTACGATCGGGACTCCCAGCACTTCCCGCGCAATGCGGCTGGCATCCACCAATGCTAACTTCCAATTGCCGGGAAAGTCTTTCTGTATTGTCGCGAAGTCCTTGCTGGTATTGATCAACAGGACACCACCTTCTTTCAATCCTGATGTGACATTGACCACACTTAATAATGTTGGGTCGAGGACAATTACCACATCCGGCTCTCTGATTTCCGCACGCACACGAATCGGTTTTTCAGGGTCGATACGGTCGAAAGCTACCACCGGCGCACCGCGCCGTTCCGGACCGAACGCCGGGAAAGCCTGGCCGTATTTACCTTCATCGATTGCGGCTTTGGCTAGCAGTTCCGCAGAGGTAACTGCGCCCATTCCGCCGCGCCCATGCCACCTGATTTCAATTAGTCCCGTCTTGCTTACCAAATTATCCTCCAAATCAATTAAACGTATATTTACGCAAAAAAATGGTACCCCTAGGGCGACTCGAACGCCCGCAACCGGCTTCGGAGGCCAGTGCTCTATCCAACTGAGCTATAGGGGCAAGCTCCCCAAATATTAATTATAGTACGTTGTCTGTACTTGCGTAAACCAAACTAAAGCATACAGTATCGAGCAGCGTATTTCAAGAGATATCGGATTTAACCGAGTGTAATTGATTAGTTCGAACATAATTTTTACTATTATGTCAATTAGTACGCGCTCCAAAACCTGAGCCTAACTAAAGTCACGGTATGTTATACTATTTTTAAAAATTACCGGTGTGATATACACGATAACCGCGTCGATCGGTAAACAGGCAGATTAACACCGCTGGAGACGCAATTTGTCGGCAAGGAATCCCGGGGAGTAATAGCGACGGGATAAATTAAGCTAACGAGAATAGACTAATTAATGAGAACGAAGGCCTGTAATCAAATTGTCTGTTCTCCAGCTTTAATTCCTCACCATCACCACTTATTCTGATGTACTCTCTCCGGATTGAACCGGTTCGCCGGCGTTTTCTTTTCTGCCGGATGCCCGACCACGATGATGCACAAAGGTATAATATGTGAAGGCAAAGCCAATATCGCCCTGAGACCGTTTACCCGTTCTTCGATCGGGTAAACTCCCAGCCAGACCGCGCCTAATCCCATCGCGTGCGCTGCCAGCAGCAGATTCTCAGTGGCCGCCGAACAATCCTGCACCCAGACGCCTTTACCTTTTTCCAGTTGCAGGTCTCCGCATACAACCACCGCCAGCGGCGCCTCTTTGATCATGTTCGAATACGGGTGAAACTTCGGGATCTCATCGAGTGGCCGGCGATCGGTAATTGTAACAAAATGCCACGGCTGTCCATTCGATGATGACGGCGCGGCCATAGCGGCGTTTAATAACGCCTGTATTTCGTTATCGTTAATCAAATTACCGGTATATTTTCTGATACTCCGCCGGGAAAGGATTGCTTCCATCGCTTCCATTTGCCTTCTCCTCCAAACGAATCTCGGTTTATACCTATAGTATAATGCAAATAATCAAGGCATTTGAAATAGAAAGGCGACTATAAAAAATGCTGTCTAGCCTGAAATGCCCCCTTGTCAACAGTACTAACGTGTAATAGTCAAAGACAGCGGCAAGATATATAGTTAAGTATGTTCATGCCGTATTACGGAATGATTATGTTCTCTTGCTTCCGCAATCGGATGGTGAACTCGTAAGTATTGGTCGGCCGGCATATAGGCGCGAATACCATTAAGACTGAATTTCTTTACCGGTCGAGATACAAGGAGTGAACCCGACATGATGCGTGAAAAAGAAACAATACTGGCAATTGACGACGATGCTTCGATCCTCTACCTTTTAAGACGATCTCTTGAAGCCGATTTTTACCAGGTTCTGATCGCCGCTGATGGACCTACCGGTCTGGACATTTTTCAACGCGAAAACCCGAATTTGATTTTATTGGATCTGACTATGCCCGATATGGATGGGTATACCGTCTGCAACCGCATTCGTGAAGTATCACAGGTACCCGTCATCATTATTACCGCCCGCGGACAGGAAGACGACAAGATCAAGGGTTTTGAGTGCGGCGCCGATGACTATCTCGTTAAGCCGTTCTCTGTCCGCGAACTCAAGGCCAGGGTTAAATCGGTACTGCGGCGCAGTCAAATCGCGGAAGTACAGACAACCGAACCGGTTTTCACCAGCGGCGACCTTGAAATTGATTTCACCAAAAGAAGCGTGACCATCGCCGGAAATGCCGTTAATTTGACCCCGATCGAATATAAACTTCTGCGGGAATTCGTGCTTAACCGCGGCAAGGCGCTCACCCACAGCTATTTACTGCAGAAAGTCTGGGGACCGGAATATCTTAACGAAACCGAATACCTGCACGTTTTTATCGGACGACTGCGCAACAAACTGCGTGTCGACACGCACGACCAGAAATATGTTATGACATTGCCCGGTGTGGGTTATCAATTTCAAGAAGGCACTTCAATACAAAATTAGACCGATTGTCGTAGTAAACTGAAAGGCGCCCTGTTCAGGGCGCCTTTTTATATTTTAGACAAAAAATTTTCCCCCGCCCTTATTTTTCACCGGTTTTTTCAATTATCACATATCTTCCCGGGGTTTAATATTATTTAGAATTTGTTTAGGTGCCAGACTCTGTTGTTTAGGGCTTATTTATCATGTATACTTTAGACTAATGTTAGTCTGTAATTCTGCGATTGACAGACCAATAATAAGTAGAAAGAAAAAGTTAATGCAAAGCCTGAAAAAATACATTGCAGGGCTTATATGTGCTTTTGTGCTTTTAACAATCGCTATTATAGGCTCTTTTTGTTTTACGAATAGCGGCACTTTCGCCATGTCCGACGGCGGTAAACCCCGCCTCAATATCAGCAATACTAATGATTATTTTTCGCAAATGCCCATTGCCGTTCCCGGCGCCAGTGGAAATATTATTAAACAAATCAGTAATACCGGCAACCACAGTGGGAATCTCTCCGTCAGTTTTTCTGCCGTAGTTAATAACCCTGGGATCGACGGTAATGGAGACCTGGGAGCAAACACCGAAACTGCGGCATACATCGATGTCAATTCAAACGGTACCTGGGATAACGGTGATATCGGCCTTAATGCAAACGGGACTACATATAGTTACAACGCGCCTTTATCTTACGATCCGCTAAACGACTACGGCAGCATTACCTGGAATGCAGTTGAATCGCTGAAGCCCTCGGCAACATCGAACCTGATCATCACGTGGCGTATTCCTGCTGCTGTTGGGAATGAAATTCAATGTGATAGTATTAGTTTCAATAATACTTTTACTTTAGAAGACCAGATCCGTTAGATACAGACCTGCTGAGACAATAAACCCGTTATCTTTTTTAAAGTATTGTTTTCGCTGGTGCATTTGTATCTGCTAGCGCGAACACTCTGATATAAAATCACAAACAACTATTCTTCTGCGGCGGCTACAGTAATAAATGTAGACGGCGAGTTCTGGTTATTGTACTCGGTTTGGATCCAGCCCGCGCTGCGGGCCGTCATTGCGATATGAGCTTCATCAATAATACCGCTAAAATAGTTTCCGCTGTCATAATTCGCCAACGAGAGAGAAGCAGCAGTTCCGCCGCCTTGAAGGAGAGGATAGCTTAAAGTATAGCTCCCCAGGGATGCACCGTTTTTATAAACTGTCACACTGTTTCCCCCCGACCAGACCATTTCAATGTGGTACCAGGTATTAATTTGCAGATTGGCGCCGCTGGTGGTTGCACTACCGGAACTTGCCCCAACCCCAATTTCCGTACCGGTTGAATAGAGTTGATATTCCTGATTAAAAGCCAATAACCCTAAAATAGAGGGTTGCCACTTGGCAATTATCTCGTGCGTACCGGAAACCGAGTTGGGTTTGATCCATGCTGAAACAGTTACCGCCGTGCCAATACTCAAACTGGTCGAATCACTTATGGAGACATAATCATTAGTTCCATCGAAACTCACGCTGCCGTCAATTTTCCCTGGCACCTGTTCACTGGTAGTCATAGTACCGGAAGTTGTCCCGTTATTGGCATTGATCGTGGAGTCGTTGATTTGCGGCGCAGTTCCGGATGGATCCTCTTTTAGATGCCAGACACCCTTGACGTTAGTATCCCAGGCTGCAGAGGGATTCCACTGGTCGGCGGCGGCGGCGTTGCCGTAATAAATATAAATCACTGTATCTGTTGTATTGGAAAGCATAGGAATCATTACCCAGGCAATAAGTTCGCCGGTGGTGGAAGTATACTTTTCTACTTCATGGTTGAGCTTGGTTACACCATCAGCAGCGGTAAACACAAAATCCCCGCCGTTCAATTTTCCCGCATGCCCGCCGCTGGCCGTATTTTTCCAAAGAGGATCTGCTGAATTGATCAGTACGGTGAAATTTGTCTGAACGCCGGATGCTACCTGGGTGTGGTTGATTGTAATTGCTTTGCGGTAGTGCCAGGCAAGATTATACCAGCCGGTCTTTATCTGAATAGCATTGTTAGTGGATGTTTCTGTATCGGCAAATCTGGCGGCTGTCATGCCAATGTTACTTATCAGCAACAAGATTGCAAATACGGCTACTCCCCGGAACTTCCATTTCATGGCTCCGCTCATTTGCTGCTTCGAACGCTGGATGATCAGGATAACGACGACCGTCACCACCACGCATAACAGCAATAAACCTATCGACAGAAAATTATTATTCATCCACTCCGCTCACTGATTCAGCACAAAATTGACTGTAATGGCGATGCCGTCGCCCTGGTAATCGTTGCTGATGCCGTCACGTAGTAAAACTACGATGTTAAAAGGTTTACTCGCCCCACCGGCGGTCAAACCGCTGAGGCCAGCCATTTTCGCCGTGTTAACGGCATTGACTAAATCCTGTACATCGATGTAACCGTTGGCATTAGTATCGGTAAGTGTAGTTAAGATATTTGTTGTGTCATAGGTCAGAGCTGTCACTTGTATGACCGAAGCCACCTGGTCAGCCGTCATGTTGGGTGTCCCATTTTGATTAGCGTTATCGCTTTCGATATACGAGAAAGAGATGTTCAGTGTCGTCCCGTTCACCGTGCCGCTATTGCTCAACTGGATGGTCGTACCGGTGACGGAATTGTTTGGTTTCAGACTTAAATTGGTGAGAGTGGCGCTCACACCGTTGGCATTGTTGGTTTTCAGGTCGATCGTGCCGCTGATCAGTGTGTTGTTAGTACTGGACTCGCGGTCAGTGAAGCTCGCGAATGTCACACCGCTTACAACAGCCAGCATGATTAGAGCCAATACCACTAATAACATAATTTTATTTGACACTATTTTTCTCGCCTGCTCCGATTCTGCCGACAGGCTGAGGGCTATTTATGCCCTCAGCCTTGTTTCTAAAAACTCCTCACTTGGATGACCGGGTTTCAGGAGGTATTGTGTTATCCCCTGTAGAATATTTGTTAAGTAACTGTTTTTACGGCAGCTGGTTTAATACGAATGTAAAGGTCAATGAGGCAGAACCACCTTGAATTGCGTTGGTGGCAGTGGTCGGTACTGCCCAATTAACTGCAAACTTGTCACTCTCGCTGGTTGCCATATTAGGCAATACGTTGGCCCAGCTTTTGCCGTCATAGGCGCTCATCGCTGCCGGAGATAAAGGTGTCCCGACAGCATAAGCGTATGTGGTTCCATCTGACTTAAGACCAATGTCTCCAGCTGTCCATGTACCGCTGTTATCTTTGTCGATATAAAGCGCAACTGTGGCAACATCCTTGAGCGTATCGGTGGGAACAATATCTGCATCAGCCGGAACCGGCGCCGGTCCTGCAAAGTGACCGCTGAGTGCCGCTGATATAGTGAGTTTACCGGGTAAATTGCCGTGGTTTAATAAAGTGCTTGAGGCAGCCGCTTGATTGGCATCGTTGTTATCGCCGGGTTTGACATTGGCAGCGCTAAAGGTCGAAACCGCGGTATTGCCGCCGTTAATATTCAGATCAAGTGTGCCGCCCACTAAGGTGTTGTTGGCGCTGGTTTCAGTATCGCTAAAGAGTGCCCATGTGGCTCCTCCGACCAACGCTAAAATAAGTAATGCTGCGATTGACAGACCAATAATTTTCTTCACTCTTCTCCTCGTTTCTTTTAGAAATAAAACGGAAAATGGCTACCATTACTGCAAATTATTTCGCTAATTCACAATCCTCCTTAAATTTCTATCGTTCCCGGCGGTCATACCAGGTGCTATCCCGTTATTTTGTTAATGCGGGATTTTATTCTGTGAAGCAGGATCCGCCGACGGTTGACCGGCCGCGGCTTTATTTTCCATGGTTTTGGATTTAAAAGTTTCCTTGATAATCTCGATGATTATCAGGCAAAAAAGTACAAAGGCAGGTCCGATTATTAATATGGACCAACCAAGTTTGGTGTGGATAAAATAGGTCAGGTACCCGATGTATGGGATTCTGAATAAATAGACTCCCTTTACTTGAGAAAGGCTGACCGGACGCGGGTCGGGGTCTTCGTTGGCATCACCCTTGGTAACCACAGAGTCGCCTTTTATGGCAATAATCCGGTGAGAGGTTAAAGCCGGCCCATCCTGGAAAGAGATAACCGACCCAGTTTTAAGATCGCTGACAGAAGCGCCTTTAAACGGCATGGTAATAATGGTGTCCCCGACATTGAAGTAAGGTACCATACTGCCGCTTTTTACAAGATAGATGCCGAAACCAAAAACAAAGTGCAATAAACAAAGCACACCGACAAAAGCGATAATCGCTATTCCGATTATCCGGCCAGCTAGTTTTCCGTAACGTCCTAAATATTTTCTAAACATTTCAATTCATATTATCAAGGCTTACCTGACGTGATAATCACCCGATAGTACCGAAATCGAGAATCGATTGGATTAATCGTCAGGTGAAAGTACCGGATTAGTCCGGTACTTTGGTAATAGGATTGCAGCTGTGGGAATCTGGTAGGCTGGAAACACATTGCATTTTCTATCGCAATGCAGTATACATGGAAAGCGAATATTCTCGATTATTATCAGATTGTTTTATTTATTTTTATTGAATATACAGGCATTGTTAGTTCTCATTTAGGGGAAATCTAGTCTCCGGCTGGATGGTCGACAGGAAATACTTGACGAANNCAGGCATACCTTACTATCAACAGCAACCAGCAGACACCCACCACCATTATCATCGCAGGCAAAGCGTATTTACAGTACTTGCCCCAGGATATCTTGTAGCCTTCTTTCTCAGCAATTGCTATGCCTACTACATTCGCGGAAGCCCCGATGGGCGTCCCGTTCCCGCCAATATCCGTTCCCAGCGCTAATGTCCAGGCCAGGGGCGGCAGCGGCATGCCGGCGGCAGCCAAACCTTTGATTACAGGTATCATCGCCGCCGCGAATGGAATATTATTCACGAAGGCAGAAGCAAAAGCGGAAATCCACAGGATAATCGTGATTACTATTATGAGACTGCCGCCGGAGATCCTGCTGATAAAATCGGCCAGGGTCTGCAGCGCGCCGGTTTGTTCCAGTCCGGATACACAAATAAACAACCCGAAAAAGAATACCAGCGTCCGCCAATCGACCTTCTTTATTATAGAGAGCCCATCTTGATAGCTGAAGGCCAATGTCAGCCCACCCGCAATAACGCCGATAGAAGCCACCGAAATACCCGTCTGCGCGTGGGTAATTAAAAGAACAACAACCAGCAGAAAAATTAAAATGAAAATGATAAACAATCCAATGTTCGTGATGGCTTTCTTTGCCTCAGGATATTGACTCGGGTCAATTTTCTCTTTACTTTGAGATGCTTTAAGGGTCTTCCTGAATACCAGATAAAAAAAGACGATAGCGACTACCATTCCCACCCAGGCAATTACCCCTGTATTTACCAGAAAATCAGAGAATGAATAACCTAAAGCCGTGCCGATGATTATATTCGGCGGGTCGCCGGCCATGGTGGCGCTGCCACCCACATTTGCCGCGAAGATCTCTGCGATGATGATCGGCACCGGGTCAAATTTCAGTAACCGCGCCAGTTCAATTGTCACCAGTGCGAAAAATAGAAGAACAGTGATGCTGTCCATGAACATCGAAAGAAAACCGGCCAGCAGGGTAAAAACCACCAGTATCGCTATTACTTTGTACTTGACCAACCGGGCGACATATAGACAAATCCAGCGGAAAAAGCCAACTTTAGCTAACCCCTCCACCATTATCATCATCCCGCCGATGAAGATGATCGTCTGCCAGTTTACCCCCACAGATTCCAGCGGCTCGTGACCAGGCAGCCAGAAGCTAAACTGCGTAATCTGTCCGAAATTTAAAACATGTAATACAGTGGCAGGGCTTTTCATTATAATAAGGAAGACAACCAGAACGGTCAGTGCCCCGCCAGCGAGTGCAGGGATATAAGCGGGTAATTTGTTAATAATAATAATCAGAAACATTAAAAGGAAAATTGCTACTGCGAAAGTCTGTGCTAGAACCGGCATATAATTACCCTCAGTATATTAGACCAATCGATGTACCATTTTAATATGAATGCTCCGCCAATGTCTATGTTTTCCAGTCTAAAAAATCTGTCAATTGTTGTAATTGAGTATTTTGATTTTCCTAATATAAATTTCCCACGACCTTACGGTCGGGGTTTT
>PMMG01000019.1 GCA_003162335.1 Dehalococcoidia bacterium
AGTTCTTTGGCCAATGCCTCACGATGGTATTTACTATCCCCGAGGGCAGCTTCTGCTGCTTTTGCCCGTCTGAAATATAAATGCATCTCTCCGTCCATCGTATAACCAATGCCGCCCAAAATCTGGTGACCGGCGGCAGCTGTCCGCTGATAGGCTTCACATGTCCAAAGTTTGGCCATCGCAATTTCCTGCGCACAGGGCAAACCTTCTGCGTACTTCCATGCAGCTTCGTAAGTTAAAAAGCGACTGGCATCGACATCCATCATCATATTGGCAACGACGTGTTGAATCACGGGGAAACTGCCGATAGGACGGTCGAATTGTACTCTTTTCTTGGCATGGTCAGCCGCGATCTCTAAAGCCCTCTGGGCTCCGCCAACCATTTCGGCGCACTGGGCTATTGTCGCCTGCTGCAAGGTCTGTTGCAACGGGATCCAGGCCTGGTCTAACTTACCGACGATATTCTTCTTTGCCACCTTAACGTTATTAAATATTACTTCACACAGTTTATTGCCGGCGAGGGTTTTTAACAGTGTGCAAGTGATACCGGGACTCTTTCTGTCGACTAGAAAAGCGGTGATGCCGTCTTCCGGTGCGGTTCCTTTTTTGGTTCTGGCAATGCAGATAATGTAATCAGCGATCTGCGCATCCGGGACGAAGAGCTTAGTCCCATTGATAATATAATCGTCTTTATTGCTTTTCGCCTCAATCCCTATTGCGGAGGCTTCATAACTGTCACTTGGTTCGGTCATAGCCAGGGTTAAAATGAGCTGACCGTTGGCCATCTTGGGCAGTATTTCCTGTTTCTGTTCCTCACTGCCGTTGCGCAGGATAAAAAGGCCGCCGAGCAGCACGGTAGAAAAATAGGGACCCGGCAAACAGGCTCGCCCCATTTCTTCTGCCAGCGCGATCAGGTCGATCATGTTTCCTTCACCGCCGCCGTACTTTTCCGGGTATATCAAACCCAGCCAGCCTAATTGAGCCATTTTCTTCCATAACTCCGGAGGATTCCCTTTTTCATCCTCCATCATCTGTTTCACTAAAGACTTCGGGCACTCCTTCTCAAAGAAGTCGCGCGCACCCTGTTTCAACATCTTCTGTTCATCATTAAAATCGAAATCCACTTTTATCGCCCTCTCTTTTCAAGATTAATTTTTATTTAACGGGCCTTCCGGCCAAGTTTCGGCTGATGGCTCCTGTCAGAAAACAGTTATTTCTTAACCGGCATAGCTAACTGCGGTTCACGGGGCAGCCCCATGCCTCTGGTAGCGATAATACTCCTCAGCATATTATTCGAACCGCCGCCAAAACTGCGCACTACCATAGTGAGATAAGCCAATTCAATATGACCTTTTAGCTTAGCGTATTTTGAATCCTGCTCAAGCTGGCCGTACATGCCCATAATCTGCATACCCTGAGTTGCAATTCTCTGACTCAATTCGGACTCGAATATCTTTGAATACGGTGCCGACCAGGAGACGTCCTGTCCTTTCTCTATCATCCAGTTTAACCGGCGGCCGTACAAGCGAAGTACATTCACATCGGTTGTAAGCTGAGCTAACGTCTGCCGTATGAACGGATCTTCCGATAAGGGCTTCCCGTTGCGCTTGGTTTCTTTAACGTATTGTACCAATTCGTCCACCAAAATCTTAGGCCAGGGGAAAGTGCCAAGGTCGCCTCGCTCCGCAGTTAATGCATCTCTGGTAATGCTCCAACCTTCGCCTTCCGGCCCAATGCGGTTTGTCTTGGGAACCCGTACATTATCATAGAAAACTTCATTCGTTCTATCCCCGGCGATAGTTGTCAGTTTGGTAACAGTAACGCCCGGAGCCGTCAAGTCGGCAATGATCATCGATACACCCTTGTGTTTCGGCAATTCGGGATTGGTTCTGGCGGCCAGCCAGTGATAACGGGCATTATGCGCGCCGGTGCTGAACATCTTCTGTCCGTTAAGGATGTAAGAATCTCCATCCGGAGTTGCGCGTAATTGCAAGCCTGCAAGGTCGGTGCCGGCATTGGGTTCCGTATAACCCAGGGCAAACTGCGCCCCTGCCGCGATCTTCGGAAGCCATTCCTTCTTTTGTTCGGGGGTGCCGTGTCTCATGATGATGGGGCCCTGGACGCCTCCCGTTAAGCCGCCCAGAAAACCGGGCGCCCATAACACCCGTTTGCTTAACTCTTCGGCGACGATAGTGCTATATCCTGCCGGAAGTCCCGCTCCGCCGTACTCTTTCGGCCATTCCGGTACCAGCCACCCCTTTTCACCCAGTTTTTGAGCAAACTCGTGTGCGTACGGGATATTGGCGGTTGTTCTAAGTATCCAGGTCGATTCAACCAGTTCAGGACTGATATTCTTATCCAGCCATTCGCCTAGTTCCTTCCTAAACTTTTTTTGGTCTTCATTATCATATTCGCCTATTTTGTATTCTTTAAAGTCCATTATTCCCTCGATCCCCCTTATTGTTATTGCTTTATTTATATTTATCGCTTCTTTGCGACAATTCTAGCGCAGGCTCCATTATGCTTCAATTCAAGCTGCCGGATTGCCATTTCGGAATATATATTCAGCAGCCTGTTCATCATATGTTATTTATCCACGGGTACACGGTTGTAAGGCCGCGGGTAAACCACAGGGCCGTGTTCCCGTGAAGGCAGAATTACAGTTGCGCCGCCGGTAACGGAGTTTGCGCCGGTCTGCATTATGTTCTGGATATCGATGTCCACGCAGCATTTGCCGTCATCGATATATTTCTTGGTGACTTTGCCTTTTACCCAGGTGGTATCGCCTTCCATCACGAATCTGCGGATTTGGGCGTCGAATTTCCACAGGAAACCGTCATCGCCCATCCAGTTGGTGAGCAGAATGAAGCGCCATGCTTCCAGTTGCTGCCCGACAGCAAAACCTCGTTTGACGACCTTGACGCCGTATTCCATTCTGGTTTCGGCCCAGGGGATTTTCTTCCACATAATACGATTCAAGCGGTCGGACAGGTTATGCGCGTGCCCGCCGGCATGCCAGGCGGTCATTTCAACCGCGCTTAAAGGTCCGCGGACAACAGGCTGCAGCTCATCGCCGACTTTAACATCTTCAAAGTAGCGTGGTTTGGCGCCGCGGATTTCTTCCGCATCCTGCGCGTTATAAATATCTTCGATTTCCTTCTTGGTATAAACTGGTATTTCTTCCAGTTCGGTATTTGCCTGAACATTCCTTTGGGCGACATCGTTGACATCCACCCACTGGTCATAGGCCATATATCCGGCAACTAAATCGCCGCCCTGGCGGTAGTAGTCGCATTGTTCGTAAGAGAGCATTTTCCGTCCGGCCCAGTTGCTGTGCATCTCTTTATTGTCAGACGGACACATGACTCTGTAGGTGAATTTATCGCCGACGCAAACCGGTTTAAACCACTCGCGTTCACACCCGGAATAATATCCGGCGATCTCCGGAATCATTGGACCGTGGTCCAGCGGTGATTGTGCGTAGGTGATGGTATATAAATAGTTCGGAGGAGCGATTAAACAATTATATTTAGTGGTCCTGGCGTATTCGGCATCGCGGTATAGCGGGTTCAAATCGCCTTCGCCGTTTACGAAAATCCTGATACCGTCTTCGGTGGCTTCCCGGTTGAGGGAGTTATCGCTGAGGATGTTGCCAACCCAGCCCGGTCCGCGTGATCTGAAGTCTTCACTGGTCAGGATGCGGCCTTTCAGTTTACCCCAGGCTTCAACCATCTGGTCGAGCGGAGCCAGTTTCTTTTTAGCAGGCATTTTTATCTCCTTTCTAATTATTTGTAAATAATTATTTTTTCATCATGGCAGCCATGGTAAGCTGTGCAGCCCATTTTTCCCAATCATAATGATTTGCGACATCTTCGAGCATGCTTCTGTAAACCAATTTCTTGGTTAATGCCACACCCAGAGTCGGATATTGGGCGATTTGGGAGGCCATTTCCATACTGGTCTTCATTAAATCTGCTAAAGGTACAACCTGACTCACAATACCCATCGTCTTTGCTTCCGGGCCCAGCACTGTCTTACAGGTCAGCATAAACTCTAAAGCGGCAGCCGGACCGATGATTTTAGGCAGCCAGAAGGTCATTCCCAATCCGGGCGCAGCGCCCAGTTTGGCATAGGCCGAACCGATTTTGGCGGTGTCTGCGGCAATTCTGATATCGCAGCTCAAAGCAAGCGCTAAACCGGCCCCGACACAGGCTCCGTTAATCGCGGCAATTACCGGTTTTTGCATTTTATAAAAACTAGCTTCATTATTGGCGGTGCTCAAACGGTCGTAAATAGTTGGTTCCTTGGCGGTACCGGCGGCCATTTCGGAAATATCGTGGCCGGCGCAGAAACCCCGCCCGGCACCGGTGAGAATAGCGACTTTAATGCTCTCGTCCCTGTCCACTTCTTCGCTGGCGGCGGCGATACTTGCCTTCATAGCTGTGGAAATCGCATTCATTTTATCCGGTGAATTCAGAGTAATGATTGCAATTCCGTCTTTCTTTTCAAATAATAAAGCTTCATAACTCATTGTACTGGTCCCTCCCATATTCTTTTAAATATTATTATCAAATTAACTACGCATTATGTAATTAATAAATAACTTTTTCTTCGCTTAACCTGGCAACTTCACTGTCTGACATCCCTAAAAGCGTCTTGAAAACATAGTCGTTGTGTTGCCCCAGGCAAGGCGCCGGGGGATTCTTGGCAGTCAAGGCAGATTTCCAGGGGGCGCGGTAGACATTGATCTTGCCGCCAACAGGATGATTCTGCTGAATGATCGCGCCGCGTTTCACGACATGCGGGTCGCGCACCAGTTCTCCGATATCGAGGGAACTGCCGGCCGCAACACCGGCCTTCTGCAGCATGGTCATCACTTCCGTATTGGTGAAATCCTTCGTCCAGCTGCCGACCAGTTTATTCAGCTCATCCTGATTTTGCCAGCGGTTGTACTGGTCGGCGAATTTTTCGTCCTTGCACCAGTCGGGATTACCCATTACTTTACACATCGCCTGCCATTCAACATCATTACCGACAGCGATAGCGACCCATTTGTCTTCACCTTTACAAAGATAACAGGCATGCGGAGCCATGATCTCATCGCGGTTACCCATGCGCGGACGGGTTCTACCGTTCATCACCTCTTCCATGATCACCTCAGGGATCAGGCTCGTTACCCCTTCGCTCTGCGCGACATCGACGAGCTGCCCTTTACCGGTTTCCGTCCGGTAATTCAAAGCAGCCAAGAATCCGACCAGACCGTAGATGCTGCCGATCGGGTCGGCAGGATAGGTGCCGGAAAGCACCGGCGGCTCATTGGGATAACCGAATGAGATATTCAAACCGCCCACCGCTTCGATGGTGGACGCGTATGAGACATAGTCTTTGTCCGGTCCTTCACTGCCGAAAGCCGGCAGGGTGACCATGATAAGGTCGGGCTTGATCTCTTTCAATGCCGGGTAATCCAGCCCCCAACCCGGCAACACGCGCGGAGAAAGATTGGTAATCACAGCGTCGCTGACTTTCACCAGCTTTTTAAAAAGTTCTTTCCCTTCCGGCTGTTTCAAATTCAACGTGCAACTCTTCACGCCGCGGTTGGTGAAATTGAACTGCCCCATATTGATATCCTCGACGGAATCCTTGGTCAGTTTAACCACCCGCTGGGCGTCGAGCCGCTGCCTGGTCTCAACCTTGATCACCTCGGCCCCCATATCTGCCAGCACCGCGCCCATCCAGGGACCGGCCCAGACCCAGGTCAAAGCAACAACCCTTAAACCTTTCAGTGGAGCAGTATCCATATCTTTTTCCTGCCTTACATTCAGTAGACTACAAATTTAAAATCGGATGCTTTATATCACACCGGCTTCTTTCAGCTTGTCCAGATCGATTCTGGTATATCCCATCCGTTTGCAATAGATTTCTTCGTTATGCTGGCCCAAAAGCGGCGCGGCAACCGGGGCTTCCCGTTGAATCTCAGAAAAGCGGTACGGCACGCCTGGAAAAGTCAGTTTTCCGGTCTTCGCGCGGTCGATATCGACGAAAAATTCACGAGCTTTCATCTGTTTATCTTCCAGCACCTGTGCGGCATTACGCACAGCGCCGAGCGGGATACCTTTTTCCTGGCTGTTGCGATAGATTTCTTCGACGGTATGCTCCATTGTCCATTCCAGCATCAAAGGCTTCAGCGCGTCCCAGTATTGGGAACGTATCTGGGCATTGGCAAATAATTCGCTGTCCGCCCAATCCGGATGTCCCATCACTTCGACAAAACGGCGCCACTGATGCTCTTCCACAAAAGAAGCGTAAATATAACCGTCTTTACAGGGCAAGATATGATGGGGCGCCAGATCCAGGACATCGGTGCGGCGGGAGATCTGCCCTGTATAGGAGTAACGGGCGATCGAGGCGTTAACGTTCTGGATGACACTTTCCTGTTCGGAGACATCTATCTGCGTGCCTTCACCGGTGATTTTCTGACCGTATAAATAGCCGAGCGTGGCGCCCGCGGCACACAAACCAGCCTGGAAGCTGAAGAGATGCGCCGGGTATTTCAGCGGTTCTTTACTGGCATCGCCTTCACGGGTGGAGAGATAACCGACCCCTCCCAGGTGAGTGGCTACCAGTTCCCCGCCCTTGTAATCCTTGTACGGTCCGGTTTGCCCGAATGGGGTGATCGAGGTCATGATAATGCGGGGATTAATTTTTTTCACGGACTTGTAATCAAGTCCAAGTTCTTTCATTCTTTTCGGCGGGTTGTTTTCTACGAAGATATCCGCGGTTTTCAGTAATTCCCCAAAGATTTTCTTGCCGGTCGTGGTTTCCAGATTCAGCGTAATTCCCAGCTTATTCATATTTACATATTGATATAAGCCGCTTCGCTCCGTGCCCGGAATATCTTTGAGAAACGGTTCCTGTTTTCTGGATGTATCGCCAATTTCCGGTTCCTCGATTTTGATGACTTCCGCGCCAAGGTCGCCCAGGATTTTAGCGCAGAATGGAGCAGAAATGAGATTACCGAATTCCAAAACTTTCACGCCGTTCAGAGCTTTGTAAAACATAGCACCCCCTAAAACACCGCAAGGTTGCGATAGACCCGGTTAATGTTTTTGTGAAAAAGCTTTTTACATTTTTATCGGATAGACAGTTGATCCAGTCTGAATTAACCACAGAAATTGAAGGAACTTAACAACGAATAATTTGTTCTTTGGAATATTTTCTGCACATTTGCCGGCAGCCATGCTTTTCCAAATGCTTGTTAATGATTGTAACAACTTTAGCAAAATAAAAAAGTCCTGTCAATTGATGTGTAAATGGGGTTCGATGTATCCCTCACAATCAGTATAAGTTAATCATTATTTCAGTGGATAATCCGGTTAATAAATCATATTCCGAATCATCCGCTTTAAACGGATTCACAACAAATTTACAAATAACCTCCTTGAAACCGCATGGAATTATATATATTATTGGTAACAATACACAAGGCAACCTGGCAATGGGCAGCTCAATCTCACCGAACAATGCCTCTTTAGAATGTATGGCAGAACGGAGGACTAATTTGAAGAGTAAACCTGAATTCCCGCACCTTTTCCAGCCGTGCAAAATCGGGCAAATGATACTGACTAACCGCGTTGTCCTGCCGGCGATGGGCAACAATTACGGCACTGAGGACGGGTCTGTCACCGACCGCCAGATCGACTATTATAATGAACGCGCCATCGGCGGCGCGGGGCTGCTGATCACTGAAATGGTGAGCATAGACTCCCCCACGGGACAGCGCGGTTCGCACCAGTTGCGTATTAATGATGACAAATACATCGCCGGGTTAAGCAGGTTGACGCAGCAAATTCATCAATCCGGCGCAAAGATGGCGATTCAGCTATGCCATGCCGGACTGCTGGCAGCATCAGATAAATTTGCGCTGCAGCCTGTGGCCCCCTCCCCTGTTGAATACTTCGGACATAAAATTACGCAGGGACTCACTATAAATGAAATAGAAGCTATCATCCGGCATTTCGTCAAGGGCGCACAGCGGGCGGAAAAAGCCGGGTTTGACGGAATCGAAGTGCACGCCGCCCACAGCTACCTGCTGGCGCACTTTTTATCCCCATATTTTAATCGCCGCCGGGATGATTTCGGCGGTAGTACAGAAAAGCGCTCGCGGATCCTGCTGGAAATAATCCGCCGCATCCGCCAATCAGTAGGACAAAACATTCCCGTCTGGTGCCGCATGAACGGCACGGACTTCGGACTGGACGGTGGACTGCAGATCGGAGAAGCAAAAGAAATTGCCCGTCTGGCCGAAGCAGCCGGCAGCGCCGCAATCCATGTTTCCTGCGGCGCCTACGGCATGTACTTTGGTTATAACCGGGCACAAATGGGGCAGCCCCCCGGTAATCTGGCAGAGCTGGCAGCGGAGATTAAAAAGGTCGTTAATGTACCGGTCATCGCGGTCGGACGGATCAACCTGCAGCTTGGAGAACAACTGCTGCGGGAACGGAAAACCGACCTGGTTGCCATCGGACGGGGTCATATCGCCGACCCGCAAATAATCAAGAAAGCATCCGAAGGCAGAATTGCCGATATCCGGCCGTGTATCAGCTGCAATGTCTGTGTCGACGATTTGACTGTGCTTGATCTCACCCTGCACTGTTCCGTCAACGCCTGCGTCGGCAAAGAACGGGAATATAGTCTCAACCCGGCGTTGAAAATAAAAAAGGTGCTGGTGGTCGGCGGCGGTCCCGCCGGGATGGAGGCTGCAATTACTGCCGCTCTCCGCGGTCATGAAGTGACGATTTATGAACAGCAGCCGACGCTGGGAGGGAAACTCATTCTGGCCGCCAAACCTCCCCATAAGGATGAAATCAAACCGCTCAACGACTACCTCATTTCTCAGGTCAACCAGTTGGGGATTAAGGTAAAGTCGGGGAAAAAGGCCACATTAGCCTCAATTAAAAAATTCAGTCCGGATGTGCTCATTCTGGCAGCCGGGGCGTTACCGCTTTCACTCAAACTTCCGGGCATTGACGGCGACAATGTTGTCTTTGCGGAAGATGTCTTATCAGGCAGGGAAACCGGACACAACGTGGTTGTCATCGGCGGCGGCCTGGTCGGCTGTGAAACCGCGGAATTCTTACTCCAACAGGGTAAAAAAGTTACAATTGTCGAAATGCTCGCTGAAATCGCCAACGGCGTGGGTCACTCATTCAAAACCCCGCTGCTGAACCGGCTCACAGATAAGGCCGCCATATTGACCGGCACCCAATGCAAAGAAATCGGCAAAAACAGCGTAGTAGTTAACGGGAAATTTGCCCAGGACCAGATGATTCCAGCGGATACTATCGTTCTAGCGGTCGGCGCCAAATCAAATATCGGGTTATTAATATCCACACAGGCCTTCGTACCGGAAATACATGTAATCGGCGACTGTCTGGAACCGCGCCGTATCATCAACGCCATCGCAGACGGTCACCGCGTCGGACTAACGATTTAGAAAGTTACATTTTGATCATCAGCCTGTCCGCAAATAGTTGTCGGAAATCATTTCTGTCATTGTCAGGCTTGACCCGACAATCTATTTAATATCGGACAGTCTCAATGAGAGGGTGCTTCACTAATATAAATAATTACACCACAGGTATCCCTAATTCCTCAATTCTTTCCGGTAAAGGCACTCCGGTCATGTGATCCCAACCCATCAGCGTATAATAAAACCGTTTCGCATTTTCGAATCTGTCATGATTCAGGTAAGTCTTGGAAAGAAAGCCGTCTGTTTTCGGCTGGAAGAAACGGCCCGGCAGCTCATCGTCCGCTTCGCTGAATCCTTCGCGCAGATTAAACATCCTCATCATTGTTAAAACCCGCTCAGCGGTTCTGATCTGTTCCGGAATATCCGTATCCCAACCGGTTACCGCCGCCGTCAGATCGGCCAACTGCCGGTAATTATACGGCAACAGCATGCATACTCCCAGGGCATCACCCAGCAGCCGGACATGCTGCATTGCCTTGAACAGAGCTACCTTTTTCGGCCCGATGTCGTCCGCCGGTACACCATCGAGGATGCCTACGGAATGCAGATCCTTCACCTGCCCGTTCATCACAAACAGGGTGTCGTGCAGGTTTAAACAATGGTCGGCGCCAATCGGGTCAACCATGCAACCCAACCCCAAGCCCACCTTCAGGCGCGGCTCATGCAAAGGCATCTCCAACCCCTTAACATTCATCGCATACTCAACCGCACCTTTCCCGATCTTTTTGGCCGCGACCGCCGTGCCTTCCGCCAGCAAATCGCCAATACCTTCCCGTTTAGCGATCAATTCGAGCAGTTTCAACATAGCTTCCACGCTGCCGAATTTGATTTCGAGGCCGCCGGTATCTTTCAACGTTAATAGACCTTTCTCAAAACACTCCATCGCGAAGGCAATTGCGCCACCCGCCGATATAGTATCGAGAGCATAGGCATTGCACAGCTCGTTGCCTTTACAGATAGCTTTCAGATCATCGATGCCGCAATCTGAGCCTAAGGACGCCAGCGTCTCGTATTCCGGCCCGCCATAGGCCGGGTCGACGACATACGGTTCATCTATCTTCACGATCTTTTTACAACGCACCAGGCAAGCAAAACAGCCTTCCATCCCGATCCTGACCGTCTCTTTGATAGTCTTACCTTCAATGGAAGTAACCGTGGGGAATAAGCCGTCCCGGAAATTACGTACCGGTAAGTTACCGCTGGACTCGTAGCTGCCCATGTAGCCGCCGGTACCGAAATCCTGGAAGATCTTGATGGTATTATTATTAGCCGTTAACCAATCTCTTACGTCTTTAATAGCCTCCGGTCTGACCACGTCCGNNATGATACAGGCATAACGCACCATTTTTTCCCCGGCCTTCCCGATCATGGCCGCCCGCACTCTTTCATCGCCCAATTCCGCCCTGATCATTTCCTGCGTTTCTTTGGTATTCTTGCCCCAGAGAGGACCGGCATCTTTCAGACTGGCCTGCCCGTCATTTATCCACAGGTATACCGGCTTTTCTGCTTTTCCTTCGATGATCACGCCGTCGAATCCAGCCGCCTTCAATTCCGCGCCCCAGAATTCACCGGCTTCGGACTTGGCGATGGTGTTCGTTAATGGCGACTTCGCCCCAACGCAATGCCGCGCGCACCCCGATAATCTGATCCCGGTCAATGGCCCTGCCGCGANNACCCTCAATATTTTGCCGTTATAGCCGCCAGGTGTTTTCTCGTTAGCCATGGTTTGCCTCCTTGTTATTCGCCAAAGTCGGTAGCCTTTTTCCAGATTCGATGGGAGAATACCACACTGAAGGAATCAAGTCAAGCATCCTTACCGGCTCAACAGATACAAACTCTAAACAATGTAAAACGAATGTAAACGCATGGAAAATAATTTCTATTTTAAAGCTGAAATTACCGATTTAAATATTATTATAATTGATAAGTCAATGGAAGCAGGAATATAATAGCCTCAGTCAATCCCTGTTGTTATCTTACGCTATTTCAGATAAACTCGCGCAGAAGGTTAAACAATGACAATGATAAAAACACGCTCAGACCGTAAGCAGCAAGCCAAAGATATAATCCGGTACACCACCTGCAGCGAACACTGTTTCAGTAATTGTGTTATTAAAGTACACATCAGGGACGGAAAGATTTGGGCAGTTGAGCCGGATGATACGATAAACCACGGTATCGCGCGGGAGGACGGGCATTTGCCGGATGAGTTGATTGATAAATGCATGATTACGGCCCGCCCCTGTACCAAGGGCTACGCCCACATCCGTAATCTATATGACCACAACCGTGTGATTTATCCGATGAAACGTGTGGGCGAGCGCGGCAGCGGGAAATGGGAGCGCATCTCCTGGGACGAAGCGCTCGATACGATTGCCGGTAAACTGAAAGAGTGCAAGGAAAAGTATGGGCCGTATTCGATCGGCACTTTCTCCCATGACGGGTTTCCACTCAGTCCATGGTTTGGCGCGGGAGTTAATGATTGGGGCGCGCACTCCAAACAGGGCGTAGAGGAAGCGGAGCGCTGGGTGCTGGGCAGAAACGGCAGCGAAGACCGCCAGGATGAAGGTAACTTATTAAAAGCCAAACTCATTGTGCTGTGGGGATTCAATCCCGCCACCACTTTGAGTAACCATGTTGTTTATACAATGATGCGCGCACGGGAACGCGGCATCCCGATAATTTCGATCGACCAGCGTCTGACACCGACCGCCGAGACTGTGGCATCGCAGTGGATACCGATACGCCCCACGACTGACGTGGCAATGATGATCGCGATGGCGAATGTCTGGTTCAAGGAAGACCTCACCGATAAAGGTTTTATCAAAAAGTGGGTTGAGCCCGAAGGTTTGCATCAATGGCAGGAATATGTGCTGGGTAAAAGCGACGGTATCGATAAAACGCCGCAGTGGGCGGAAAAGATCTGCGGTGTGCCCGCAGAAACAATTATAGAGTTCGCCCGTTTATACGCTCGCAGCAAACCGGTTAATCTGAACACAGCATGGACGCTCGGACGGCAGTTCTACGGACAAAATGGCGTCAGGGCCGCTATCTACCTGCAGGCACTGACCGGTAATACCATGTCGCCGGGCGCGACTGCCTCTGCGGAAACCGCCGGAGAATTCGGCCAGCACAAACCGCTGGTGCCGAAGCCGACCGTCGACTGGAAAAGATCGGGGGGAGACTACCGGGCACCCGCTTTGATGGCCCATTTCAAATGGCCGGAGGCGATTGCGCTGCGGGAAAAGGTGGACAGCGGCGAGATGACCGAAGCTGAATACAATCACATTATCAGCAACACGCCCGGCAATCCTTTACCCAACGTCAAAATACTCATTACACATGCATCTAACCCAGTGATGACCCACCCGGATATTAATACCAACATCAAAGCCTTAAAGAAACTGGATTTTCACGCGGTATTCTCTTACAACCTGGATAATCCCTCAGCCAGATACGCCGATATCGTTATCCCGCAAATGCACATCGCGTTTGAGGGCAGAGATGTACCGTTTAGCAGAGCTATTATGCGCCAAAAGGACCTTTTTTGTAAAGAAGCCGAACACCTCAACGGCAATTATTTCGTCTACAAGCAGAAGTGCGTCGACCCGCCCGGTGAGGTCAAGCCACGCGGCTGGGTCTGGCTGCAGATCGCAAAGCGCCTGGGTTTTGGCGAAATATACAGTCCGCGGCTGGTCAATGTTTCCGAGGACAAGTGGGATGAAACGGTCGAAGCATTGCACCGCGAGGCTTATGAGAAATGGGCTTTATTACCGGAGGTTGTTCCGTTCCATCCGCCGACCTGGGAGGAATTCCAGAAAAAGCCGGTCTTTCGCTGGGAGGTTAAGGAACCGAATTATACCTATAAAAACACGATTGAGCGTGGGGAAAACCCATTTGCCGCTACGGAATCCGGCAAGATCGAGTTTTATTCTAAAGAAGTGGCTGCCAGTTCTGAATCCGGAAGAAAAGCTAAATTAAAAGAGGAAAAACCTCATGCCGCCAATGAGTGCTACGGCGGCGGCCATCTCCCTGCGATGGCAGAAATGGTGATAGGCGGCCATGCTACCTATCACAGTCAGGATGTCGCCAGGTATCCGCTGTTGATGTCGTCACCCCACGGCCTCTACCGCGTCCATTCGTTATTAGACAATCAGCCTTTACTACGTGACTGCTACCGTCACGCGGTGTGGATCAGCCTCGCCGACGCCAAGGCGCGTGGCATCAAGGATAACGATTCTGTCCGGGTCTACAACGACCAGGCGGAAATCATTATGCCGGCATATGTCACTTCCCGCGTTGTTCCCGGCACCGTCAATATCTTTCACGGAGGGTGGTACACACCAAATGGAACTAAAACCAAATTAATGCCGGAGGGTATTGACACCCGCGGCGCGCCCAATCTGATGACACACTACGATGAGCACCTGCCGGATACCATTATCGACCATTTACCATGTAAGGCGCTGGTTGAAATTGAAAAATGGAAAGACGCATAATTACACAGTGCGTTCCTTCTTCGACCAGAGCCGCCGGATAAGAAATAGTTAGCGATGCGCTTTGAAGGGGGTTGACTGCAATGGCCGGATTATTTGACCAGATCAAAATAAAGGGACTTTCATTACCGAATCGCATTGTAATGCCGCCGATGGCGACCGGAATGGCGACCGAAGACGGCGAAGTTACCGACCGGCATATTACTCACTATGTCGCACGGGCAAAGGGCGGCGTCGGGCTGATTATCATCGAACACACGTACGTGTCAGAAGACGGTAAAGCGCACAAAGGGCAGTTGGGGCTATATGATGACAAATTAATTCCCGGTCTCAGGCGTCTCGTTGCGGCCGTCCACGCCGAAGGAACCGGGGTCATCATTCAACTGACTCATGTCGGCGCTGCCGCTTCCCGTAACATTACAGGGGGACAACCCGGCGGTCCGTCCGAAATTCTGCATCCCAGAGGCAGCGAGATTCCCCATGCTTTAACTGTGCCGGAAATGAAAACCATCGCCGCTAAATTCGGCGAGGCAGCACACCGCGCAGTCGCCGCCGGAGTCGACTCCGTAGAATTACACGGCGCGCACGGTTTTCTGCTCTGTCAGTTCCTTTCACCTTACACCAACCGCCGTACCGATGAATACGGCGGCGATTTAACAGGGCGGCTGCGTTTTCCGGTAGAAGTGATCAAAGAAGTAAAAACCAGATTGGGAAAAAACATGCCGCTGTTTTACCGCTTCGGCGCGGACGATATGCTGGAGGGCGGACTAACCCGCCAGGAAGCCAAACTGGCGGCACAGCAACTTGAACAGGACGGCGTCGATGTCTTCGATGTTTCCGGCGGTCTGGGCGGGGACGGGCAGAGGAACCACACCGAACAGGGATATTACGTTCCGCTGGCAGCGGGAATCAAGGAAGTAGTGCAAGTCCCCGTGATCGGGGTAGGACACATTACCGAGCCCGAATACGCCGACCGGATCATCCGGGAAGGGAAAGTAGACCTGGTTGCCGTTGGGCGTCTGCTGCTCTCCAATCCTGATTTTCCCAAACAGGCTGCGGTGAAATTGGGAATTAAACTGTAAAAGTAGAATTAAAATATTCAGAAGCGGTATCCAGGAACAGGAGGCATAAAAAATTGGGAAAAACAATAGTTGAGAAAATATTGGCAAAAGCTTCTGGTAAAAAAGAAGTGTCTCCGGGAGAATACGTGGAAGTCCGCATCAAAACGTATATCCAGGTCAGCAGTGACGGCGGAGGGACCCCCATGCCAGAGACTTTTGTGAAGTTTGGCTGGGATAAACTCTGGGATCCTTCCAAAGTTGTAATCGTGCCGGATCACTGCGGTTCCTATACACCATTAAGTTATGACGCAACCAACAATAACCGGGAAAATCACCGACGAAACAGTGAATGGGCACGTAACATGGGCGTACCGGAAGAGAATATCCTTGATCTGGGCAGAGTCGGCAATTGTCATCATATGGGGATAGAAGAAGGGTGGGCTTTACCCGGAAGTGTTTATGTACACGCCGATACGCACTCCATGACCGTGGGAGGTGTGGGGTGTTTCGGACCATGCGTCACAGCATCGATGGCTGCTTTATTACGGACCGGTCTGACGTGGTTCCGTGTACCTGAAAGCATCAAGTTCAACATTACGGGTAAGTTACAGGACGGCGTCATGGGCAGAGACGTCTACGAATATATCCTCGGGCAGATCGGTCCTGCCGGGGCAATCTATCAGGTAATGGAGTACACGGGACCGGTAATGGATGAAATGAGCATGGATGGAAGGCTGTCAATGTGCTGCCTCTCTATTTTCACCGGGGCTAAACTTGGAATCGTCAACCCTGATCAGAAAATTATTGACTGGTTTAAAGCCCGGACTAATGTGCCTTTCGAGCCTCAAGTAAGTGACTTGGATGCCAGATACATTAAAACTTATAACTACGATGGCGCAAAGATCGAACCTCAGGTAGTTGTTCCTCCGCTCCGCCATACCGTGCAGAATATATCTGCAGTTGAGGGGATTAAGGTCACTAATGCGTTCATCGGCTCGTGTGCCAGCGGCCGCGATGAAGACATGAGGATAGCAGCAAGAATACTGAAAGGACACAAAGTCCATCCTGGAGTTATGTTCAACATTACTCCGGGCTCCAGCGCTGCCATGATGAGATCTGCTCAGGAAGGTGTTATCGCTACCTTGCTCGAAGCGGGATGCTTTATTTGCGCGCCCGGTTGCGGGATGTGCCCGGGATATTATACCCCGTTGACCAAAAACGAGGTCTGTATAACATCCAGTACAACTAACTATCCCGGCCGTATGGGTGATGAAACCGCGCAGGTTTACCTGGGCAGTCCGGCAACGGTTGCCGCATCGGCGCTGGAAGGGAAAATAACCGACCCAAGAAAATATCTTTAAGGAGGTAATTTGATGGCGTTAAAGTTCAAAGGTAAGGCATGGATTTTCGGTGACAATCTGGATGTCGATAAAGATATCATACCTTTCCGGAAAATGAACCTTGGCTTAATAACATTCGATAATCTAGGAGATTGGTGCATGACAAACGTTGACCCCGATTTTCCGAGGAAGGTGAAAAAAGGAGATATCATGGTGGTTGGCAAAAACATGGGCTGCGGACACAGTCACCAGCAAGCCAACAAAGCAATTAAACAATGCGGCATTTCCTGTGTTATTGCAGAGTCATTTGATCGCAATTTCTTCCGGAATTCGATCGATATCGGCTTACCGATAATCGAGTATACTGATATAAGGAAAATGGTAAAGGAAGGCGATCATCTGGAACTCGACCTCCATAGGGGTCAAATTAAAAACATTTCGACTGCAAAAACTCTAAATTTTACACCACTCCCGGACTTCCTCCTGGATATTCTTGAAGCGGGTGATGTCGAATCCCATGTTAATAAGTTGATCGCCGAAGGCAAGGTATAAAGGCATTCAATAAACCGGATATGATTTTGGAAAAAGGAGAAAACAGCATGACTGCAACCTTTAAAGTAGCAATCATTACAGGAGCCGGAACCGGCATTGGCAAGGCCACCGCGCTTGCTTTTCTCAACGATGGTTACAATGTGGCATTCGCCGGGCGCCGCAAAGATATGCTGGAAAAGGCAATAAAAGAGGCGGGTGAGAAAGCAGCCTGCGCGATCGCTGTGCCCACCGACATCAGCGACCCGGTTGCGGTGAAGAACCTGTTTGCAAAAACTATCGAGGCCTTTGGGTGCGTCAATGTGATATTCAATAATGCCGGATTTGGCGCTAACGGCGCCACCGAAGACCTCGCCTTTGCCAAATGGAAATCTGTCGTTGATGTCAATCTGACCGGCACGTTTTTGTGTATACAGGAAGCCTTTCGCGTGATGAAAAGCCAGACCCCGCAGGGCGGACGTATTATCAATAACGGCTCGGTCGCGGCCCACGTACCGAGACCTGACTCCATCGCCTATACGGCCACCAAACACGGGATAACCGGATTGACCAGATCCGCTTCGCTTGACGGACGCAAGTATAATATTGCCTGCGGGCAAATTGATATCGGCAACGCGTTGACCAAACCCGCCCGGGTACTTTCAGAAGGAACCCAACAGGCGGGCGGCGCGATCAAACCGGAACCGATGATGGATGTGCACGATGTTGCGCGTGCGGTGCTTTACATGGCGAATCTACCGCTCGATACTAACGTCCAGTTCATGACGATCATGGCAACCAAAATGCCTTACATCGGCCGCGGTTAACATCTGCTGCCGGTTTGACGAATAGATTTAATGCACGTTTGTTACATCTGAATATATACCGTTTTCAGCCTTCTTTCCTGATGGATTTTTTCAGGTCGTGGTCGATCCAATACCGCGCACCGTAAAAGCTCAACCTGCTGGGGCCTCCAATACCCATCCAGACTGCATGGCCCTGGTTGTTATATCCTTTCAACCACGGCTGGCAGAGAGAAAATCCGATCGGCTGCAGTAACGAAATTGCAAAATGCTGGCGGGCGACCCGCTCGTTCATCTCTCGCGTAATCTGTTTTAATTGCTCTTCACCGGCAGATGCTATCGCTTTCGGATAAAGCGCATCGATCACCGGGTCGCTGACCATCAGAATGTTCGAACCTGAATGGAACCGGGTAATCGCCTGAAACGGCGCGTAGCAGTGACCGAGCGGTCCATATTCACGGTAGACCAGCTGGTCATGCTTGCGGGCTTCTACAAAAGCCGTACAGGCGTTAGACTCCATCGGTCTTACTTCCATTTCAATGCCGATATTGGCAAAAGAAGACTTGATTATTTTAAACAGTTCCAAGTCAGAAGCGGTATCCACTACGATGTTTGTCCGGAAACCTTTGGGATAACCGGCATCGGCAAGCAATCGTCTGGCTGCATCAGGATTGCATGCATACTCATTCTTCAGGTCTGGCGGCCATTCTTCATAGGGAAATCCCCACCCCGGCATGCATTTTGACAGGTAACTCGATAATACCGAAGAAGGGTACGCCGAAACACTGCCGTGATAATAGTCCCGGGCAATTGCAGGCAGATCCAGCGCCAGCTGCATTGCTTTCCGCACCCGGATATCGTTAAAAGGCGCCCGGTCATTGCGCGCCTGCACGGTCACGGCTTGCCGGGTCGGATTGCTTATTTGTAGTATTTCCGGGTTTGTTTTTTGTACTTTCTGAGCCTGTTCCAAGGTTACGCCGCTCATGATGTCAATCTTGCCTGCACATATTGATTCCAGCGCTGCATCCTCATCGGGGATAATGAGAAATTTGATGGTATCCACATAAGGTAATCTATTCGCAGGGTGGCGTTCATCATGCCCCCAATAATCAGGATTTCGGACTAATGTCGCTGATTTGTTGGGTGTGAAATCTTTCAAGAAAAACGGCCCGGTGCCCACGGCGTGATGCCAATCAGAAAGGTCTCCCCATTGCTTCACGGCTTCGTGATTTTCCAGACACTGCCGCTGCATCACGCCATGCAAGGTTTCCATGATAAACTCAGGGTTGGGGATATTAAATTTAAAAACAACCGTATACTTATCTACCGCATTGACCGATAAAATATCGCGAAAGCCGATCTCCGCGCAGAATGGACTGTCCTTACTGAACCCTCCCCCCAGACCGTACAACCGGTTATAGTGAAAAACGACATCGTCAGCGGTAAATTCCCGGCCGTTTGCGGGTGGGATATTTTGCCAATGGATCCCTTTACGCAAGTGTACAACATGTGTACCGGGCTCAGTAAATTCCCAGTTTTCCGCCAGTTGGCCCTTCATGTATTTGGAAGGGTGCCACGGCAATTTATAGTCCCAGACTTTAGGGTCCAGTGTCCAATCGTCCGAAACCAATCTTTCCAGCCACCCTCCGTAAATGCTTGTCATGCCTTCAGAATAATATGGATCGAAATTTTCGATATTCCGGCTGGCCCGAATGGTCATTTCGCCGCCATATTGCGGCTCGCCAAGTTCGTCCCACCAATTGCTATTCACCTTTACTCCCTTCTTCGTAACCCCTCCTCACTGCTTCAACGGAAATTATCACGCTACACCGCGCTGAAACAAATTCCAATATCTGCGGAATCGAACCCCATAATACACCATGCGCGCATACCTGTAAATGACCGGACATTGTGCAAAAGGAGCGAAAAATTTATTGCTGACACCTCCTTTAAAACTTTGCTTTCACTTTTACATTTCTACATTCAACAGCTTACCGATGGTGACGATTAAAAGCCTCTCTACCTCTATGTTTTGCAGCAATTTATGCAAAATATTTTGAAATAAGTCGTCTTTGTAAATATACGCTGAAACCTTTTGACCGCCGTTCGGCCGGGAAATGATTAATTTCTTGCTTGACAGAGAATATTTGATAAGCTAGTATAGTGTCAAATTAGGGTTTATTGATGAGCTTAAAGGGGGGGAATATGCCCGGCTACAAATTACCCTGTCGTTATTGCGATAATATAATCCCGCCTGATTCCTCAGTATGTCCCTTTTGCGGGAAAGTTAACCCTGTAGGGCCTTTAAGATGCCCCAGGTGCCATTCCCCGATTCAAAAAGAATGGAAGGTTTGCAGCAGCTGCGGATTGTCCCTGGAAATCCCCTGCCCGACGTGTCAAAAGAGTACTTTCTTCGGCGATTATTGCCAATTTTGCGGCAGTCAGCTCGTAGTTAAGTGTCCGAATCGAAAATGTCAAACCGTTCAACCGCCCATTGGAGATAAATGCATCAAATGTGGAAAACCACTTAAATAATATGGAGGAAATAAAATGGCACTAACACCTTTTACCAGCAATTTTGAGGACAACAGTACAGATGCAGGATTCCAATTTACTTTCTTTTGCGATATTTGCCGGGAAGGCTATAAAACCGAGTTTACGGAATCTAAAACATATAAAAAGGGACGATTTTTAAAAGGGTTGGGTGGTTTTGCAAGTGCCGCGACCCAGATGACCGGAAGATTTAGTAATGTGGGGTACGGAATACAGCAAGGTTCTAACATTTTGACCGATAAATTTCAGGGCATGACCCCTGAATGGCACAAAGAACATGAAACTGTATTTGCATTAGCGCAAAATGAAGCCCTGGGGCATTTCCATCGATGTCCGCGGTGTAAAAAGTACGTTTGTGACAACGACTGGAACGAAGAAGCAGGATTATGCGTGGTCGAAGCTCCCCGTGAGAGTACCGAGGTTGCCGCCGCACGGGCAGAAAAGATGGTAGCCGATATTAAAGCCAAAGCTGAAACCACAGAAGTTTTTACCGGCAAGATTGAGCAGCGGCAAACACTATGTCCAAAATGCGGAAAACCATCCGGGGAAGGTAAATTCTGTAATAATTGCGGCGCCCCGCTCGCTCTAAATAAGTGCCCGCAATGCGGCGCCAGTAATAGCCCCGGTACAAGGTTTTGCGGTGAGTGCGGCGCTAAACTTGGTTAGACTACATTTACGTTGGATTTCAGTAATTGCATCACCGCCTCTTTCCATTGCTCCGGTGAATTATGGATTACTCTTCCGATAAAAAGGTGGCGTAGGTCCTGAAGAGCGGGAACTTTTGAGACAGCCCGCCGATAGGCGACATACGTCGTTGATTCTAGTTGCTGATCGGTCAGGTATATTGGTTCGCGGCGGAAATTGACGATAATCAGATCACGATTTATCTTTTTTAGAGCTTTATCCACTGCTGATTTGAGTTCTTCTTGATTTTTAAATGTTTTATATTCTTCAGGGTCTGCTATTTTGAAAAAATATGTTGCTTTACCACTGCCTTCAACAGAGGTTGCTTCCATTGCGATGGCGTTCCCGGGTTGAGCAGAGTCAATGCTAAAAATAGGGACTAAAAACCAGATATATTCTCCCGTTATATCACCCATCAGACCGCGTTTCATGCCGATGCATATTCTTTCAGATTGTCCAAGAGATGCTAAATAATCATATTCCTCTTTCACGCCGAATTGATCCACCTTCTTTTCCAATTCTGCCCATATTCCCGATGAAATAGCGTCAATATCCATATGCCTGGCCGAACGGCCGTCTTTCATTAATTTGGCTATTTTTCTAATGACCGAAGAATCAAAAACAGGCAATAATTCCTGCATTGACAATTGCGTTTTCACAGATAGTGCTTTGATTAAATCATTCAACATTTTAAAACACACATCCAATTCTTTTCCTATCTTTGAAAACACGTACGAATCGCCATAGTCGGTATCCAGAATCAATTTGTAGTTATCAACATGTATGCGCGCTAAATCGTTATAAGGAATCCGGATAAAATTTCCTTCCCCGCTGATAATTACTGCACCGGTTTCGTATATTCGCAGTTCGCCCTGTCCCAGGGATTTCTCTGAATTAGCCTCATCCCTGTAGCTTAAATCTGCCACAATCCCTGATTTATGGATAGTTTCATTCATTAACAAGTCTTTAAGAATCACATCATTATTCAGATTAGAAAAATTCCTGAAAAAATCCTCAAATTTTAAACCAAGATTTGAAATAGTCAAGTTTTCTTTAGAGACGAGCTTGACGTCAATTTTATACCCTACCCGCGACAACTGGATAATGTCTCGGTACGGAATCAACAAAGGCTCTTCGGATGCGGGAAGCACAGTTAACTTTTCGGCGTCCAAAAGTAATTCACAAGCTCCCTGAGAAATAGGCAGGCTATCATCACCTATAAACAAATAACTTGCGGCGCACTCCATTACAGTCGATAATTTGTCTTGTTCTTCCATCATTCCTCCCTTACCCTTTGTAGAGTATGAGTTTAATAGCTTTTTAGAAGTCTGTCAATTTTTTCGGAATATAATATTCGATTTTCACCGAACCATGCATTTGCCAAGGCCATATGTGTCGATTGCGGCGAATGGCAGCGAATGGCAACACATCACAGCCGAAGGGACTTTGCGCCGGTACTTTTATTGTATCAGTGTCGTTGTTTTCAAGTTGGCCAAAAAGCCGTTTGAAACTATAAAATAAAATCATAAGTTCCGGTAATACAGATAAAAAAGGAAAGTCAGCCTTGGACGGGCTCACTTTTTTACACGCCGTGGAATAACCTCAAAGTTGAGCTGCTTGGATTACACTGTGTCGATAATGTAATATTTAGGAACAGTGGAACAGCGTAAAGTAGAAAACACAACATCTTCGCCTACCTCTAAAGGGGTCATCCTGCTCATCGCTTCGATGAGTTCGTTCCTGACGCCATTTACGAGTTCGTCGGTGAATATTGCTCTGCCTTCTATCGGTCAACGGTTTTCTTTGGACGCGATCACACTAAGCTGGGTAGCTACGTCATATTTATTAGCAGCCGCCCTGTTTCTGGTTCCATTTGGACGTTTTGCCGATATTTACGGTAGAAAATTGATCTTCAGGATCGGCATCATCATTGATGCCGTTGCTTCGATTCTTTGCACCACCGCTGGTTCGGGTATCTGGTTAATTGTCTTCCGCGCTCTGCAGGGGTTGGGCGGCGCGATGATTTTTGGGACGGGAGTGGCGATTCTTACTTCCGTTTTTCCACCAAAAGAAAGAGGCCGCGCGCTGGGAATCAACGTTGCGGCTACCTATGCGGGATTATCGCTCGGCCCGTTGGCCGGCGGTTTATTTACACAGCACTTAGGATGGCAGGGTATTTTCTTTTTTAACGCCGCACTCGGCTTGATAATAACAATAATCGCTTTCTGGAAACTGAAGGGGGAATGGGCAGATGCCAGAGGCGAGAAGTTCGATCTGCCGGGAGCAATTATCTACGGTGTATCCCTCATTTTAATCATGTACGCTTTTTCTGTTTTCCCGGCTTTATGGGGATTTTGGCTGATCGCTGCAGGAGTAGTGGCGGTTGTGATTTTTGTAAGATGGGAAATAAAACAAAAACATCCCATATTGCAAATAGAATTATTTAAAAACAATATAGTCTTTGCTTTTTCGAATTTAGCCGCATTAATTAATTACAGCGCGACCTTTGCAGTGAGCTTTCTTTTAAGCCTGTACCTTCAGTATATAAAGGGATTCACGCCGGAAAAGGCAGGGCTGATCTTGATTGCACAGCCGGTCATGATGGCGATTTTTTCACCACTCGCCGGTATCCTCTCGGATAGAATCGAGCCGCTGATCATTGCATCGATCGGGATGGCGCTGACCACCGCCGGATTAGTGATGCTCATTTTTGTCGGTAACGGCGCTAGTATCGGTTTTATTATCGTAAGTCTGATTATATTAGGCCTCGGGTTTGGACTATTCTCCTCGCCAAATACAAATGCAGTGATGGGTTCGGTGGAAAGGAAGTTTTACGGCGTAGCATCGGGAATGCTCGGCACAATGCGGCTGACCGGTCAGACTTTCAGCCTCGGTATTTCGCTATTACTCTTTGCCCTATACATCGGGCGTGTGGAAATTACTCCTGAATATTATCCGCTCTTTCTGAAAAGTATGAGAACCGCATTTATCATCATGGCAATCCTGTGCTTTTTGGGTATCTTCGCCTCGATCGCCAGGGGTAAAACACGGAACCGGGTAATTTAGGAACAAAACCTCTTTGAAAACACAACCGGTTATTATCAATTTGCCCTACGGTTCCAGCGGAAGTTAACCTGGAAAAACAACGTTTGATATCTTAATCATTTTTCAAATCTACCTAATTGAACGATAGAATTGTTGGATTTAACACTATTTGGCAACGGCTATCTTTCCGGTCTCAAGGGAGAAAGAATCCCGCTGGACGCTAGAATATTGGCGGTCGCAGATTCCTTTGATGCCATAACTTCCGAGAAACCCTAGCGGAATGAAACACGCACCAAAGAGGAAACTTTGGTAAAACTCATCCAGAATGCAGGCACACAGTTCTATCCAGCTATTGTACAAATGTTTGTGCGCTTGATGACTACATCAATAGCTTTGGAACTGGTACATGCCACGCCGTAATCGAATATCGCATAAGAATTGCCATGGCATTTTACGCACGCTGTATACAGTTGTCCCGGATATTTTTGTTAAAAACCTGAGATATCATGTTTATTTAGCTGGTTTATAAAAAGCCCTCAAACCGGCAATGATCAGCAACACAATACCCACGAGGATCGAAATTGTGCCCAAACCCGAACCCCGTAGAGGATTACCATGCACACTTACGATTAGTATGCCGGCAATAACCAGGATTATTCCGATTACGGCAAGAATAGTGGCGTGTTTTTTACTATTGTCGGTTTTACCGGTGTCTGTTTTATTAGTGTCCGGTGTCTTTTGTTTTTCTTCCATTTCAAAGGCCTCCTTTATTCCAAACCGTTTAATTTGTAAGCTTTTTCGACAAGCTTGTTGTGACACGGCTTGAGCATACCCGATTACAATTAATGAAGGTAGTATACATTAATTTTTTTAAAAAAACAACACCCGGTATTGTATCCGGAAAGGGCAATATATGGCAGATTATTTGCTCCATGCGAATTGAACAAAACGAAAAGAAGAAGGTGGAGTCCGATTGAATCGGGCTCCACCTTGTTTCCATTGTTAAACCTGACTTAATTAACTTTTGCCCAGCCCTGTTGCTCGGTGCGGTTGATGATATCGATCTGCTGTTCAGCAGTGAGGTCGGCGAAATAAACCGTAAAGCTGGCAACTCTGACCATCAGATCGCGGTATTTTTCCGGTTCCTTCATTGCCTTACGCAGGGCATCACTTGTTATTATGTTAAATTGAATATGGTATATTCCCTGTTCCTCGATCGCGCGCAGGAAGGACATCAGATTTTCCACGTCGCGTTCGGTTGCCACCAGCTGCGGACTTAATCTCAGATTTAACGGTCCGCCCAGCGCAAACCGGTGTGTAGGCAACTTGGCTGCCGATTTCACTACCGCGGTCGGTCCGTTCTTATCGACACCCTGCACCGGCGACATCGTATCGGCCAGCGGCGAAGGTGAAATGTGCCCGTTTGGTAGACTGCCGACATTATGCCCGTAAGCGACCGTATTCGAACCGGTAGTCATCGCGCCGACATACCGTCCGCCCCAGCGCGGCAGCAGTTCTTTCTGAGTATTGATCCAGTCGACACTGTCAGCCCAGGTATCCATCACGAATGCCGCCCATTCATCGCCATAATCATCGTCATTGCCGTATTTCGGCACACCGTTGATACAGAGCTGGCGTAGATTATCATAACCTTTCCAATCCGCTTTAAGCGCCCGGATCAATTCATCCCAAGTCACTTTTTTCTCGCGGAAGATCAATCTATCGATCACGCCCAATGAATCGGCAGTATCGGCCAGTCCGGCCAGGAACAGGCCGTAAGTGGTGAACCAGGCACCGCCCTGCGTGATATCGATCCCTCTCTCCAGCGGTCCTTCGGATAATGACGAACTGAAAGGAGCCGGATACCAGGCGGATTGATTCTCTTTCAAGGCTTTCGAGCCTTTAACCAGATAGGTTATCCAGTAAAATACCTGCTCGCGGAAAGCCTTGCGTACGGCTTCCATCGATTCAAAGGTGCGTGGGTCGCCGGTCAGCGGACCGATCTGTTTGCCGCACAACGCACATTTGCCGTTATGCACCACCAGTTCCATGATCTTGGCGACTACATTAACTCCCTCGAACAGGTTGCCCATCGTAATATGCGGCAGGTTGGTCTCGGTGCAACCCAGCAATGAATAATTACGCCAGTCTTCAATAGAAAGTTCAGGATAACCTTTGGCTAAAAGTTGAATACCTTTTTTATCGCCAAAGAATTTCGGTTTGCCGCGTCCAAGACGGACGACTTCACACGCTTTACGCAGATACTTATCCGGCGTGCCGGACCAGATCCTCATGCCGGTTTCAGGCAGTAAAACGCCCAGTTCCTCATCGGCTTCCAGACAAAGCGTCGTAACTTCGTTGCAGGCATCTTTACCGTCACTGGTCTGCCCGCCGATGGTCAGGTTATTGCCCAAACCCATGCCGGTCAGGATTTTCACGGATTCGTAGCTGCGCAAGCCGGTGCCGTTGGTGCGGATCCAGAACATTTCCAGCAGTTCCAGCGCTTGATCGTGGGTCATCGTTTTTTCATCCAGCACCGATTTCTTGTAGAACGGGTACATGTACTGGTCGAAACGTCCGAAACAATGCACGGCAGAGGACAGTTCGCTGGTAATAATAACGTGGATCATCCACACGGATTGAATGGCTTCCCACCAGTTACGCGCGGGATTGGCAGGTACCTGGGCGCATACTTCAGCGATCCGCTCCAATTCTTTCTTGCGTGCGGGATTAGTTTCTTTAGCGGCTTTTTCTTTGGCCAGGTCGGCGTAGCGCTTGGCGTAAGCAATGGCCGCGTCCAGAGAGATCAAAACAGCCTTATAGAAATCCTTCTTTCCCTGGATGCTGTAATGGTCGTACGGCTGGTCAACTTCAGCCAGGTAATGCTCGACTTCGGCGCGAATACCTTTCAACCCTTTATACAGGACTTTCTCGTAGTTGGCCATCTGGTGCCCGATGTCCCCGCTCATCTGCCAGTCGGCGATATCCGGAATATGAGGACACGATGCAACAGTGGGGTAAGCTTTTTCTTTCAGCTCGTCATCAACTTTTTCAAGGTTATCATCGAGTAGTAATTTCTTATCTTTGAAAAATGGAATAATCGACTCCCGCAGTTCTTTGCGTTCGGCGGGGGAAATAATATGGCGGTCGAAGGGACGGATCTGCGGATCTTTTACCGGGTCGTCCAGTTCCTGCTCCAGCCAGCGNNTTCATCTCTGTCCGCACGCGTTCCAGGCAAACTTCCGGCGTCCGGATGGCATCATTCCGCAATTTTTTCACGTGGTCCGACGTGGACGGCACAAACAATTCCTGCCAGCTGCCGATGTTTTTGGTTTCTTTATCACCATGCGCGATTGCCATTTTACACCCCCGAAAAAGTTCTACTTAATATATCTTACCAATTTTGGCAGACCCGGCGCATATCCACAATGACATTAGTCACAGTATACGCGATAGCGGTTACCTAATAGCTATCAGCCTTCAGCTTATATTGAGGATTTGAGATTCGGGGCATGATCCGGAAGAGAAGTATAGAACACGTATTAGCCCGAGTCCTTCAAGTAAAAGACCCGGGCTAACGGGAAATTATTACTGTTTAAGATGCAAGCAACCTATTCAAGCAGTTTACAAGGGCAGATAATATTAATTATTTAAATGAATCCCGGTAGATTTCCGCGATACTGGCCGCGGTTAATTTAAGTGAAGGGGGAGACGATTTGATCACCAGATCGGTGATAATCTCGGTATCTTCCAATTTGCAGCCCAAATCGCTAAGCCTTAATAACATTCCAATACTTTCGAGGAACTGTTCGGTGGCCTTAAGTCCGTCTTTTTTACCGAATACGTTTTTGCCAAGGAGATTAAACCTGGTGTTATTGATTTTATAATAATGCCTCATCCAAACCGGTAACAAAGCAGCCAGACCCTCTCCGTGAGTAATATCATAATAGCCGCTTAACGCATGTTCGATACTATGACAGGTCATCACACCCCCTCCCCCGCCAAGTCTGGCTATTTTCGACATCGCAACCGTGCTCGCCCAGGAAAGCTGGATGCGGGGTTTAATGTCTTCAGGATGGGCTATCGCCTGGGGAAGGTATTCCACGACCATTCTCATACCGGCTTCGCTGATACCATCGGTCAGGGGACCCGGGGTATCATCTGTAAGATAATATTCAATAAGGTGAGATAAAATGTCCACGCCCCCGGCTTTGATCTGTCGCATTGGGACAGTCAAGGTCAATGCTGGATCAACAAGAGCCAGTTTAGCCTGCATAGCGGGAATTCCGCCAATTGAAGTCTTAATATGTGATTCCCAATTGGTTAAAACCGCGCTGCCGTTCAACTCCGAACCGGTGCCGGCGATTGTCGGTACCTGGATAATCGGCAAGATCGGGCCCTTTGCCGTTGAGCCTGGTACAGCGTAGTCCCAGATAGAGCCGGCGCTGCTGCTTGCCAGGGCAATGCCTTTGGTGGTATCCATCGCGCTGCCACCCCCGAGCCCAATCAGGAAATCGGGTTTTTCTTTGCGCGCGAAAGCTGCCCCTTCATCAACGGTGGTAATACGCGGGTTGCATTGCACCTTGTCGAAGATCACTACTTCGATGTTTTTCTCTTTCAAAGCCTTGACAACCTTGTCCAATAAGCCGATACGCCGGATATCAGGATAGGTCACGATCAAGGCCTTTTTCCCTAATTTGGCAGCCTCTTCACCAAGATTATCGATAGCCCCGGCACCAAATAAAATCGCAGTGGTCAGTTGAAATCTCGACGCCATGTTTACTCCTTTAATTTAGTAATAATATTGCCGGATTTATATTCCGCGCAATTCTGCTTTAAAAAAGAGAAAATATGTTCCCTTTTCAGCATTTATGAGGCTAAACAAAACCCGCTGTCTCAAATCAAAGAGTCCGCATAAACCAGGAGTTAAATAAAAAACATCTCTGTATTTTTAAATGTATTCGCTATCGAATACTACAATATATGCTTATTGAATTTTACAATATTATCTACAATGTTTGCAACGTGATGGACTTTTATAAGCAATATTAGCGCACATTATAACTGAATATTTTCCGGTTCAGAATGGGCCAGCATAGTCATTGGAATATTTACCTTTCCACAGGTACTTCCATTATCCAAACTACCTAATAAACAGCCAATACGCCAACCCCAGATGAATCGCTGTGCTGACAACCAAAACAAACACAAATATTCCCTTTTTAGTCTTATGCCGGAACACCGATCGTCCGGCCCAACCGCCGGGGAATCCCCCCACTAAAGCCAACCCATGTAAGACGATTTCCGGCACGCGCCAACCCCCGTTCTTAGACCGGGCTTTGTCGAACCCGTACAAAAGAAAAGTAATAACGCTGGCCACGGCCAACCATATCCAGTAGAGCTGCCAACCCATACATCCTTCTTAATCTTATATGTTAAATTTTTGAACGGAACCAAGCGCTTGCAATACTGAAAAACAAGATACTAAATGTTGTCGGATCCGCGAATCTTCCGCCGGGTCTGCACAGTATGTCAAGCCCTGAGTGACAACTATTATACTCTATCTAAATTGTCATAGCGGGTTCAACTTCAAATTATTCTCAAGGCTTTAAACAAACACTATCACCGGATCGTGTTTCGCTGATGAAAAAGTAAGAAGTGTCCAATATACCGGTAGAAGCAGACATGATCAAGGCTCTGCCTAAACTGTCATAGTGGACATGCCATAGATAGACCCCGGCCAATTAATTGTCAATAGCACTCAGTACTCAAAACTGTTAACTTATCACTTTTTTTCATTGACATTCCCGCCTCTTCGTTATAAAATTGCCTTCAATTCTTAAATCGGTTTCATTCATTATTCGGATAATAACCGGTCAAGTCGCAGGAGATTGAAATGGAAAAGAAAGCTGCAAGTTGGTGGGATAAACTGGGCGTACCGCAATACGGCGATGAGATGGTGATCAGGATCAACCGGGACGTGGTGAATTTCGACCCTTATTTCACCGAGGGGCTGACAGGCATTTACGGCGCATGGCTGGAGCGGCTGGTGGCGGATGACTGGACGGTCAACCCCGAAGAATGGGATTACCAGATCGCCTGGCACCCGGCCAAATACCAGAAAGGTAACCTGGCGGAAAGCTATGAGTTCCCCGACCCCACCACGCACATCGTCCATTTACGCAAAGGCGTGCACTGGCAGAATATCCCGCCGGCCAAAGGCCGCGAGTTCACTTCCGATGATGTCCTGTTCCACTATCACCGGATATACGGCCTGGGCGGCGGTTTCCTGCAAGCCAGTCCCTACCGCGCCACGGACATCCGCTTCCAGGATCTGCTTTCTATCCACGCGCCGGACAAATATACTGTGGTTTTCAAATTTAAAACACCCAATCCGGATTTCATCATGGAGACGCTGCACAACGTCAGTCTGGCGCAGTGCCTGGAAAACCCGGATGTGGTGAAAAAATACGGCGACATGCGCGACTGGCACCATGCCATCGGCACCGGGCCTTATATTTTAAAAGAGTTTGTTGCCGGTAAATATGCCTCGCTGGTCAAGAATCCCGATTATTGGGCCTTTGATGAACGCCACCCGCAGAACAAGCTGCCCTACGCCGACAAACTGAAGCTGCTGATCATGCTGGATGAAAACGAGGCGATAGAAGCGATGCGCCAGGGTAAGATCGATGTGATGAACCAGATTTCCTTCAAAGGGGCGCAAGCCATCGCGAAAACCAACCCAGAGATTATCCAGATTGCGACACCGGGCTCACCGACCGTTTCCATCCAGCCCCGCAATGATAAGCCGCCCTACAATGACATCCGGGTCCGCATGGCCCTGCAGATGGCCATCGATCTGCCGGCGATAGCGAAAAAGCATTACAATGGTTCCGTGGAGCCTTATCCTTCCACTTTGACCGCAACCAAATACATGAAAGGCTGGGGCTTCCCCTATGAAGATTGGCCGCAGGAACTGAAGGACGAATACGCTTACAATCCGGCGAGGGCCAAGCAATTGCTGACGGAAGCCGGATATCCCAATGGATTCAAAACCAACGTCATCGCCGACACAGACGGCGACATGGAATTACTACAGATCGTCAAATCCTATTTCGCGGATATCGGCATCGATATGGAAGTCCGCGTGATGAAGACCCCTGACTGGGTCAATTACGTGGAAATCGAGAAAAAACACGATCAGTTGATCTACCGTCCGTACGGTCCGCTCGGTCATACCTACGCTCCGTTAAGAGCGATCACCCGCTTCCAGACCGGCTACTCCGCTAACCACATGATGGTGGCCGACCCGGTTTTCGATTCCTTCTATCCGAAGGCATTGGCGGCGACGAATGAAGACGAATTGAAGAAAGTGCTGAGAGACGCCAACGAGCGCGTAGCACGCCAGCATTACGCAATCTCTTTGTTACTGCCGTTGCAATACTCATTATGCCAGCCGTGGCTAAAAGGTTTCAACGCCCAGGTTCACTCGATCTGGATGGGCTCGGGCGGCCCCAGTATGCTGAGCTTTTATTCAGCCCGTTTCTGGATCGACCGCACACTGAAAAAGAGCATGGGACATTAGTCAGCGCAATTGAAAAGCCGCGTGGGGCACTAAAGTTCGAGATCGAAAAGGACTACGTGAAAGGAATCAAATCGGTAGCTTTCGGTATTCAGCGATCAGTTAATAAATGCGAATTATAAAAGGCGGCGAAGATCTAACTCCTCGCCGCCTTTATTTTAGTCGCCGGTTTTAACCGTAATCGCTGTTATTTCTTTAAAGTCGGGTCGATCCAGTACCGCGCCAGATAGAAACCGGTGCTGGGACCTGTTCCCGTACCGGAGATTGCGCCGGTTTGACCGTTGTAGCCCTTAAACCACGGCTGAATCAACTGGTAACTGCTCGACTCAACAAAAGCGACGACCAGATGCTGTCGCGCGACGTAATCGTTCGCCTGCTGCAGAATGGTTTTCATCGCGTCGACGCTGGTAGCCGCCACATAGCTATTATAGAAAGCGTCAAATTTAGGGTCGGCAACCATCGCGTAGTTAGTCGAGTAACCGGTGTAGAACCGCTGCAGTTGTCTGCTCGGTTCATAACTCAATGCGAGCGACCCGCCGGCGCGCATGCCGATCTGGTCGTTCTTATGCCCCTGCTGGACAAAAGCAACCCAAGCCGATGACAGCATCGGGCGGATCTCCATGTTGATGCCTACCGCGGCGAAATAAGATGCCACAACCTGAACAAAATCGAGATCGCCGCCGCTATCGACTACCAGGTCAGTGTTAAAACCATTGGGATAACCGGCATCAGCTAACAGCTTCTTGGCAGCCGTGGGGTTGTAAGCATACTGGTCTTTCAGGTCCTGCGGCCACTGCTGGTAAGGCCATGCCCACCCGGATTCCGAAGCTGTTGTCAATCCGACCGGATACGGCTGGGACATCCCGCCGTAATAATTTTTAGCGATCGACGGCAGGTCGAGCGCCATCTGCATTGCCTGCCGGACCCTGATATCGTTAAACGGTTTCACATCATTTCTCGGGTCCATGCTGGAACTATTGCCGCTCGGTGTGATTATCAGGTTGATCTCAGGATTTGTTTTTTGCAGCTGTTGCGATTGAGTGCGCGTTAGTCCGTCCATTCCGTCAATCTTGCCGGTGCGCATGGCAGCCATTGCGGTCGCCGGGTCAGGGATGATCAGGTACTTAATCACATCCTGGTAAGGAAGCTGGTTCTTCGGATACCGCTCGTCAAAAGCCCAGTAATTCGGATTTTTGACTAATGTTGCCGAAGCGCCGGAGACAAAATCACTAACAATAAAAGGTCCGGTCCCGATGGTATGATGCCAATCGTTGCCGTCACCCCACAGGTTCACTACTTCAGGAGCCACAAATTGAAGGTCGGTATTTACAGCCAGTAAGGTCTCCATGATAACTTCAGGGTTGTTCCCTTTCCATTTGAAAGAAACCGTATATTTATCCGGAGCCGTGATGGAAATCAAGTCGGCGTAGGTCGCTTTGTTGGCGAAAGGACTGCCTTTAAAACCAAGTCCCAGTCCGTACATGCGATCGTAATGAAAAACCACGTCGTTCGCAACAAATTCCCGTCCGTTCACCGGCGCAATATTCTGCCAATGCACATTTGGCCGGATATGGAATGTAAAAGTGTTGGGATCTGTAAATTCCCAACCGGTAGCTAATTGGCCCACCAGGTACTGAGGAGGACGCCATGTAATATTATAGGCAAATACCGATGGTGACAGCGTCCAGTCATCCATCATCAGTCTTTCCAGGTAATCGCATTCTACGTTCATCTGCCCGCCGAAATAAGGGTCAAAGCTGACAATGTCGTTTTGCAGCCGCAGCGTCATAGTGCCGCCGTATACCGGCTTACCTAGCGAATCCCACCAGTTACCTGTGGTAGTAGGAGTTGTTGTTTTCACCGGTGTCGAAACAGTTGTCGATGTGGAAGTTACCGGCGGTTTGGTAGTAGTCGTTGTTGTAGTTGTTGTCGTGGTTGTTGTTGTCGTGGTTGTCGTAGTGCAGGAAGCAAGGAGCATCGTGCCGATTAAAAAGACACTGAAAGCTAACAAAATTAATTTGTTCTTCAATTTATCCCTCCATTTTCACTTATTTGTCAATATCATCAGGGGCTGGAAGCGGGTGAATGTTTTGCAGCCAACATGGCAGCGATTCAAAGCAGCGAAAACCCGAGATAATCCGGGTTAAAACGAGCGATAGTTATTTTATAGTACCTCCTTTTATCAATATATAACGCGTGCCAGGTATTCAAAAATTTTTATTTCTTATACGCTTAATTATTTATATTCCATACGGATGTTCTTTTGGATGCATTTAAATTAAACACATGCTATCATTGTGCTTCAGAATTGTCAATGTTGTTTTTGTAAAATGGAAACAAAACGTCCGAATGGTCTTTATCATATTTATTCCGCAAAATGTTTAGACAAATTTAAGCAGGGAAATTGCGTTTGAACTCCGTAAGCTGGTCAGCATAAATCAGGAGGAGTAAAATGGCAAATATTTTATTAATCAGTGGAGGCAGTCACGTTTTTTCAAAGGCCACAATTTCGGATCTTTAATAGCTATTTTTCATTGAGGGCGACGGAGAATTGTGATTCTCCGCCGCCAATTATATCAAAACTTTAGTCGCTGGTTATGATCCGGGTGACAGTATTATCCGGCCCCACCCAGACACCACCGCGCATGTCGTCGCCGTTGCGCCGCACGTCCGATACGAACTTGCCATTCTTGTCGAAATGCCCCCAATCTACTCTATCAGTATAATTGCAGAAACTGGGATGTGACAGGTCGACAGCGCCCAGTAAAGCCACCGGCGTCTTGCCCATTACCGGCTTGGGACGTAACATTAACCGGATGTTGATACCGGCCGCGTAGAACTCATTTTTAGCAGCCTGCACAATCAAACCTGAGCCGCGCTCCGGATTCCTTTCGCTGAATTCGATTAATCCCAGGTACCCGTCGAACTCCATCGGGTATTTCAGTCTCCCGTGAATGCCCGGGTCGCCTTCTTCGATGGCATGCACCTTGCCGGTTCCCTGGTATTTAAGCAATAGCGGTAACATTGCCGCGACGACGCGGGTCAGCGAAATCCTTCTTTGCTGCTCCGGCGGCACCGAACCATCCGGTAATTGTTTGAAGTGCACAAAGTAGCCGATGGCGTTGAAATCGGCAATATCGTACATCATGCAATTCAGATTGGGATGAGATTCGACAATGAACAACGGATTATCATCCCGGACATAGTTGGTATACACAGCATTATGATTGATGCGATCCGGCTGGAAATTATCCGGCGCAAGCAAATCTATGTATGGCGCGAACCATTTATAGATATTGATCACTTTGTTTACCGCACCGCCGGATGGATAAGCTTCACCCGGAATCAGCCACCATGGTTGTTCCATGCACCACACATTTACGAACATGGGAATGTTGTAAACGGCTTTACCTGCCTTGGCAACTTCATTAATGAAAGAGGCGATGCTCCACGCGGTCATCATTTCACCGGCGTCTGCGCCGAAGATCTCCGGCCAACTGCCTGACGCCTTGCCGCCGGCTTTTTGCCAGATGTCATATTCTTTACCCTCACCTGCCACCTTCATCGCAGACAGTAATTTGGCAGGCACTGCCGCATTGAACTCCGCTTCGGCTTCGGAGCCGTAATCACGCTCACTGCCGAGGATGCCCGGCTCATTTTCAATCTGCAGACCGATAACAGTTTGCTCTTTACCGTCTACATCCTTAATATGTCTACACACCGCCGTGAACGCCTTTTTATCGGCTTCCAGATTCGCTTTGCAATGTGAAGAAAGAACCCACAGCGTGCCGCCGGTTTGTGCCGTTACCCGCTTGTATTTGTTCGGGTCGGCTTTCATGTATCCCGGCGCAAAGTCCATCACCCCGTTCTTCCAGTGCGCAAACCACAAGAAAATTAATTTGACTTCATATTTGCGGGAAAGTTTGATCAGGGTATCCACGCTGGCGAAGTCATACTTGCCTTTTTCCGGTTCTATCTGGTCCCAGTAGATCGGGACGCACATAGTATTACCGTTGCACATCTTCAATCCCTTGAAGCTCATTTCACTCTCGGCTTCATTCCATGCAGTATAACCGCCCATATAAAGGTGGTGTCTGCCAATGGGAAAGAACGGTTTGCCATTTACTTTGAATATGCGGTTGATGTTTGCCACTAAATCTCCTTTGTTTTGTAATAAAATTTGGCTCGATTTGCATTCGTAAATAATTATTCCTATATGCTTCACAGGTATTTTTCGTGATGGAATTTCACATGGATAAATATACGAACAAAACTCATGCTATCATTCGACGCTTTATCGTGTCAATAGCCGTTAATAGTGGATCGAACACCATGAGGCATAGCAGAGTCAGACAATTAAAACCGGTGAGAATTTCAGATTTTAGGCGGTTACACCGGCCTGTTGAATAATTAAATTTAAATTGAATCCTTTGTGCTGCCAGCGCCTGCCAGGAAATTACGCGGACCATCGATCAGGATCTTTTGAATAACATTCTCCCCGACCCCCATTTCACGTAATTGAGGGAAGACCACTTCTTTAATATAAAGAAATCCTTGGGGATTGATAATTGCCCTTTTTGCCGGCGAACCGGCGACCGAGGTTGTAGACAGGCACCGCGCCAGCGACCAATCATGCGCAACACAAAGCCGGTCTGCATATCCGGCATCGATTAATGCTTTTAAAGTTTTCGTACGGTCTGACGGACTGATAACCGAACCCGGGTAACGGTCCAAACCCAGGAAACACCCCTGGTCCAGTATCCATGTAAGATAAGCCAGATCTGTCGTATCATTGGCATGGTCGATTTTTACTCTTGAGAGATTTACACCTTCTTCTTTCAGGATAGCTAGCTGCTGCCGCGCTACCTGATTGACAGCGTGGGAATGCAGCATGATCGGAGCACCTGTATGGAGATGCGCCCAGGCAACTGCACGCAGCACTGTTCCCTCTCCGGGAAGCACGCCCGCTTTATCGCTCGCGCCCTTTAACACTCCCGCTTTTATTTTCGTATCCGCGATTCCTTTTTGAATATCGCGTATAAAGGCCTGGGCAAAATGTTCTACGGAAACCCCCGGAAAGAAACGCGGTTTCTCCAACGCCCAGCCGCTGCAGGCAATAATATTAACGCCTGTTCGGCGGGAAGCTTCGGCAAGAATATTCACATCGCGTCCCAGGTCGAGGGTAGTAGCATCGATAATTGTCTCGATACCACCGGCGTGTGCTTTGTTCAATCCGTCGATAATATGATTCATGTATCCGGGCTCCAGCAATTCCGGGTAATTCTGTGGAATCCCCGTCGAGGAATCCTGTATATGTTCATGCGCCAGCGTTACGCCCAGATTGGCAGTATCGATCGGTCCAAGCACTGAATTGATTTTTGTCATCTTTCTCCCTCCGGTGTAAAAATGATACCATTTGCTTGAACAATAAGGCAAACTGCATGTATCTGCAACAACGCTATCTATTTTCCCCTTTTATATAATCCTCAGTTAAATTTTGTTCCCTGGCGGGATGTTATCTATTTATGCATGCTTGACATTACTTTATAGATATGGTAGTTTAAGCCAGATGTGCTAGGTTAGCAGCAGAATCAAATTAACAATCGAATGGAGGAGGAAATGAAGCGCAAAGGTATCTGGCTAGGACTAAGCTTGTTGCTTGTGGCTGCCATGTTACTTGCTTCTTGCGGCACAACAACAACAACTACTACTACTACTACAACAACAGCGGCAGCAACCACCACGACTACTACCAAAACCACAGTAACTACCTCAACCTCGACAACGGCACCTGTCATAACATCCTCTACTTCCACCCCCACAACAGGTCACTGGTGGGATAAACTTGGCACTCCGCAATACGGCGGCACATTGACACTTCCAATGGCTAAAGACCCCACGACCTGGGATCCCTACCTTGGGACATCTAATCCTTCGCTCTGTGCGTTTTTTATGGAACAGCCGGTCGCGAATGACTGGACACTGGACCCGAAAGTATACGACTACACCAATGGCTACACTCCACCGGACTATTGTGTAGGCTTTTTGTGCACCAGTTGGGAGTTTACAGACTCTACTACTTATGTTCTCCATATGAAACAGGGAATCCACTATCAGAATATTCCACCGGCGAACAGCCGTGAAATGACCGCGGCTGATATCGTATATCACTATGACCGGATAACCGGCCTGGGTGATGGTTTTACCAAAGTGGACCCCTATTATTCCAGCGTTGCACAGCTACAAACCCTGACATCCGTAACAGCGCCGGATAAATATACCGTCGTCTTTAAATGGAAAACGCCCAATATTATTGGGATAACGGGATTATTGCAGTCCTCCAGCATCCAGAATTCTATCGAATGCCCGGAGGCAGTTACACAATGGGGAGATCTTAACGACTGGCATCATGCCATCGGCAGCGGCGCCTTTATTGTAAAGGACTTTGTTGACGCCAGCGGATTGACCGTCGTTAGGAATCCCAATTATTGGGGATATGACGAGCGATACCCCAAGAATCAGCTTCCCTATATCGATCAGGTTACAATTCTTGTTATTCCCGACCAGAGCACCTGCCTGGCAGCCTTGCGCAGCGGCAAGATCGACTACCTTGACCAGGTCAGTGTTGTCGATTCTAAAAATCTGGCCAAAACAAACCCCGAATTGTTGCAAATAGGGCTTCCCTTGGGCACCATTTATACAGTAGACCCGCGGAATGACGTGAAACCCTTTAGCGATATCAAGGTCAGAGAAGCTTTACAGATGGCAATAAATATTCCTGAAATCGCCAGCACCTATTATCAAGGCGCAGCTTCCAGCCTTCCCGGTACATTAACCACCTACGCCATGGGAGATTGGTCATATCAGTACTCTGATTGGCCGCAATCTTTGAAGGATACATATACTTATAACCCCACAGCAGCCAAGAAACTCCTGGCGGACGCCGGTTATCCTACCGGATTCACTACTGATATCGTTGTTTCTAATGATTTTGACCTGAATCTGGTACAGGTAGTCCAGTCCTATTTTGCAGCGATCGGGGTCACGATGAGTATCCGTGCGATGGACCCGTCTTCCTGGCTCTCTTACGTTTTGACCGGGCATAAACATGACGCTATTGCGGCGAGAAATCAGGGTATGCTGGAACTGAACTATGAACCGGATATCCAGATTTACCGTTTTAATACTAACTACCGGGTTAACTACACCATGGTCAGCGATCCTAATTACGACGCCCTGGTAACACAATCTCTCACAGCCTCGACCACCGACCAGTATAAGGCCGTTATGCAGAAAGTAAACCAGCTTGTCGCGCAACAGCACTACGTAATATCCGTTTGCCAGCCGCAACTCTTTACCGTGTATCAACCATGGCTTAAGGGTTTTAGCGCCCAAAATGAATCTCTGTCGGCAACAGGGTCGAATTCTGCACTATGGTTCTTCCAATTTGGGGCACGCTTCTGGATAGACTCAAAGCTAAAAACGTCCCTGGGACATTAGTTTACTGACATATCGGTTAACAGGAAGAGGGCATGTAAATACATGCCCTCTTCTTTTTTTCTGAACGCTTATAGCCGGTTATCGTGAATTCCGGCAAAATGGAAATTAACCGTAAAATTTGTTAATATGTCGTATGCAAGCGTGTGCGCATTAAAATGTACGGAAATAAACTCAAGAGGTTGGTATGAACAGATTTCGTGAAGAAAATGGGGCGCTCGTCTGGAGTAAAAACCACGAGACGCTGATGATTCAACCTTGGGGACAAGACAGCCTCAGGGTGCGTTCGACAATGACGCCGGAAATCACGGATACGTTATGGGCGCTGCTGACTCCGGCTAAAGTGAAATCCAGGATTGAAATTAATGACGCCGGCGCTTTGCTCAAGAACGGCAAAATAACCGCGAAAATATCCTCCGAAGGCGCTATCAGTTTTTTCAAAAACGCTGACGATTCGGTATTACTGGAAGAAATTTATCCCCGTCACGGAGCGCACCCTTACCCTGCGCGTAATTTTCAACCGCAAAGCAGTGACCTGTCCGGCCTGGAAGCCAGCTTTAAAGCCTATCAGGGTGAACGATTCTACGGACTAGGACAACACCAGCACGGATTCCTTGATCAGAAAGGCTGCGTAATCGAGCTTTTTCAGCGCAACACCGAAGTTTGTATTCCCTTTTTAATTTCCAGCCGCGGCTACGGTTTTCTGTGGAACAATCCTGCCGTGGGGCGGGTGGACCTGGGTATGAATCAGACCAGGTGGACTGCAGAGGCGGCACGGCAGTTTGATTACCTGATCATCGCCGGGGACTCAATGGCAGAAATCATGAGCGGATATGCCGATGCCACCGGGCACGCGCCGATGATGCCGGAATGGGCGCAAGGTTTCTGGCAGTGCAAGCTGCGTTATAAGACGCAAGAGGAGCTGCTTACGGTAGCCCGCGAGTATAAAAAACGCAAACTGCCGCTGTCCGTGATCGTCGCGGATTTCTTTCATTGGACACTGCAGGGAGATTGGAAATTCGACCCGGAATGTTGGCCTGACCCGGATGCAATGATACGCGAGTTGAATGAAATGAATGTTAAATTAATGGTCTCCATTTGGCCAACGGTTAACGAAAACAGCGTCAATTTTCAAACGATGAAAGATAACGGCTGGCTGGTACGCACCAAGGGCGGCGGTTCGGCCACGCGTCCCTTCTTCGACAATAAACCCAGTGGCCCGATTTTTACACATTTCTACGATCCAACCAATCCGGCTGCCCGCCGCTTCGTCTGGGAGAAAGTGCGGGATAATTATTACCATAAAGGAATCAAAGTCTGGTGGCTGGATGCCTGTGAACCGGAGCTGACCGAAGAAAATGAACCCGCGAATTTACGTTATCACCTCGGCAACGGCCAGGAAGTTGGCTGCATCTACCCGTTTATGAACCAGCAGGCCTTTTACGAAGGGATGAAAGAAGAAAAGGAAACCGAATACGTCATGCTTTGCCGCTCCGGCTGGGCCGGCACTCAGCGTTTCGGCGCGGCAATCTGGTCGGGAGACATTCTCTCCACGTTCGAGGCGCTGCAGACGCAGGTCAGGGCGGGATTGAACATAGGTCTGAGCGGCATTCCCTGGTGGACGACCGACATCGGCGGATTCTATAACGGCAATATTAACACTCCCTATTTTAAGGAATTGATAGTACGCTGGTTCCAGTACGGCGTCTTCTGCCCGATTTTTCGCCTGCATGGTTTCCGTGAACCTCGCACCCCGGCTTCCAACATGCTCACCTCCGAATCAACTGGCGCTGCGAATGAAGTCTGGTCTTTCGGCGATAAAGCCTATGACATCATCAAGGACATTCTCTTCATGCGCCAGCGGTTATTACCTTATGTAAACCAGCAGATGCAGCTGGCGCACAAAAAAGGCACACCGCCGATGCGCCCACTTTTCTTTGATTTCCCGGAGGACACAGACTGCGCCGCCGTCGATGACGAGTTTCTCTTTGGCCCGGATATCCTGGTAGCTCCGATATTGGAATACGGTGTCAGAAAACGTAAGGTATACCTGCCCGCCGGCACTAGCTGGACCGATGCATGGACGGACAAAAAAATCAACGGCGGTCAGTGGATTGACGCCGACGCGCCGCTGGAAAAAATCCCTGTCTATCTACGCGGCGATAGCAATCTGCCCATTAAGAAATAAATAGCTAATCGCTTTTAATCATTTTGACAACAATATGAAAGGAGGGATTTTGCGATGACAGAAATAAAAAGAATATTCACAGTGAATGGGAAGCCGTTCTTTCCCATCGGCGGACAGTCCTGTAATTCCAGTGGCTACAACGATAAGGAATCGGAGACAGCCTTCCGAATCGTGAAATTATTGCACGGCAATACTCTGGAGATCCCGGTATATTGGGATAAGGTAGAGCCGAAGGAAGACACATTCGACTTTACCGCGGTCGATGCGCTGATCGCCAGCGCGCGCCATAATGAGATCAAATTAATATTATTGTGGTTTGCCACCTGGAAGAATGGCAACATGGACTACGCTCCAGCCTGGGTTAAAACTAATCCTCAGCATTTTAAACGTGTAATCGCCCCCACCGGGAAGGATGTCTGGAACCTTTCCTCACACTGCCCGGCTAACCTTGAAGCCGACAAAAAAGCTTTCACCGCGCTCTGCAAACACCTGAAGGCCGTCGATGGCACCGAACAGACAGTGATCGCCCTGCAGATCGAAAACGAATCCGGTATCATCGGCAGCGACCGTGATTACGGCCCGGAAGCACAGGCGATTTATGACAGTCCGGTCCCTGCTAAACTAGTTAGCGCGATGAAAAAAGCCGGAAAAGGCATAATATATGATATCTGGCAGAAAGCCGGCGGTAAAGCCTCCGGCAGCTGGCCGCAAATGTTCGATTGGGAAGCCGGGGAGTTAATGACCGCCTGGAGTATCGCCAATTATATTGACACCATCGCTGAAGTTGCAAAAGCTGTTTATAACATTCCCATGTACGATAACGTCTGGTTGATGGAACAAGCCTGGTGGTCTATGCCCGGCGAATCATATCCGTCCGGCGGCGCGGTTACCAAAGTCCTCGATATCTATAAGTGGTTCACCCCGCATTTAGATGTCATTGCACCGGATAATTATCAGCTCGATACGCATAATTTCAAAAAGGTCTGCGCCGCTTATTCGCGCGAGGATAATCCTTTGTTCATGCCGGAAACGATCGGCAACCAGAACATGTTCCACGCCATTGCCGAATACAATTCCATTGCTAACTTCTTTTTCGGGCTCGAATTCATCCTGGCGCAGGACGGCTCTGTGCGTCCCGAATGCCAATCCATGGTGGAAAGCATGTGGTGCACCGCTGCCATTGCCCCGTTATTGCTCAAATACCAGGGCACTGGTAGAATTTACGCCGTAACCCAGTTCGACCAGTTATCTTCGCAAACTTTGGAACTGGACGGCTTTACGGGTTTAGTCGAATTGGGAGATAAGCGCGGGTTGTGGGCCGGGACGGATTGGCGGCACAGACGAGCCGGGTGGTTGGGCAGAACAGCCGCGCCGGCAAATCCAGCCTACTGTCTGATCATCCAGGCCGGTAAAAATGAATTCTATATGGTCGGCGCCAATTGCCGCTTATACCTGCGCCCAAAAACTACATTGGCTAAAATGCAGCGGGATTTGGCGCTGTCGGAAGGCGCAGCCCGGACATTCGCTTACATTGTCAGTGTGGACGAAGGCCATTTCGATAAGAACGATCAATTTATCGTCGACCGCACGCGCAACGGCGATGAAATCGGCCACCGCGGCTTGTGGGTAGAACCAGATATTAATGTGCTGCGTGTCATCACCTGCGATTAACTTAATTATCATCAATATTCTTGTATAATCAATTTAGTAATAAGGATTTATCACTTAAAGGAGCACAAATTATGTCGCTAACTGACCTCAAACCCCAGGCAGTCCGCCGTTCACCGGAAGACCTGGTCGAACACATGAAATCATTTAAACTCACCCCGAAATTCTCAGCGGGAGTCTGGTTTTTCACACCCGGCGGGAACCGTTTTCATGTTCCCTACGGCAAAGAACGAACTATCGCAGAGAGACTGGAAATTGCTGCCAATTTGGCTGATTACGGGCTCAAAGGGATGGAGGCACATTATCCCAATGAAGTAAATGAAGATAACCTCCATATCTGGCAGAAATTCGAAAAAGATTCCGGTATTAAACTCATCGCCATTTGCCCGTTGCTCTTCCGCGACCAGACCTTTGAATTCGGCTCGTTGTCCAGTCCGATCAAAGAAAAACGCAAGGAAGCAATCGAGTTATTTAAACGTGCATTACAACTGAACAAAGTGATGAAGACCGATTTTGCCATCTGCTGGCCGGGTATCGACGGCTATGAAAACGGATTCGGAATTGACTTTGCCGCAATGCGGGCCAGATTCGTGGAAGGCATGGCCGAAGCCATGGATGCCGTCCCTGGCGTGCGCGTGGCCTTCGAACCCAAACCCTACGAACCACGCGGACACATCCTTTTCGGCAACACGGCCGAAGGTATGATTATGTGTCATCAGGTGCAAGACTTGCTGCGGAATCCGGTAAACCGTAAAATCCTCGATGGCGGTGATATTATGGTTGGTTTGAATCCGGAAATCGGTCATGTTTTGATGGCCTATGAAGACCTGCCTTATGCCTACAGCTGGCCGCTCTCCGAAGGCCGCCTGGTCCATGTTCATTTGAATAGTCAGCCGCTCGGCAACTACGACCAGGATTTAAATGTTGGCGCGATTTCTCCCGAACTGCTCGACGGTATGATGTATGTCCTGAAAATGCACAGCTACCAGAGCTGGTTTGGCATCGATATCAACCCGGTTAGAATGCCGGTGGAAACGGCCGTTAAGATCAATATCGATGCTGTAAAGGCTTCCTGCGACCGCGTCAATGATCTTGACCACGAGTCGATTATCTATGCCGCCAACAATCCCGAAAAAGCCCGCGGCTGGATCGAAGCTTACCTTTTACGCGCAAGGACCCCCCACCCTGAAAAACTGCCTCCCCTCCCGCCGCTAAAAAAATAACACAGGCTAAATATTTGATTAAAAGAGGTGGTACTGTATGGTACCGCCCTTTTTTGATCCCTGGATTGCTTAATTCATTACTTCTATGACGAAGTAATGATCTCCTTAATATTACTGAATGATTTTAAGAGGGAATTGTTAGCAATCGAAAACAAAAAGACAAAACATCAATATTAACTTCTCCCGGTAAAAGAAGTTAATACCATTTACACACAAAAGAGGATGCCGTTAAAATCCTGAAAGATTTTAGCGACATTTTAAAGTTACGGCTGAGGCTCAATAGCCTTTAAAAGTTTATTGTAAGCTATACCAAACAATTCAGCCTTACCATTTATAGCATCGTTAATGTTCTTGTACGTTCGTGCGCTTTGGGAAATTTTTTCTGCTAAATCGATAATTCGGATTTGCACTGCCGGGTCTAATTTGTCAGCCATGTTTTCCCTCCTGAAGAAATACTAGCCCCATTATACTCTTTACTTTACAAAACAATAAACAATGTTCAACGAATCAACTCATTAGCTTGACAATGC